>CBDUAY010000063.1:0-14628 GCA_965365245.1 uncultured Flavobacteriaceae bacterium | reverse complement strand
GTCGAAAGTAGCGCGATAGGGATTGAGCCAAGCATGGAATTCCATGCCTCTTTTGTGGGTTTCCTCAATAAAAAATGCCAGGGGATCGTAGTAGGGCGCTGGCGCTTCACCGCTCATGCCGTTCAGGTACATCGACCACGGTTCGAATTTAGACTCGTAGAATGCGTCTGCCGAAGGGCGAACCTGGAATATGATTGCATTGAAGTTCATGCTTTTGCACATGTCTAGCAATTCAATGAACTCCCTTTTCTGCTCGTTAGAGGTCAGACTTCTGCTGCTGGGCCAGTCGATGTTGCTCACGGTTGCAATCCAGACTCCCCTGAACTCTCTCTTCGGTTCGGTTTGGGCGGATAGCCGCAAAGAACTCAGAATGAGTATGAGGAGTATAATATGAGAATTAAAGATTGGGCGCATGGCGAAAATGGATCAAAAATAGTGGCTTCGATGTCAACATACAAACGTCTTTTTGGAGTTTTTATGTCACTATGTCATTAAAAAATGTCAAAAACTGTCAATTTCAGGGAAAAATAGCTCTGGCACAATGATTGACCTGAATGAGGCAGCGTTTAAATTAAAGTTGAATACAAATTAATATATCATATTATGAGCAAGATAATTGGAATTGATTTAGGAACCACCAACTCCTGTGTTTCTGTGATGGAAGGAAACGAGCCGGTTGTTATTCCTAATGCGGAAGGAAAAAGAACAACCCCTTCTATTGTAGCCTTTGTTGAAGGAGGCGAGAGAAAAGTTGGTGACCCTGCAAAGCGCCAGGCGGTGACCAATCCTAAGAATACGATTTACTCCATCAAAAGATTTATGGGTAACAAATACTCGGAGTCTAAAATGGAAGCTGAGCGTGTTCCTTACAGTGTTGTCAAAGGAGAGAACGACACCCCACGTGTGGACATCGACGGCAGGTTATACACTCCACAGGAGATTTCTGCGATGGTACTTCAAAAGATGAAGAAAACAGCCGAGGACTACCTCGGAACTGAAGTTAAGGAAGCCGTTGTAACGGTTCCTGCATATTTCAATGACTCGCAAAGACAGGCTACGAAAGAAGCAGGAGAGATTGCCGGTTTGAAAGTGAGCCGAATCATCAATGAGCCCACTGCTGCGGCATTGGCCTACGGATTGGACAAGTCAGGTCAGGATAAGAAGATCGCCGTTTACGACCTTGGAGGAGGTACTTTTGACATCTCAATCCTCGAGATTGGCGATGGCGTCTTTGAAGTACTATCTACCAATGGAGATACTCACCTGGGAGGTGATGATTTTGACCAGGTTATCATCAACTGGTTGGCCGAAGAATTCATGAAAGAAGAGGATATGGACCTAAGAAAGGATCCAATGGCACTGCAGCGTTTGAAAGAAGCGGCAGAAAAGGCGAAGATTGAGCTTTCTTCTGGTTCTCAGACTGAGATCAACCTGCCTTACGTGACAGCGACTGCATCAGGACCGAAGCACTTGGTGAAGACTCTGACAAGAGCACAGTTTGAAAAGCTTTCAGACTCTCTGATCAAGCGATCTATGGCACCGGTAAGCGCGGCATTGAAAGATGCTGATCTGTCGACCTCTGACATCGATGAGGTGATATTGGTAGGTGGATCAACCCGTATGCCAAGAATCCAGGAAGAAGTTGAGAAGTTCTTTGGCAAGAAGCCTTCGAAGGGAGTTAACCCGGATGAGGTTGTGGCGATTGGAGCTGCGATCCAGGGTGGTGTTCTCACAGGAGATGTGAAAGACGTGCTGTTGCTTGACGTGACACCCCTGTCGCTCGGAATTGAGACCATGGGAAATGTTGCCACTAAGTTGATTGAGGCGAACACCACGATTCCAACCAAGAAATCACAGGTATTCTCAACAGCTGCTGATAACCAACCGTCGGTTGAAATCCATGTTGTACAGGGAGAACGAGCCATGGCTGCTGATAACAAGACCATTGGACGATTCCACCTGGATGGAATTCCACCAGCGCCAAGAGGGGTTCCACAGATCGAGGTAACCTTCGACATTGACGCCAACGGAATAATCAATGTGTCCGCCAAGGACAAAGGCACTGGAAAGGAGCACAGCATTCGAATTGAAGCTTCATCAGGTTTGTCTGAGGAGGACATCCAAAAGATGAAAGCAGACGCTGAGGCCAATGCCGAAGCCGATAAGAAAGCTAAGGAAACAGCCGAGAAGATCAATGCGGCAGATGCGATGATCTTCCAGACTGAAAGTCAGCTCAAGGAATTTGGAGACAAGCTTTCAGCGGACAAGAAAGGGCCTATTGAGAGTGCTTTGGAAGAGTTGAAGAAGGCTCACGAATCGAAAGACCTGGCCCAGATTGACGCGGCCATGGAGAAGATCAATGAAGCCTGGAAAGCGGCCTCTGAAGAAATGTACAAAGCCCAACAAGAGTCTCAGTCTGCCGGGCCTCAGCCTGGTGCTGACGCAGGAGCAGGAGCTTCCTCAGAAGGAGAAGCTGCTCAGGACGACGTTCAGGACGTAGATTTCGAAGAAGTCAAGGAAGACTGACAAGTCTAGAAAGTTTTTGAAAAACCCGCCACAAACGTGGCGGGTTTTTTCGTTTTAATGGGGTGAATTTTGCAAAAACAAATATCTTTGGGTAACGTTTAAACACATTTTTATCATGAACAGAATTATTTCTTTGGGAGCAGTTGTAATGCTCCTCTTTGTATCGATGAGTTTCACCGCAGATGAGGCGGCTTTCGGTGTAAAAAAATTTGTAGGCATTTGGGAGTTTGAGGCTCCAAATGCTCCTTATGGATACCAAAACGGCTTAATCAATTTAACCAAAGAAAAGAAATCCTTGAATGGAACCATAAGCATCGGTTCCTACACTTCTGATTTGGATGAGATTGAGACTGAGAAAAACAAAATGACTGGGGTTGTGATCGTCGAAGGTGAAAGGGTACAGCTCGAGTTGAATTTTGACAAGAATTCTTTTGAAGGCATGGCCAAGTCATCTCAGGGTAATATTCCCATGACAGGAAAACGGAAATCAAAATAGATGTGCAACGCCAAACCCGAATGAGAAACTGTTATAGGCGTCGATTTTGAGGTCGACGGAAAGGGTGCCGAACATTTCCCAGCCATGTGCAAAATGGTAGGGGAATTCAGCTCCAATTTTGACCAGTGCGAAGTCTTCATGCTCTGAGAATTCCATGCCTCCTCCAGCGAGCAAACCAATGTGCTTGTGGATCTTGTAAATGCCAATCACTGCCACGGCTATGGGCCGGCCTCTTTCAATGACTGCAACTTCGGACCCGGCATCGTTGCGAACCATTCTGCTTTCAGAACTTGAACCCTGCACCAGAAAGTCCTCCACTATCATTTCGCTGTGAATGCCTATTCCCCATTTCTCGTTGAACCCGTATACATAGGCAAGACCAAACGAAGGTAGAGCCAGCCACTTCTTGTCACCGTTTTGAACACCTCCCGAGACATGGGTGTGCCCTATGTGGAACCCGATGTAGTGGTGCTTGAATTCTTCGTGTTCCGGATTCGCATGATCCGTATTGTGTTTAGATGCTTCCGAGTGATCTTCGATCGCCCCATCTTGTGCTATAACCAAATGAGTATTTAAAGCAATAAGACAGAGAATCAGATATATGGAGAATTTCATTAGTGAGGGAAGTTTTTTATCCATTAAAGGTAAGCGTAATTCATCTTTTATAAAAATTGGATTATGAAAGCCATTTTTCTGAATTAAATTTTATTTTTGCGCATGCAGAACAAGGTTTTAATTCTCGATTTTGGGTCACAGGTGACTCAATTGATCGCGAGAAGGGTTCGGGAGCTCAACATCTACTGTGAGATTCATCCCTACAACAGCAAGAAATTTAACGTAAATGACTTTCAGGCAGTAATCCTGTCGGGAAGCCCGTATTCGGTTCGAAACGAGGACGCGCCGCACCCGGACCTCTCTGCCATCAAGGGCAAGAAGCCTTTGCTTGGTATTTGTTACGGGGCCCAATATCTGGTTCATTTCTTTGGAGGCAAAGTGGGGGCTTCAAACTCCAGAGAATACGGACGAGCCAATCTGTCTTATCTCGATCACACCAATGAGCTTTTTGATGGCATCAGTGAAGGCACCCAGGTTTGGATGTCGCACAGCGATACGATCATGGAGCTTCCGGATAATTACAAAGTGATCGCGAGCACCAATGACGTCGATAATGCTGCTTACAAGATTGAAGGGGAGGAGACTTATGCAATACAGTTTCACCCGGAGGTCTACCACACAACCGACGGAACCCGTTTGCTGGAAAACTTTCTTGTCCATATTTCGAAAATCAAACAGGACTGGACGCCCAATGCCTTTGTCGAGACAACTGTAGCCGATTTGAAAGAAACCATTGGAGATGGAAAAGTGGTTTTGGGCCTGTCGGGAGGTGTCGACTCAACGGTTGCTGCCGTATTGCTAGACAAGGCCATAGGGAAGAACCTCTACTGCATATTCGTGAATAATGGTTTGCTCAGAAAGCATGAATTTGAACGCGTTCTGGATCAGTACGAGCACATGGGCCTGAATGTAAAGGGTGTAGACGCATCGGAGCGCTTCCTCGAAAAACTGAAGGGCATTGAGGATCCGGAAAAAAAACGAAAAGCCATTGGGGGCACTTTCATTGAGGTGTTTGACGATGAGGCACATTTGATAGAAGATGTTACCTTTTTAGGTCAGGGCACCATATATCCTGATGTCATCGAATCGGTATCAGTCCACGGAGGACCTTCTGCGACGATCAAGTCGCATCACAATGTGGGCGGCCTTCCGGATTTCATGAAATTAAAGGTCGTGGAGCCTTTGCGGATGATTTTCAAGGACGAGGTCAGACGCGTGGGAAGAAGCCTGGGCATCGACGAGGAATTGCTGGGGCGCCACCCGTTTCCGGGACCTGGTTTGGGAATCCGTATTTTAGGCGACATCACGGCAGAGAAGGTCAGACTCCTGCAGGAAGTGGATCATATTTTTATTGAAGGTCTCAAAAGCTGGGGCCTTTACGATAGCGTCTGGCAGGCAGGCGCCATGCTGTTGCCTGTGAATTCAGTAGGAGTCATGGGGGATGAGCGGACCTATGAGCGAGTTGTGGCCTTGCGTGCCGTGTATTCCACAGATGGAATGACAGCCGATTGGGTCGACTTGCCCTACAAGTTTTTGCAGGAGACCTCGAACAAGATAATCAACGGTGTGAAAGGAGTGAATCGAGTCGTATATGACATCAGCTCCAAGCCTCCGGCTACGATAGAATGGGAATAATTCCCATGTTTTACAGATTCCGATTGTTGATAAATAGCAGCGGAGCGAAATAATATGTGAATGAAAATCAAGTTAAGAACTTTGATCATGATGCGTTTACTCAGGTTTTTTCAATGTTTGCTCTTTTTGACCCTTTTTCTTTCTTCGGGTGTTCTTGATGCGCAGGAAAAAAAGTACATCACCTATAAGGTCAAAGAGGGGGAAAGCATTCAGAGCATTGCAAAATCCCTGTCTGTAACCCCTTACGACCTGCTCAAACTGAATCCGGATGTTAAGGACAATGTCAAAGCGGATGATTTAATTGTCATTCCGAACAAGAGCTACGATCCTTTGGATAATGTAAGCAGTGAGGAGCTTAGCCAGATCGGGGCACGAGACATCGTTGTGGATAATTTCATTTATCACGAAGTCGTTCCCAAGGAAACTGTTTACAGCCTCCTTCAGAAGTACCAGATCAGTGAAAAGGAGTTAAACGACAACAACACCTTTTTGATGAGCAGGGGGCTCAAAGTAGGGCAGGTCATCAAAATACCGCTTCTAATTGATCTCGAGGCAATTGAGGAGAAGGACAAGAATACCCAGCCTTACCTGGTCAAGGCGAAAGAGACCAAGTACAGCATATCGAGGCAGTTCGGAATAAGCATCGAGTATTTGGAGCAACTGAATCCGAAAATCGCCGAGCAGGGGCTTCAGATTGATGACGTAATACTGGTTCCCAAGGAGGTTGTGGAGACGTCGGACGAAGAGTTCACGGTTCACAAAGTTGAAAAATTGGAAACCATGTTCAGTCTTACGAACATGTACGGGATATCCAGCGAGGAACTCATAGCAGCGAATCCGGAGCTGGAAGATGGGGTCAAGGAAGGAATGTTGCTCAAAATACCAAATAGGGTCAAAGCCGAAAAGGACTGGTTTGAAGACATAGTTGATCCTGACAAACGTTTGAAGATCGCCATGATGCTGCCTTTTAAGGCAGATCGTGACAGTTTGGATTTCGAAAACGACCGGTTGCTGAACATCACATCGGATTTCTACTTCGGCGCCCTGGTGGCCCTTGACTCATTGAAAAAGCAGGGTCTTTCGGTTCACACTGTAGTATATGACACGGAAAATGATGTCCGTGTATCCGACAGATTGGCCCGACGTCCTGAGATGAGAGAATACGATGCCGTGATCGGCCCCTTGTTCCTGTCAAATCTTCAAAAAGTGTCCAACAATCTCAATTCTAGTGATCCGCTGCTGGTTTCGCCAATTTCGAGCAAGGATCATTCGATGATAAACAATATGAACCTCGTTCAGGACAAGGCTTCGATCGATCAATTGACAGATGAGATGTTGGAATACATCAAAAAGACCCACGAGAGTCAGAACCTCATCATCATCAAGAATACTACGGATAAATCCGGGCACATCTACGAGCGAATTCGAAAGGACATCGAAGAGTTGTCTGCCGACAACGAAGTTATCGTGATGGAGCCCAAGGATGGATACATCGATCCTGAGCTCTTCCGTGTTTTCAGAGATACGTTGGATCGCGGAATCGTGAACTGGTTTTTGGTCACTGACGATGAGCCTGCTTTTTTGGGTGATGTGTTCAATAACCTCGGCGTCTTTCCGGAGGTAGACAGCCTGGTGGTGTTCGGCTTTGAAAAGAGCCGCAACTACAGCAAGATAGACAACAACTTTTTGGCACGTGTCCATTTTCACTATCCCACGTCGGTCTTTGTCGATATGAGCAGTCCGGAATACAAAAGTTTTGAGAGTGTGTACCGAAAGAGATATGGCGCTTTGCCTACCGATTATTCTATCGATGGTTTTGACGTCACTTACGATCTGCTGATGCGTTTGTCTTATAATTCAGACCTGATAGGTCAGGGGAAATCACAGAGACTCTCCACGCGTTACAACTATATAGAAAACACGTCGGGTAGCATTCTCAACAATGGCATCTATCTTGTGCGCTACGACGGATTGGAACTAAAAGTCATAGATCAATCTGAAGAATCAAAAGCTGCAACAGAAGGCAGCATGCCTTAAATTGCTGTTTTAATGCAGTGAGGAATCAGTCTTTTTTGTAGAGCGAGTTGAAGGCGTGTTCGGCGAAACCGGCACCCGCCTCTTCATAGAGGTTGAAAACGACTTTCACGCCGGCTTCCTGAAGTTGGGTCATTTCATCTTCGAAGCGCGAGATGGCCGCAACTGACAGATCGCAGTGCAGCAAGTTCAGCTGCTCAATCACCTTCATGTGCGTAATGTGGCTTGACGTAGCCAAAATAATTGCAGGTGGATCGGCAGATAGATTGATTCGCTGCCAAAAATTGAGATCCATGGCGTCACCCTGTATCACATTCTTGCCCTCCAGCACTAACTCGTCAATCTTCTCGTGATTCTGATCGATGCCGAGCACCTTTTTACCGTATTTTCTTTCCAGTACCTCGTACACCCGGTTGCCGGTTCGGCCCATTCCGAAAACGACAACTTCTTCCTTGAGAAATTCAATGGGTTCATCTTCCGGAAGACGCTCCTGGCTTTCAAAGCGGAGCAGCTTTCTCTGCAATACGGCGTAGATTCGGTCAGCAGCCATGTTCATGGGTGCTGCCAGTATAAAGGTAAAGGAGATGCAGAGTGCGAATATGAGCATCCATTGAGGAGGCAACCAGCCCTTGGCAACAGCAGCAGCTCCTACGATCAGGCCAAATTCGCTGTAGTTCGACAGATTCAGGGTTGTTATGAATGAGGTTCTCGCCCGCAGTTTTAGCCGGGTCAGAATCAAAAAGAAGAGCATCATCTTCAAAGGAAGCAGCAAGGAGAAAAATGCTGCGATTGTAACTTCCTGCCAGGTTGGAATGCCCGAGAGGCCAATGCTCAGAAAAAATCCGACAAGCAGGAGATCTTTGAAGCTCATCATGGCTTTAGCCATTTCACCGGCTCTTTGATGACCTGAAAGGAGCACGCCAAGAACCACGGCTCCGAGATCCGCCTTAAGGCCTGCTTCAGAAAAAAGCGCTGCTCCTGCCGTAGGAATGAGAACCCCCAGGAGCAGAAACAACTCACCATGGCCTGAATCGTCCAGAAGCTTGGTCAAAGGAGTCTTCTTCACAAGCCAGGGCAGCAGTAGAAGGAGTAAAAGACAAAATGCCCAGGGTGATGGTGCTTTGTCGGCTGTCATGGTGAGAAACAACACCGCGAAAATGTCCTGCATGATTAGTATGCCAATTGCGATTCTTCCATGTGTGGAAGTCGAGGTTCCTGTCTCTTCCAGAATTTTTACGGCGAAAATCGTGCTCGAAAAGCTCAGAGCAAATGAGATAAGCAGGATCTGTTCTATGGTAAGATCTGTAAAGGCTGCAAGGCCAAAAGTTACCCCTGACCAAATCAGCAAGCTCAGCAGTACGATGGTGATGGCCATGTGCAGACTCGAGGTGAGCCAGATTTGAGGTTTTAACAGTTGCTTCAGCTCAAGCTTGAGCCCGATGGTGAACAACAGCAGGATAACCCCAAAATTTGCGATTTCATTGATGAGCTCACTCTGTTCGACGCCGAAGAACTTGAGTACAAATCCAGCTGTTAGAAAACCTACAAGAGGAGGGAGGCCAATTTGTTTTACCAGGTATCCAAAGCCAAATGCACAGAGCAACCAAACCGGATCCATATGTAGAAACTTACTTATACGTTAAACTCGCCCGAAGGCCTCAATATGCCCAAATGTAACACAATTTGGCTTTCTCCAAGCCGGTACCAAAGTTGAAAAATGAAAAAAACCCGCAATCTGCGGGTTTTTAAATGGTATTCTGCGATTTCGATGTTGTTTTATATCAACATGGTCACCGGATTTTCGATGTATTCCTTCAAGGTTTGAAGGAATATGGCACCAGTCGCGCCGTCCACTGTTCTGTGGTCACAGGCCAGTGTCAACTTCATGGTATTGCCCACCACGATCGCATTATTTCTGACAACCGGCTTCTGAACGATCGCTCCAACAGAGAGAATCGCTGAATTGGGTTGGTTGATGATCGATGTGAAATCAGTGATGCCAAACATCCCCAGATTCGAAATCGTAAAGGTGCTTCCTTCCATTTCTTCGGGGGTCAGTTTCTTGTTTCGAGCTCTTCCGGCAAAGTCTTTCACCTGAGCGCCTATTTGAGTCAGGGTCTGCTCATCTGCAAATTTGAGAACCGGTACGAGCAATCCATCCTCGACAGCGACCGCCACGCCAATGTGAACGTGATGGTTTTTCTTGATCCGATCATCAAACCACTGGGAATTAACCTGTGGATGTTGTTTGAGAGCAAGTGCAGTTGCCTTCACAACAATGTCATTGAACGAAATCTTGGTATCCGGCAACGAATTGTACTGGTTTCTGAACGCAATGGCATTGTCCATGTCAAATTCCACATTCAGGTAGTAATGAGGTGCCGTGAATTTTGATTCACCCAGCCTTCTTGCGATGACTTTTCTCATCTGCGAATTGCTGACTTCTTCAAAGCTCTCCTGGCCTTTCGGCACAAATGGCATTTGGCTGGAGGTCGCAGCACCTGGTGTGAAATTCTCAATATCCCGTTTGACGATGCGCCCCCCTTCACCTGAACCGCTTACCTGGTTGAGGTTGATGTTCCTTTCCGCTGCCATTTTTCGGGCCAGGGGCGAGGCAACGATGCGTCCGTTTGAACTAACTTGCACGGGTGGTGCAGAAACTGGAGCTGGTGAGCTGGCAGCTGGACTCGGGCTTGGTTTGCTTTCCTGTGCCACTGATGTCGCAGCAGGCTTTGAACCTTTGTCTTCTGCCGGCTTCTCCGATACCTTAGTTTGAGTCAACCTGTCCTTGAAAGGGCTCATGTCGGTACCCTTTTCACCGATAACGGCGAGAACAGCATCCACTTCAGCTGTTTTTCCTTCTTCTACGCCAATATAGAGCAGTGTGCCCTGGTGAAAGGACTCGAATTCCATGGTGGCCTTGTCGGTCTCGATTTCTGCGAGAATATCTCCTTCCTCCACAGCATCTCCTATGTTTTTCAACCATTTGGCGACAGTTCCTTCCGTCATCGTATCGCTGAGCCTTGGCATGGTAATTACCTCCATCCCATCCGGGAGGTCGACACCTTCACTTTGCGAATCATCTGCAGTTTCCTCTTTAGATTCCTCAGCAGCAGGCGCTTCATCCTCGGCCTTTTCAGCTTGTTCGCCGTTTCCATTGCCAGAGTCGAGAAGGGCTTTAAAATCTTCTCCCTTTTCTCCAATCACGGCAAGAAGCGAATCGACGTCGGCCGTTTCCCCCTCCTGGATTCCAATGTGAAGAAGTGTTCCTTCGTGAAAGGATTCGAATTCCATTGTGGCTTTGTCTGTCTCGATTTCAGCCAGGATATCTCCTTCTTCTACATGGTCGCCTACCTTCTTGAGCCATTTAGCCACAACACCTTCTGTCATGGTGTCGCTCAGTCTCGGCATGGTTATAATTTCAGCCATTTTTTTCTAATTTTTCTGTCTTGATAGGTTAAATGCGGTGCTTCAGAAACGGATAGTCTTCCTGTTCGTAAACGACGTCGTAAAGTTGCTGTTTTTCAGGATAAGGTGATTCGTCAGCGAATTTTTCGCACTCTGCCACCATGGCCTTCACCTCGTCGTTGATTTCCTTGATCTGCTTTTCAGTAAGGTATTTCTTTTCTTTTATGATATCAAGAACCTGAGTAATCGGATCGATTTTCTTGTATTCCGCAACCTCGTCTTTGGTTCTGTATTTCTGAGCATCACTCATCGAATGCCCCCTGTACCTGTAGGTTTTCATTTCCAGGAAGTACGGGCCCTTGCCGCTTCGGGCGTGTTTGATTGCCTTGTCCATGGCCTTTGCCACCTCAACCGGGTTCATGCCGTCTACGGGCTCGGAAGGCATTTCATAGGCCAGTCCCAGTTTCCAGATATCGGGGTGGTTCGCAGTTCTCGCTACTGATGTTCCCATCGCGTATCCGTTGTTTTCAACGATAAAGACAACTGGCAATTCCCAGGCCATCGCCATGTTGAATGTCTCATGAAGAGAGCCTTGTCGGGCTGCACCGTCACCGAAGTAGGTAATCGTCACACCACCGCGCCCAAAATACTTGTCGGCGAATGCCATGCCCGCCATAGAAACCTTTTTCTTTGGAAAAAATATGCATGGAACCTCCCATACCATGAGATGTACCCGTCACTTTGCCGTAGAGCTCGGCCATCACCCTTTTCGGATCGACTCCCATTCCAATGGGCTGAACGTGATTCCTGTATGCCGTGATCATTTTGTCTTTCGAGAGATCCATGGCGTGAAGCGCTCCCGCCAAAACAGCCTCCTGGCCATTGTACAGGTGCAAGAAACCTCTTACCTTCTGTTGGATGTAAACTGCAGCCAGTTTATCTTCAAATTTTCTCCAGAAAAGCATGTCTCTGTACCAGTTGACATAGGTTTCTTTGGTTATTTTTTTCATGTTCCGTACATTTTTTTCGAAAGGCAAAAATACAATTTTTTGGCAAAAAGGATTCCTAAAAATTGGCCAAAGTTCGGCTCAAAACTCACCTTTTCCTTAAGAAATTCATTATTCCTGTTCGATATAATCTTCAATTGGGTTGCACGAGCATACAAGATGCC
Source organism: uncultured Flavobacteriaceae bacterium (assembly GCA_965365245.1). Lineage (GTDB taxonomy): Bacteria > Bacteroidota > Bacteroidia > Flavobacteriales > Flavobacteriaceae > Lutimonas. The sequence goes on along the minus strand of CBDUAY010000063.1, from coordinate 2,743 downwards.
TGTCTCCATAAGCCTCATTGACGCGGCGCACGGTTGGCCAGTATTTGTTCTCGGCAACAAAATCCAGGGCATATGCCGCATCTTTACGAGAGTATGGGTGATCCCAGGTGTCGCTGGTCAGCATGGCCTGAGTATGTGGTGCATTTTTCAAAACGCTGTCTTCGCCATCGAAGGCGTCGATCTCCCTTTTGATCTGAATCATCGCAGCGGCAAACCGGTCCAACTCTCTTTTGTTTTCACTTTCAGTGGGCTCGATCATTAAAGTGCCAGCCACCGGAAAAGAAACTGTAGGAGCGTGGAAGCCAAAATCCATCAACCTTTTCGCAATATCAGCAACTTCGATTCCCTTGGCTTTGAACTGTCTCAGATCCAGAATCATCTCATGGGCAACAAAACCCTTTTCTCCGGTGTACAATATCGGATAATGCTCTTGCAGGAGTGCCTTGAGATAGTTGGCGTTCAGTATGGCAATTATTGTTGATCGCTTCAAACCGCTTGGCCCCAGCATTTTTATGTAGCTGTAGGAAATCAGGTCGACCAATGCCGAACCAAAAGGAGCAGCAGAGATCGCGTGTATTGGTTTGGATCCGCCAGTCTTGATAATCGGATTTGAAGGCAAAAATTCAACAAGGTGCTCTGCCACGCAAATGGGACCTACACCCGGACCGCCACCCCCGTGAGGGATCGCAAAGGTCTTGTGCAGGTTCAAATGGCAGACATCGGCTCCGATGCGGGCAGGATTCGTCAGCCCTACCTGGGCGTTCATATTGGCCCCGTCCATGTAGACCTGACCTCCGTTGTCGTGGACAATTTTTGTGATTTCACGAATGGTCGACTCAAAAACCCCGTGCGTTGACGGGTAGGTGACCATGAGTGCTGCCAGGTTCTCTTTGTGCAACTCGGCTTTTTCTTTCAGGTCATCCACGTCTATGTTCCCATTTTCAGAAGTCTTGGTAACCACCACCTTCATGCCGGCCATCACCGCTGAGGCAGGATTGGTTCCGTGAGCTGAAGCGGGGATCAGGCAAATATTTCTGTGTTCATCTCCATTGGACCTGTGATAGGCCCGGATGACCATCAATCCCGCGTATTCTCCCTGTGCGCCTGAATTCGGTTGCAGGGACGTTCCGGCAAATCCGGTGATCACATTGAGTTGTGATTCGAGCTCGCGGAGCATCTCATGATAGCCCTGTGCCTGTTGCACCGGCACATAGGGGTGAATCGAATTCCAATTGCTCTGGCTCAGGGGCAGCATCTCGGTGGCCGCATTGAGCTTCATCGTGCAGGAACCCAGGGATATCATCGAATCGGCCAGCGAGATGTCTTTGCGCTCCAGCCTTTTAATGTATCGCATCATTTCAGTTTCGGAATGATAGGAGTTGAACACCTCGTGGGTCAGATAGGTGGAAACTCTTCTCATATCCGCCGGGATGGACATGCTTACCGGACAATCTGTGACTTTGAATGAGTATAAGTTTTCTGCGCGGGCAAGGATATCTATGATTTCCTCGATGTCTTCCAGGGTAGTCGTCTCATTGATCGAGATGCTGATCGTCTTGTCGTCGATATAGTTGAAATTCACCTCACGCTCCTCTGCGATATCCTTGAGTTTGTGTGCATTTGAAACCCTTATTTTCAGCGTGTCGAAAAAGTTCTCGTTCTCCTGCTCAAGACCAAACTTGGTGCAGGCATCGTTAAGAATATTGGTCAGGGAATGAATCTGCCTGGCGATGTATTTGATTCCCTCTCCTCCGTGATAGACGGCGTACATGCCTGCCATCACAGCCAACAGGACCTGGGCGGTACAGATGTTCGAGGTCGCTTTCTCTCGTTTAATGTGTTGTTCCCTTGTCTGCAGTGCCATCCTTAAGGCACGGTTTCCATCCGTGTCAACGGTAACCCCGATGATCCGTCCGGGTATCATCCTTTTATAGGAATCCGTCGTCGCGAAGAAAGCGGCATGAGGACCACCAAAGCCCAGAGGAATTCCAAAGCGCTGCGTTGTTCCAACACATACGTCCGCACCCATTTCCGCCGGGGACTTCAAAATGGCCAGGCTCAACAAATCAGCTGCAACCACAACCTTGCAGTCCAATTCGTGGGCTTCATTTATGAATTCTGTGTAATCGTATATCTTTCCGTGTTTTCCGGGATATTGAACAATGCATCCGAAAAAGCTTTCGTCAAGGTCAATTTTTTCATGGTCTCCATAGACGAGCTCAATCCCGAGGGGTTCGGCACGTGTGAGGAGAATGTCACGCGTCTGAGGCAACATTTCATCCGAAACAAAGAAAGAGAGTGCGTTCGACTTCTTTTGAGCCCGACTCCTTCCGTTGAAGAGCATGAGCATCGCTTCAGCCGCTGCCGTACCCTCATCCAGCAACGAAGAATTCGCTATGGGCAACCCGGTCAGGTCGGTGATCACCGTCTGGTAGTTGAGCAGGGCCTCAAGGCGACCTTGGGAAATCTCGGCCTGGTAAGGAGTATAGGACGTGTACCAGCTGGGATTTTCGAAAATATTTCTTTGAATCACAGCGGGCAAAGAGGTTGGATGGTAGCCCATTCCGATATAAGACTTGAACAGTTTGTTCTTATTCCCGAGTCTTTGAATGTGCGAGGCAAATTCATTTTCGCTCAGGGCCTCGGGCAAATCCAGCTCTGCGCTGAGTCGGATGTCATCCGGAACGGTATGATGCACCAGTTCCTGCAGGGATTCAACTCCGACAGTTTTTAACATGTGGTC
>CBDUAY010000062.1:0-15269 GCA_965365245.1 uncultured Flavobacteriaceae bacterium | reverse complement strand
CGCACCGGGCTATATAAGAACTGACAATACCGAAGCCTTACAGAACGATCCAGAGCGGTCGAATTCGATTATTGCAAGAATTCCCGCAGGCAGATGGGGTCTACCCGAAGATTTTATGGGGCCTATTGTTTTTCTTTGGCCTCCAATTACAACTCACGTTACCGGCCCGCCGAAGTCATTTTCTACAAAGGCAAAGATTATCTCGTCCGCGAAAGAGAGACGATAGAAGATTTGTTGATGAGACAGACAGATGCAACTGTAGAATTGGAGTAAGATTTTGAGCTTTATCAAGCAAGCTTTAGTCAATCTCGAAGTTATCCTCTACCAGGCCTTTTACCCTGCTATTGAGGTACTTCATTGAATTGTAGCTGGAGTGTTCTAGGGTAATCACCACCAGGTCATCTTCAGGGTATTGCATCAGTGAGGTGCTAAAACCATTCCAGCGTCCGTTGTGATAGATCACTTTCTGCTCCCCGTCATCTTTGATCCTGAAACCAAAGCCATACGGAACCTTTCGTTTGTACTTGGTGCTTCCCTTGGTGTACATCTCCTGCAGGGATTCTTCAGAGATGAGTCTTCCTGAATTCAAGCCTTCAACCCATTTTAAAAGGTCCTCTGTCGTCGAATAGATGTTCTTGTCACCAACTACCGCATCGTTGACCGTGCCAGGAATAGCGGCATGCCAGCGCCTTCTGTACAAACGATAGCCCGAGAGTTGCCCTTCACGGATTGAATCCTGACCGAAACTATAAACAAAAGACTGCCTCATGTTCAAAGGCTTGAAGATCTCCCGATCCATAAAATCTGCAAAGCTCTGACCGGAAACCTTTTCCACGATAGCAGACAGAACAAAATAGCCCGTGTTCGAATAATCAAAATTGGCTCCGGGTCTGAAAAACGGATTGAGTTTTTCCTTCGATAGCATATCCATCATCTCTGCATTGCTAGGTGCGTAATCCTTGTCCCATTTATGCTCGGCGAGCCAAAAATACTTGGGAAGACCGGAGGTATGATTCAAAAGATGCCTCACAGTCACCTCGGTATAGGGAAACTCAGGAAAAAACCGCGTCACCTTGTCATCAAGGCTCAATTCGCCACGATCTTTGAGAATGAGTATGGCCGCTGCCGTGAATTGCTTGCTCACCGAGGCGAGCTGAAACAGCGAATTGTCATCAATTTTGGTCTTTTCTTTGAAATTTGCGTACCCGTAGTGCTTTTTGAACACGACTTTTCCTCCTTTAGCCACAAGAACGCTTCCGTGGAAATCGTGTCTTTTGTTAAATCTTTGGAAGGTGGAATCGAGCTTTTGATTCACTTCCCGGGTCAAATTGGCAGGATAATAGGCTAGCGGAATATTGACGTTCTTTCGCAATTCCGTGGTTTTATCCAGGAAATCCTTTTCAGGTACGCTTGTAGCGACGCTGAAACTGTGGAGAACGAAAAATACAAGTACAAGAAGGTACTTTATTGCAATATTCCTTTTCATGCCAAAATGTTACTGTTAAAGACCCCAAAAATTAAAAATATTCTCGGATTTTCCAACTATTAGAACACAGAATTCCCGGAGTCACGCAATAATTAACGTAATTTTTGCACATTTATTGAATAAACGGACAATCCTGCCCCAATCAGTACTTGGCCGGCTTCCCATGAGCCCGGGTGCGATTGATGAATTCTCTGAGATCGTCATTGGCCGACTTCAAATCTTCTTTTCTGAGGTACATCATGTGCCCGCTTCGATACCCTTTGAAACTCATTCGATCCTGAAGCTTTCCGCTCTGATCGAGCTGCCACATGGTGTATTTCGCATTGAAATAGGTAGTGGCCCCATCGTAGTATCCGGATTGAAAAAGGAGGTTCAAATAAGGATTTTCAGCCATTGCCTTGCGCAGATCATCTCTTGTGTTGTTGTTCGTTTCATCCCAAGGCCGGACAGGACCGAACATGTTGTATTTTATGTCTGTTTTGAACTTGAGATGCTCCCGGATGTAATAATTGATGGCTGGGGTAAAGGAATGCAGCCATGATGTCAATTCCGCACTGTAGTCAGGGCTGTCACCGGCCTCAGATCTGTCGAGACCCAAATATCTCGAATCCAGTCTTCCGATGGTTTGACCGGTCTTGTCACGGAGCAGGTCCTTCCAAAAAAACTGCGTTGGAACGTCCAGGTTGTTCTGCATTATGGATTTGACTGAAAGACCCGAATAATAGGACATCTTTTCAGCGACCTTCTTTTTGTCTTCCATCGAAAGAGAACCTCCCCTGGCCAGCGCAGGCATCAGGTTGTCGAGTGCATAATTTTCAGATTCCGGAAGAATTTCAAGCAGGTCTTTTTGCTGCAATTCCTGCGGAAGTGCTTTGTGGTGCCAGGCGGCGGCTGTGAAATACGGAAGATTCAGGGCAGAAGAAATCGCCGGGTCTGAATTGAAATAGTTGTAGTCCGCCGGAGAAACCAGGATGACCCCATTGAGATACATCCACTGCTTCTCCTGAAGCTCTAGGGCGAGTCCGCTTACCCTTGTTCCACCATAACTTTCACCAATCAGGTATTTTGGCGAGAGCCAGCGATTGTGACGAGACACAAAGGAGTTGATCCAGTCGGCAAGATACTTGATGTCGGCGTTGATTCCGAAAAATCGCTTTTTCTCCGCCTCTTTCATCGCGCTCAACTTACCTGGATCAGAGGCACTTGCCTCATCCCGAATAGGCCTGGAATAACCCGTATTCACCGGGTTTACAAAGACGATGTCTGCCACGTCCAAAACCGAATTTGGATTCTCGTGCACGCCATAAGGCTGTTGCGGATACCCTTCTTCGTCTATATTCAAAACCTTCGGGCCGGTATAGGCCACGTGCATCCAAACCGAAGCAGACCCCGGACCCCCATTAAATGAGATCAGGAGCGGCCGATCCTCCATCTTTCCGGCATTGCTTCTCTTGTAATAGGTATAAAAAAGGCTTGCAGTCGCTTTTCCATTCTCATCCCAGACAGGTTGGGTACCGGTGGTAGCCGTATAGGAAATCTTGACCCCATTGATCGTTGTGGTATGATTGGTCACTACCGTTGTGTCGGCTGGCAAAGTGATGTCCTGCGCCCAGGCTCCAGCTGTTGTCAACAACAGGACAAGAGTCAAATTGAATATTGATTTTGCAAACATGTTTTGAATTTCTTTGCTCATTAGAAAGGTTTTATATTACTCAGGATACTCAATCCGGAGGTGGTAAATATTGTTTAATTTTTTCTTGATCACCTTCTTGATGATCTGTATCTCTTTAAAGGTGATATCGGAATTCATGTACTGTCCCTGGCTCATCTGACCGTTTATGACCTTTTCTACCAATTCATCGATAAGAATCGCCGTCGGGTCCTTGATGCTTTTGGAGGCCGCTTCGCAAGCATCACACATCATCAGAATTGCTGTTTCCTTGGAGAAAGGGATTGGTCCGGGATAGGTGAAACTCTTTTTATTGGTGGAATCGGGTGTGAGCTCCATCTGCTTCTTGTAAAAATAGTAGACCATTGTGGTTCCGTGATGGGTTCGAATGAAATCAATTATCCGGTCGGGCAAACCGTTTTTCTTGGCCATCTCTATTCCCTTCAACACGTGATCAATTATGATCTCAGCTGAATCCAGAGGTGGCAGCTCATTGTGCGGGTTTACACTGGTCGATTGATTCTCGATGAAATACATCGGGTTGAGCATCTTGCCTATGTCGTGATAGAGTGCCCCGGTTCTCACCAGCATGGCATTTGCTCCAATTTCATTGGCCGAGGCCTCGGCAAGGTTTGCCACCTGCATGGAATGCTGAAAGGTTCCGGGGGCCTTCTCATTCAATTCCCTGAGAAGCTTCGAATTTGTGTTCGAAAGCTCCAATAGGGATACGTCAGAGACCAGGTTAAAAGTCTTCTCGTAGATCAGAATCAGGAACAGCGACAAGAAAGAGAGCACGCCGTTCAAAGCAAACAAGGCAAAGTAAGACCATTTCAGCTGTTGCGCATTCCCTTCCTGGATGATCGAAAAAGCCAGGTAAGACAACATGTAAACCAAGGTGATCTTCAAAATCGAGATAAAGAGATTGGCCCTTCGGTGCAATTCGGAAACCGTCAGTATCGTGACAATACCCGCAATCATCTGCAGGAAAATGAACTCAAAGCTGTTGGGCACGATAAAACCGAGTATCAGGACGGTCACAAGGTGTGTGAACAGTCCGAGTCGGGCATCGAAAAAGGCTTTGAGAATGATAGGTAGAATGATAATGGGTACCACGTAGATGTAATTGAGCCAATACTTCTGAACGATCGTGACCAGAAATACGATCAGGATGATGTTGAAGAAGATAAAGGTCATCTTGGTGTTGTTCTCCCAAATCGCAGGTCTGTACCGCTGCAAAAAAAGCATCAGCATAAGCAGGACCATGGCCACGAGAATCGTGTATCCGAAAACAATCCAGTTGTAATTTGATTTGCTCCAAAGCTGGGAATCGTATTCGCTTTTCAGAGACATGAGAATCTCGTATTTGGAACCCTCGACCACGTCGCCCTTTGCGATGATCCTCTCATTTTCGGTAACCAGTCCCTTGTTGACCGAAATGCTTTTGATATCCTCGTCAATCACACGCTGGGTCAACTCCTCATCATAGAAGATGTTGGGCTCCAGGATTTCAAAGAAGAGAGTCGTGAACCGCTGTTCCAGGGGTTTGTACCGGGTATTGTCGAAATAGCCCTGGATCTCGGGAACCAGCATCTCGGTTGTGAAGAGCTTGTCTGACGGAATGTCTTCAGCTTCGTTACCCCGTCTCAGCGTTATCACAGTATTCTTGACCACTTTGTCATTGTCGCTCTTATTGAGAAAACCCGTTTTGTAAACCTTGTTCAGAAAGCGCTTGCCGAATGCCGCAATGGATTTTTTATTGATTCCGGCGGCAGCGGAATCCTCCAGGACGAGAAGAACCTGCACATCGTATTTTTCTTCCACCTGCTCAATTACCCCATCACGAACAGTGAAGAATAGCTGCTTGTTGGCTTCGATCTCCTCCCTCTCCTTAGCAAGGTCCTCATCGCTTTTCAGGATCGCAAAGTCAAACGGCGCATAAAGATTCTCATAGGGCCAGGGCTTCCCCTTCTGGATGTTGTATTTGAATTGCCCTCCTTTTGGAAAGAGATAGACAACAGCCACCGTGATCGCTACAAACAAAAGTATTTTGTAGATCAGGGAGTGATTCTGGTAGTATGTGTTGATGAGATTCTTCATTTCAGCCCTAAAGATGCCGATTAGATTCCAAATGTAAAAATTTCAGGCTCAAAACCATCCACTTTCGGCACTGAATCGCAAAATGTTCTCGGCAATTTTAACTAATTTCGCATACAGAAATCAATGGTCCTTCAACGCATAAGGGATAAAGGGTAAAAAGGACCTTCAAATACTTGCGACATGAAAGAAGCAGTTATCGTTTCAGCGGTACGAACACCTATTGGAAGTTTTTTAGGCTCTCTATCTGAAATTCCGGCACCTAAGCTGGGAGCGGCGGCCATCAAGGGCGCCCTTGACCGAATCGGGTTGGATCCAACGGCCGTTGACGAAGTCTTTATGGGCAATGTCGTCCAGGCAGGAACTGGTCAGGCCCCGGCGAAACAGGCAGCCCTGTTCGCGGGATTGCCGGATACGATTCCATGTACAACCGTTAATAAGGTTTGCGCTTCGGGCATGAAGTCAATTGCCTTTGCGGCCCAGGCGATTCAGTGCGGCGACGCGGAGATCGTTGTAGCAGGAGGCATGGAAAACATGAGCCTAATCCCCCACTATCTGCATGGAAGAAAAGGACAGAAATTTGGCAACATAAACATTGAAGACGGCCTGCTAAAAGATGGGCTGGTCAACGTTTACGATGGAAAACACATGGGCACTTGTGGTGACGCCTGTGCGGAGAAATACAATTTCAGCCGGGAAGATCAGGATGCTTTTGCCATCGAATCCTATGAGCGTTCGGCACGGGCCTGGAGCTCCGGAAAGTTTGACGAAGAAGTCATCCCTGTTGAAATCCCGCAGAGAAGAGGCGAATCTGTTTGGCTCAGGGAGGACGAGGAATACAAAAACATCAAGCTTGAGAAAGTGCCTCAGCTTAGACCTGCCTTTGGAAAAGAGGGCACGGTTACCGCTGCAAACGCCTCGACGTTAAACGACGGAGCCGCGGCTTTGGTGATCATGAGCCGAGAAAAGGCCTTGGAGCTGAAACTAAAACCGATTGCCTCAATCAAAGGCTATGCAGATGCCTCCCAGGAACCGGAATGGTTCACAACTGCGCCAGCCAAGGCATTGCCCAAAGCCATCTCAAAAGCTGGAATAAGCCCTGAGGATGTGGATTACTACGAGCTCAATGAGGCCTTTAGCGTCGTTGGACTGGCCAATATCCAATTATTGGACCTGGATCCGGCCAAAGTCAATGTTCACGGGGGAGCAGTATCCCTTGGTCACCCACTCGGATGCTCTGGCGCACGAATCATAGTTACCCTGATCAATGTGTTGAAAGCCCATGGGGGCAAAATTGGAGCCGCAGGAATTTGCAATGGCGGCGGAGGGGCAAGTGCCATGGTTATAGGCCTGGAATCGTAATTAACCCGACCACAGCCATTCATGGACCAGGGAATATGTCACCTCAACTGTATCGCAATTCGCAGCGAAGCCGACGACCGCAGCGAAATGACCTCACAGCTGTTATACGGTGAGACCTTTCACATTATGGAGGAACGTGACCAATGGTACCTCATTTATGCAGATTTTGATCATTATGAGGGCTGGGTCTTAAAATTGCAGGTCACCCTTTTACCCAATGACGTCTACAAATCAATAAATTCAGATAATCGCCATTTTTCGCGCGAATTGATAAGCCTGGTCGGTGAAAGTCCGGAAAAGATGCAGATTATCACTCTCGGTGCCACTCTCCCCTGCTATTCAAAAGGTTCATTTTCTCTGGGAAACAAAAGCCTGGAGTTTGAGGGTGAGATCAACTCTGAATCGGCCGGAAGGGTTGATTTGGTTCGAACTGCACACAAGTTCCTCAACACCCCTTTCCTTTGGGGTGGAAGAACGCCCTTCGGCATAGACTGCTCGGGATTCACCCAGATGGTCTATAAAATAAATGGACACATGCTTTACAGGGATGCCCATCAACAGGCGAGCCAGGGAGAAGTTCTGAGTTTTATTGAAGAGAGCGAACCCGGTGACCTCGCTTTTTTCGATAACGAGGAGGGAGAGATCATTCACGTGGGAATCCTGCTGGCCAACAACCACATTATTCACTGTCACGGGAAGGTCCGCATTGATCGCATCGACCACAGCGGCATCTACAACGTAGACAGCGGAAGGCATACGCACAAGCTTCGGGTGATGAAGAGAATCCTGGAATAAAAAAACCGCCTCGTTAAAGGCGGTTTTTTTTATAAGCTTGTGAATCTTTTATTTCAAAGAGTCGTATTTGGCTCTCATGCTCTGGAACTTGTCATCCATACCTGTGTTCTCGTACAAACTCATCAGTGTTCGAATCGTATCGAGGTCATCCGGTCTCACCTCATAGGCTTTTTCATAAAGTGGAATCACTTCTTTGTAGAGCGCAACCTGCTGGGCCTTGATCTCATCGTATTTGTCAAAGTTGTTCAGGTTCTTGTTCATTTCCTCTACGAGCACCTTGTCGGCATCCAACATGGCTGAACCTAGATTGATGTAGGCGTCCACATAGTTCGGATCGAGTTCGATCGCCCTTCTGTAATACTCTTTTGCCTTTTCGATGTCTCCTTGTTCTCCACTGATAACTCCAAGGTTAAAAAAGAGGGCCGGGTTGTCTGGGTCGAGCTCAACAGCTTCATTCATCAGTTTGGCAAACTCCTCTTTGTTCTCCAATTTGATCTGCAAATTTGCTTCCGTAAGGATCAGGTTCACGTCTTTCGGGTCCATGGCTCTCGCATCCTGAACCGCCTGAATTGCCTTTTCAGTGTCTCCTTTCTCAACATGAACAAATGCTATGTTTTTAACGATAGTGGCACTCTTAGACTCTGTCACTGTCACCTGGGGATCAGAATATGTACCCGTTTTCACCATAAGGTCCATCTGGTTTTGAGTTCCCATATTCTCTCTCTCGCCTGTCTCAACGTTAACCGCTGTAAACTCCTTGACAATTCCCGTGTATCCAAGATCTTTCAACTGAGTGAAATAGTCGAGGGCCAAATCGTAGTCTTTGTCAAGGTAGGCCGCATTAGCTGCATACTCCAGAAAAACAGTATCCTTCGGACTCATGGAATAAACCTGGTACAACTCCTCTTTAGCAGATGCATAGTTCTTTTCCTGGTAATCCTTGATTCCTGAAGCCGATACTTCAGAGATCATCGTATTCAGGGTTGGTTGGGCCAGCGTGCCGTATTTGCTGGTTCCTGTTTTCTCTTCGACTTCAAAGAGCTTTTCAAAAGATCCCGCAGCTTCTTTGTAGTTCTCCTTGGTCGGTTCGGTTTTCGACAGACCTGCATAAGTCTCACCTCTCAGGTAGTAATACTTGGGAAGCGTCTTGTCGTCCATGCTTGACACCATTCCGTCCAAGGCATTCACTTGAGTCAGCGCAGCTGCAAAATCACCTTTCTTAACTGCTTTCTCTGCAGCCTTGATTTCATTTTTCTGTGCAAATGATGCTACGCTGATCAGAAGAGCGAACAACATCACGATTTGATTTCTCATGTTTGATTTATCTTTTGTTAATATTATTGAATGAGCATGCAAAATTATACATTTTACTCATTTTTTTCATGATTTTCATCAGTTTTTGTTTCATTATCAGGCACATCCACATCATCATCCAAGTCATCCTCTTCATGTTTGACCTTGGCAACTGCTGCGATGGAGTCATTGTCCTTGATATTGATCAATTTGACGCCCTGTGTCGCCCGGCCCATTACCCTGAGATCTGAAACTTCCATGCGGATCGTGATGCCAGACTTGTTGATGATCATCAAATCGTCCTGATCGGTAACGTTCTTGATGGCAACCAGTTCACCGGTCTTCGGAGTGATGTTGATCGTCTTGACTCCTTTTCCTCCCCGGTTGGTAATGCGGTAGTCCTCCAGTTTGGATCGCTTGCCATAGCCTTTTTCGGAAACGACCAGGATGTCACTTTCGTCATCTGCAATCGAAACCATTCCGACAACCTCATCTTTGTCATCTCTCAGCGAGATTCCTCTTACCCCGGATGCATTTCGTCCCATTGGACGTGTCTTGCCTTCCTCAAATCGTATCGACTTCCCGGATTTGGCGGCGATCATGATCTGGCTGTCACCGTTTGTGAGCTTGGCCTCGAGCAATTCATCGCCTTCGCGGATCGTAATTGCATTGATACCATTGGTGCGCGGACGTGAATACTGCTCAAGCGAGGTCTTTTTTGTCAATCCTTTCTTGGTCACCATGATCACGTAGTTGTTGTTCACATAGTCCTCGTCCTTCAAATCCTGAGTCACCAGGAAGGCTTTCACCTTGTCATCCGGATCGATGTTGATAAGGTTTTGGATCGCCCTCCCTTTTGAGGTCTTGTTCCCTTCAGGAATCTCGTAGACACGCATCCAGAACACTTTTCCTTTCTGGGTGAAGAAAAGCATGTACTGGTGATTGGTCGCGACGAAAAGGTGCTCGAGGAAATCTTCGGTCCTCGTTGAAACCCCGCGCTGTCCTCGCCCTCCGCGATTCTGGATTTTGTATTCCGAAAGGTCGGTGCGCTTGACATAACCGGCGTGGGAAATTGTAACTACCACCTTGGAATTCGGGATCATGTCTTCTATGTTGAGTTCGCCCCCGGTATACTCAATGACAGATCTCCTGTCATCCCCGTATTTCTCCTTGACCTCGAGAAGCTCCTCCTTGATGATGTCCATTCGTCTTGATTCGTTGGCCAAGATGTCTTTCAGGTCCTCGATCAGCTTGATGATCTCTTCGTACTCTGAACGAAGCTTGTCCTGCTCGAGTCCGGTGAGCTGACGCAGTCGCATCTCGACGATGGCACGTGCCTGGATTTCAGAAAGCTCAAATCGCTTCATCAGTTTTTCCCGTGCGTCATCAGCATTGCTGGATGCACGGATCAACTTGATGACCTCGTCTATGTTGTCACTGGCGATGATCAGTCCTTCCAGTATATGTGCCCGGGCTTCTGCCTTGTCGAGTTCGAACTTGGTTCTGCGCGTCACTACATCGTGCCTGTGATCCACAAAATGACGAATCAGGTCTTTGAGGTTGAGTACCTCAGGCTTGCCATTGACAAGCGCGATGTTGTTCACACTGAATGAAGTCTGAAGAGCGGTGTACTTGTAAAGCTTGTTGAGCACGATATTCGGGATCGCATCACGCTTTAGCACGTAGACAATCCTTCTCCCTTTTCTGCTCGTCTCGTCGCGGATCGTCGAGATCCCGTCGATCTTATTGTCATTGATCAGGTCTACGGTCTTCTTGAGCAATTCAGACCCATTCACCTGGTAAGGAAGCTCAGTCACTACAATGCACTCCCTTCCTCCTACTTCTTCAAAAATAGCCTTGGCTCTTATTACTACGCGGCCCCTGCCCGTATGGAAAGCATCTTTGACGCCCTCATATCCGTAAATGATTCCCCCAGTCGGGAAATCCGGGGCCTTGATGTGCTGCATCAGCCCGTCTACATCAATGTCGTTGTTTTCAATGTAGGCAACTGTGCCGTCAACTACTTCACTCAGATTGTGAGGCGCCATGTTGGTAGCCATCCCCACGGCAATTCCCGAGGCTCCGTTGACGAGCAAACTCGGAACTCGGGTTGGCAACACAGTGGGTTCCTTAAGGGTATCGTCAAAATTCAGACGGTGATCCACGGTTTCCTTTTCAATGTCAGCGAGCATCTCCTCGGAGATTTTGCGCATGCGAACCTCGGTGTATCGCATTGCGGCTGGGCTGTCCCCATCCGGCGATCCAAAGTTACCCTGGCCATCGACCAGCTCATAGCGCATGCTCCAGTCCTGGGCCATTCGCACCATTGCGTCATAAACGGAGGAATCACCATGCGGGTGATACTTACCCAACACCTCTCCAACCACCCTGGCTGATTTCTTGTGAGCGCCTGTTGCCCGTATCCCTAATTCATGCATTCCAAAAAGCACTCTTCGGTGAACGGGCTTCAATCCGTCACGAACATCAGGAAGCGCTCTTGACACAATTACCGACATCGAATAATCGATGTAAGCAGATTTCATTTCATCCTCAATGTTGATAGGAATTATTTTGTCATGTTCCGCCATTTCAAATCTGATTTTTTATCAATTGTTTTCGGTATTTTTTTAGCTGGAGCAATATACAATTATTCTTATTTTCCGTGGGCTGCGGGCCTATTTTTCTTCCGATTAGTTATTAACAACCGGTGTCAATTATTTCCTTGAATCTTAGTATCTTAGTACCCTTCCAAACCCTGTACATAACTTTTGTAATGATTTAGCGAAAATTTCCACTAAATTTACAAAGTAAACAAGCGAAACATGGACGATAATTTTTCACCAAAAGTTAAAGATGTAATTGCCTACAGCAAGGAGGAAGCGCTGCGATTGGGTCATGATTTCATAGGGACGGAACACCTCATGCTCGGCATTTTGAGAAAGGCCAAAGGTGAGGCATATGACATACTGAAAACCTTCGAGCTGAATTTTTCAGCCCTCCGAAAGAAAATTGAATCCCTGCACGAAGCGGGAGACACGACAGGCATTAATGACAAAAAGAGCCTGCACCTTACGAAACAGGCTGAAAAGGCTCTTAAAACGACTTTTCTGGAAGCCAAGCTCTACAAGAGCGATGCCATCAGCACGGCTCATTTGCTACTCTGCATTCTCCGCAATGAAAATGACCCTACGACAAAGGTCCTGCACAATTTTGACATTTTTTATGAGGATGTCAAGGAGGTGTTCCAGGAGCTCTTTGTAGAGACCGGAGAAGAAGACATTACCGAGAGCCCCACAGCTGATACTCCGCAGGAAGAGTTCAACGATCCGCAAAAAAACCCATACCAGGGCTCAAAAGGAAAGGTGGTCAAAAAGACAAAGACCCCTGTGCTGGACAATTTTGGCCGTGACCTGACTTTGCTTGCCGAATCGGGCAAGCTCGATCCGGTAGTCGGAAGACAGCAGGAGATCGAAAGGATTTCACAGATCCTCAGCCGAAGAAAAAAGAACAACCCCATCCTCATTGGAGAGCCAGGCGTTGGTAAATCGGCGATTGCCGAAGGACTTGCCCTGAGAATCATCCAAAAAAAGGTTTCGAGAATCCTGTTCAACAAGAGAATCGTCTCCCTTGACCTGGCCAGCCTTGTTGCCGGCACAAAGTACAGGGGGCAGTTCGAAGAGCGCATGAAGGCGCTTATGAACGAGTTGGAGAAGAACGACGACATCATTTTGTTCATCGACGAGATTCATACGATCGTCGGTGCTGGTGGAGCCACGGGGTCCCTTGATGCGTCAAACATGTTCAAACCAGCACTTGCACGAGGAGAAATCCAGTGCATCGGAGCCACGACCCTCGATGAGTTCCGTCAGAACATCGAAAAAGACGGGGCCCTTGAACGAAGATTCCAAAAAGTCATGGTCGAGCCGACCAGCGTGGAAGAGACCATACAGATCCTGGAGAACATCAAAAACAAATACGAAGACCACCACAACGTGATCTTTACACCTGAGGCCATTCGGGCCTGCGTGACGCTGACCAACCGGTACATGACCGATCGCTACCTGCCCGACAAGGCCATCGATGCCCTGGACGAAGCCGGTTCTCGAATCCATATCACGAATATTGTCGTACCCAAACAGGTACAGGAGCTCGAAAAGAAACTGGAAGAGATTCGTGAGAACAAAAACGACGTTGTAAAGAGCCAAAAGTACGAGGAGGCTGCTCGCCTGCGGGATGATGAGAAACGCATAGAGAAGGAACTTGAGGTGGCCCAGGCCCAATGGGAAGAGCAGTCCAAGCTCCACAAGGAAACCGTAACGGAAGACAATGTCGCGGAAGTGGTTAGCATGATGACAGGAATTCCTGTGAATCGGATCGCCGAAGCGGAGAGCAAGCGCCTCAAGGAATTGCCAGAGTTGATCAAAGGCAAGGTTATCGGACAGGACGAAGCTGTAGCGAAGGTTGTAAAGGCCATTCAGCGCAACCGGGTCGGATTGAAAGATCCGAACAAACCCATTGGATCATTCATCTTCCTCGGGCAGACCGGGGTTGGAAAAACCCAACTTGCAAAAATCCTTGCGACAGAGCTCTTTGATTCTCAGGACGCCCTGGTGCGCATCGACATGAGTGAGTACATGGAGAAGTTTGCCATCTCACGACTGATCGGGGCACCTCCGGGTTATGTAGGCTATGAAGAAGGCGGACAGCTCACAGAAAAGATCCGAAGAAAGCCCTACGCGGTAGTCTTGCTTGACGAGATCGAGAAGGCGCATCCTGATGTATTCAACATGCTGCTCCAGATCCTGGATGACGGATACATCACTGACAGTTTAGGGAGAAAAATCGATTTCAGGCATACAATCATCATAATGACCTCTAATATTGGCTCACGTCAGCTCAAAGACTTTGGTCAGGGGGTTGGGTTCGGAACCGCTGCTAAGAAAGAGCAGGCCGACGCCAATGCCAAGAGTGTTATAGAAAACGCCCTGAAAAAGAGTTTCGCTCCCGAGTTTTTGAACCGAATAGACGATGTGATCATCTTCAATGCGCTCGAGAGAGAAGACATTCATGCGATCATTGACATCGAGCTTGCGAAGCTTCTCGACCGAATCTCAGGATTGGGTTATCAGCTGAAGTTGAGTGATGAAGCCAAGGATTTTATCGTTGAGAAAGGCTTTGACAAGCAATACGGGGCTCGGCCTCTTAAGAGAGCGATTCAAAAGTACATCGAAGACGCGCTCGCCGAAGAGATCGTCAATGCCAACCTGAGCGAAAACGACACGATCAGAATGGATCTTGACAAAGACAAGAATGAATTGACCATTAAGATCGAGAAGGAAGAAGAATCCAAATCCTGATTTTAATGCATCAAAACTTAAAAACCCTTGCTGATTGGCAAGGGTTTTTTTATGTTTCAATTTTAGTTCTGTTTCAATCAAAAATGGGGCGAAGTTGCCGCCCTGAAATTACGAACAGACTTCTTAAGAGGTAAGTTTTTCCTTGACGTCCTTGACTTTCGATTTGACCTTCCTCAAACGGAAACCCAGGAAAAGGTTGGCGATTCCCGCGAACATGAAGGCAAGGGCGAGAGTAATCACCAAATAACTGGCTCCGATCAACGGATTGATGATGGCCATGAAGGCAAAGATCACGATCAATATCCCAAATAAAAGCATCCAAAACCAATTCGAATCGCCTTCCTTTTTGATATCAAAGGAGATGGAAATTGTGTTGAATCCTCTAAAGAGAAGCCAGAAGCCAATGAACAGTGAAAAAAGAACAAGGGTTATTCCCGGGTACTTCAACAGGATGAACCCGACAATCACGTCGAGAATTCCCCCTGCAAGGAAGAGACCAAAGTTCTCAATGTCATCCTTGTTGGTCAGTGCAAAAAACACAGTGAACAATCCACTCACTAAAATAAAGGCGCTGAAAAGACCCGCCAAACCTATAAAACTTTCCACTGGTGTAGTGAACATGTAATAGGAGGCAATGAGCAAAAGGATACCGATGATTAAAAAGACCCACCAGTTTTTGATGGTTCCGGTGATCGCAGAAATGGCATTAGACATAATTAAGGTTTTTAGGTTAATAATGATTGAATTAACCCAAATATACAATAAATGGAATTTGCTTTTATAAAAAGTATGCGACAACCCCAGTGCCAGTAAATTAACACCTGAAAAATTCACAAGAATATGTTCGGTTTTCTGAATTTTCATCAGTATTTAGAAAGACCAATCAATGTTCTTTAAAATTCCCGGTAATTTCTTTAGCAATTAAAAAAAGACTTCTATATTTGCCGCATCATGCACAACACAGTTTACCTTTCCATCCATGAGCTCGGCCTTTTCACAGGTACGACTACGTTCACTGTGACCACCCCTTGCGGGTGCTGATTTGAATTACTCCAGACAAGGAATGGGCCGATCTCAAGCGGCAAGATTCTAAAAAAACCAATAACTTTCTACTCTATAAAACGAATACAATGATTGTATCGAAATTTGGCGGGACATCCGTAGGTTCTGCTGAAAACATTGAAAAGGTAATTGAAATTGCCAAACAGAAAAA
>CBDUAY010000061.1:0-15704 GCA_965365245.1 uncultured Flavobacteriaceae bacterium | reverse complement strand
ATAGAAGCAAAAGACTGTTGTATTTTGGTCTCTTCTTAACTGTTATCCTAATCGGATTGTCAAGCGCCATGGACAAATCAAATCAATCTAGCCCAAAAGAAGGTGACTGGGAGGGTTGCGTAGTCGGAATGTACCCTGAAAACGGAAACGAAAAGATTCCCGGAGGAAATCTGCACGAAATTGATGACTTTGAGTCCATAACCGAGCAGAAAGTCGGCTCGGTTGTCTGGTTCCCGACCTGGGATGACGAGTTTCCAACCCTCGCCTGCAACAAACTCGCCGAGCGAGGCATCATTCCACACCTGACCTGGGAACTGTTTTGGCCATCAGAGGATCCGAATAATTCGAGACAGACGGGTCCTGACGGATACGAGGGGTTCAACGATGTGCTGGCCGGTAAATATGACGATTACATCGATCGCTTTGCTGAGGATGCAAAAGCATTTGATAAAAAAGTTCTGATGCGATTCCTGCATGAGTTCAATGGCAATTGGTATGTCTGGAGCGGCAATAAGAACGGAGGAGCTGATGGCGGGCCGGAACAGGTCATTGCTGTCTGGAAGTATGTTGTAAACAGGTTCAGGGCGAAAGGAGCGAATAATGTGAAGTGGCTTTGGGTTCCCCACGGACCTTCAACGGACCGATCTGAAGAGGTCTGGAACCACGTATCGAAATATTGGCCCGGAGATGAATATGTCGATTGGATCGGGTTGGATGGCTATAATTTTTACCCTAAGGATCCCTGGGGAGGCGAGAGACCATTTCGCGATTTCGACAATTGCTTCCGCAAGCTGTACGATGATTGCGCAAAACTGGGGAATCAACCTATGATGATAGCCGAATTTGGAACCGGAGAATTCGAATACCAAGATTTTGACAAGGCAGCCTGGATCACGGATGCTTTCACCAAGATCAAAACCGAATATCCAAGGGTTAAGATTTTCACCTGGTTCAATATCAATAAAGAGTTGGATTGGCGAGTAAACTCTTCTCCCGAGGCACTAAGCGCATTCAAAGAAGCGATGAAAGATCCTTACTACACAGGTTCAACTAAGGCGCCTTAAGAAGAGCTTCAAAATGAGAGCTCCAAACAGGACTAGAAACAAAAAAACTGCCCGAGGGCAGTTTTTCTTTATTGTTGAGTGATCTGAGATTTAGTCATTACAGCTTCCCTCGTAATCTTCCTCGTGGTGATTCATGTGGTGCCAAAGTGCATTGACGCTTATACAAATTGTGATTCCTTTGTGACAGATGATCACTTTCTTGTTGTTCTTATCACAGTATTGGTAACCGCTGTCATTGGATTGACTGATCTCATCTTCGTCACCTCCATCAGTACCGCCGAAAGAGGTTACATCTGAGTCACTTTCAGTTCCACCATCAGTACCACCATCAGTGCCACCATCAGTACCACCATCGGTTCCGCCATCGGTTCCTCCATCTGTGCCACCATCAGTGCCGCCATCGGTTCCACCATCAGTGCCGCCATCGGTTCCATCACTTGTATCGACAGGATCTTCCTCCATTCCGGCACAAGCTTCAACTGCCATAGATAGCGTACCCTCCAATTCGGTCAAATTGTATAGAACCGTTGGATTGCCTTCAGTATCCAGTAAAGTAATTGGAAAATAGATATAGTATTCATAATTCGTAGCCGCCATCAAGGTATCGATAAACGCCAGGAGTTCTTCATCAGAATTGATCTCCCATTGGACAGGAGTCGGATTGTCTCCCGAGTAAACGTCAAAAGTCATCGGATACTGAAAATGCGTACACTGATCTTCGGCAGCAGGATCCGTGCTTTTGGACAAACTCTCTTTGTTCTCTCCGTCCGTGTAGTCCGAATCGCTGATAATGGCAGCTTTCATAAGTGAAAGGACCTTGGAATCAGGCGTCAGTTTGGCCTCTGAAAGCAGAACCGGATCATCGAAATCATTTTGACAATTGACAAGCAGGAATACGGGCAATATCATCAGATACGCGAAAATGCCCATTTTGAATGGTAAATTTCTCTTTTTCATAGCAGATTAAATAGTAAAATCAAAACCTTAGCAGGGTTCTGAATATTCTTTTTCACCTTATTTAACGTCTTTTTTCTTCGAATATTTTATGATTTGTAAGAAAATTAGAGATTTTGAGCGAACGCGATTCTATCTCTCTTTCCTTATATTTCCTAAATTAGAGCATAACAATATTTCAATATGACAACAGATAAAATGAAAGCTGCTATTTGTAGTGCATACGGGCCTCCGGAGGTCTTAAAAATAAAAGAAGTAGACAAGCCTGTGCCCAAGGATGATGAAGTTCTGATCAAGATCATGTCGGCTGCCGTGAATTCCGGGGATGCACGTATTCGGGGTCTGAGAGCACCGGGCATATTACCCCTGGTGATGCGTATTCTGTTTGGATTCTCAAAACCCAGGAGCCCCATTCTGGGCCTGATGTTCTCAGGAGTTGTAGAAGAGGCAGGAAAAAACGTTACCGGGCTGAGGCCTGGGGATCAGGTATTCGGAAGCACCGGGTCGCGTATGGGTGCGCATGCTGAATTTGTAGCTGTAAAAGAAAAGTCTGTTCTTGCGAAGAAACCAGAAAAAGCCTCTTTCGAGGAAGCGGCTGCCCTGGTATTCGGAGGTATGACCGCAATTTACTTTCTGAAGAAGGCCGGGATTGATTCAAAGAAAGAACCGAAAATCCTGATTTATGGGGCTACAGGTTCAGTCGGAACAGCGGCAGTTGAAATCTCGAAGCATTACATGGCACACGTCACAGCAGTTTGCAGTGAAAGAGGCGCGGACCTTGCCAAATCCCTGGGCAGTGACGAAATTGTTCTATACACGCAACAAGATTTTAGAACACTTGATAAGCAATTTGACATTGTATTTGATGCAGTGGGTAAAACCAAGAAAAAAGATGCCGCCGGAATTCTAAAATCCAGCGGCAAATACCTCACGGTTGGAGGCATGGATGTCGCAAAAGAAACAAAAGATCAGCTGGAGTTTTTGAGAGACCTGTTCGACAATGGAGAAATCCATGCCAATATTGATAAAGTCTATCGGCTTGAGGAGATCGTAGAAGCACATCGCTATGTAGATTCTGAGAGGAAAAAAGGCAATGTCATATTAAAAATGGATGCGTAATACCACACCAAAATGGACATCTTATGAAAATAGCAAAAACGTTAGCTGATAGTCTAAGCGAAGTTTTATTGGACGGCAAGTGGGTAACCGGAACCAACATCAAAGATGAGATCAAAGACCTGGATTGGAAAACGGCCACAACGAGCATCAACTCTCTGAATTCCATCGCGGATCTTACTTTCCATATGGACTACTATTTAGCCGGAGTCCTCCAAGTCTTTGAGGGCGGTGAACTGGAAATCCGGGACAAATTCAGTTTTGATTACCAGCCCATTGAATCCCAAAAGGAATGGGAACAACTCATCGATAAATTCTGCAGCGATGCTGAAAAATTCGTCAAGGCAGTGGCCAATATGAGCAATGAAGACCTCAATCAGGATTTTGTCAAAAAAGAGTACCGGAATTATTTTCGCAACATCATGCTCATGAGCGAGCATTGTTACTATCACCTTGGGCAGATCATGCTGATCAAGAAGATGCTACGGCAGCAAAAGGCGTAATATTGACGAATATCAAATTGTAACTTGATCATAATCATCCTTTTCTAAAATTTCCTGGACTAAATTTATTGTGTCGAGCTGATAAAAGGTGTATGGCAAGTCATATCCGATTGACTGTGCTGTGCAAGGTCTAACTAAATTCTGGGACTTATGAGCTTACAGATAAATTCCATTCTCAAAAAAATATTCGCTGCCTTTTTAATACTTCTAATGCTTATCCATGCTGTTGGATGCAAATACTACAAAGTAAAGCCTGCTGAAAAGAGCGAGTACGAGCAAATCATGTCGATGGGCGAAATTCACAAGTATTTCATTGTTCATGCAGGCACTCAAATGTATGTGCTAAATGACATCAAGACAACAAAAACGGATATCTCGGGCAACCTGACCACCCCTCAGGAGAATATTTTCTACAATGAGCAAAGAAAGAAAAGAATAAAAAAAGGAGAGAGCAACATCGTCAACGAGGTCCATATCTATTTGAAAGATCGGGATGGAGATTTGTCCTCAGGTCATGTTGAGTTTCCTATTTCTGACATCAATGAGATCCGAATACTTGACAGGAATACCGGAAAGGAAATTGCTGTTTACGTTTTGGTCGGAATCGGTGCTCTGGCTGTTGCAGCCGCAATAACAGCGGCAACGAAAAGCTCATGCCCATATGTATATGTTTACAACGGAGAGAACTTTGTCTTTGAAGGAGAAATCTATGGTGGTTCTATAGGCAAAAACCTGGAGAGAACAGATTATATGCCTCTGCCCTCCCTTCAGATGAATAATGGAAACTATACCATAAGGCTGAGCAATGAATTAAAGGAAAGACAGTATACCAATATGCTTGAACTCGTTTTGGTAGAGCATGCCGAAGGGGAAAAGGTTTTGCTTGACAAGAACGGAAAGCCACAATTGGTGGGTGAAACTGTCCTACCCTTTGAGGCCTTTTCTTCAAACCAGGAAGACATTCTTCCACTGCTCTCAGAAAAGGATGCCAAGATTCTTCTTTTCGATGATACAGAAGTGGATAAGAATACGGCTGTTCTGAGGTTTAAGAGGCCTCTTGACGCTCAACATGCTAACCTTGTGATTAAAGGCAAGAATACGCTGTGGTTCGACTACTTGTTTGGAGAGTTCATTGAGAAATTCGGTGTCTCCTATTCCGATTGGATGAAAAAACAATCTGAAAATGATCCAGCTGATCGGATGAAAAGAATCCTGGATAGCGATTTCCCACTGTCCGTATCAATCTGGAACAACGAAAACTGGGAAAAAGTGGATCATCTGATGACTGTTGGACCATTGGCTTCGAGGGAATTTGTGATTCCAATCGATATCAGGAATCTCAAAGGTGAAGAGGTTCGGATCAAATTGCAAACCGGTTTTATGTTTTGGGAAATCGACTATGCCGCAATGGACTTTAGATTTAACTCCAATCTGAAACCTAAGGCGCTTAAGCCATTTGTCGCGCTGGGAACAGGTTCGATTGATTGGAAATACGCTCTTGAAAAGTCTGACAACTTGTATATGTCTCAAGAAAATACAGGTGACATAACAGAGATTATCTTTACTGTTCCCGATGCATTAAGAGAAAAACCTCACACGTCCTTCCTGAAGGTACAAGGATACTACGAGCTGGTTCGTGATTTTGAGGGTTTGCCTGAATGGACTCAATTGAGAAAATTCAAAACTCCAGGATATTTCTCCGATTTTTCTAAGGAAAAGTACGTAGAAGTGGCGCATATCGACTATGAAATTGCATCTAATTGACCCGATCAACTGATTACATATGGAAGTGAAAACAAGTTCATACCTTAAGGAAAGTAACGCTGGTATTCATGCTTCACCGCTCATTTTGTCTGAACAGGAAAAGAAAATAGCGCGAAGACGGGTCCAGCTTGAAATGTATCGAATACTTAATAAGAAGACTGGAAATCCGTTGACGACTATTCGACTATTGGTAAGTTTCAAAAAGAAGTATCAAAATATTTTTGGAGGAAAGATGATGTCAAAAATTGCCAAAGTCGATGGAAGAACATTTCATCGACTGGGCTCACCCGGATTTCCTTCTATGGCTTCAAAAAGAATGTATGACAATGAATTATCAAGGTTGATGTCTGACGATGCACCCAAGGGGCTGCGAACCCTGATCATTGCGATCACAAAACAATGCCCCCTGAATTGTGAGCATTGTTTTGAATGGGAGAACCTGAATAAGGGTGAATCTCTGAAGACCACCGAACTTATTGAAATGGTTCGGTCTTACCAGGATTTCGGAACCACCCAGATCATGTTCAGCGGAGGCGAGCCGCTTATGAGAAAGCACGACCTCCTTGAAATCCTGGATTCTGCAAAATCGGGAACGGATTTTTGGATTATCACGTCAGGTGTGGGTCTGAACCCTGAAAATGCCGAACTTTTAAAAGCCCACGGTTTGACAGGAGTGATGGTCAGTTTGGATCATCATGAAGCCCATAATCACAATCAATTCAGGGGAAACAAAAATGCTTACTCATGGGCCCTGTCAGCAGTGAGGAACTCGAATACGGCGGGTTTGGTAACTGCATTGTCCCTTTGTGCAACAAGGGAATACGTCACACCAGATAATTTGGCTCAATACATGGATCTGGCAAAATCACTTGGTGTCTCATTCGTCCAAATATTGGAGCCGAGGGCCGAAGGAAGGTATAAAGGAAAGGACGTCGCGCTCGAAGATCATCATATTCAAATGTTGGATGAATTCTATTTGAAATACAACTCCGAAAAAAGGTTTGAATCGTATCCAATAGTAAATTCTCTAGGTTACCATCAGCGGAAAATAGGCTGTTTTGGAGGAGGAAATCGGTTTTTCTACATAGATGCTGATGGAGATGCCCATTTATGTCCCTACTGTGTGGGGAAATCTTCGAATGCCGTTCACAATTCTCCAGAACAAGTCATCGGCAAATTAAAACAAGGTTCCTGTCACATTTTTGAGGAGAGCCTCATATAAAGTTAAATACCCAGGGAATCAAATAGATCTATGAGCTGCTCGCTTGAGGGTCTCGGTGCGCTTGCGCTTACTATTTTTCCTTCTGGATCCACCATTATAAAACGTGGGATTCCATAGATTTTATAGTCTTTGATGAATTCAGACTCCCATCCGTTTGGAGCAAAAAGCTGGACGCCACCTAGCTCTTCCTCCCCGACCATTTTCTTCCAATTTTCATGGGCTTTCTCCACAGAGCCGCCATGTCGTTTCGCATCGTCTATTGAAATGCTGACAAAAGAAATCTTTTTGTCGTGGTAATCCTTTTCAAGTTTTTTCAGCGCTGGGATTTCTGCGATACAAGGTCCGCACCAGGTGGCCCAAACGTCGATATACACGTATTTGCCCTCGAGGTCTTTGAGCGAGGTGGTCTTTCCGTTGAAGTTTTCATAGCCATCAAATGAAGGTGATACTGCTCCCTCCGGAAGCTCTCTTTTGAGCGCCAAATCGGCATCCAGGTATCTCTTGTAGGCCTGGAGGGTCCCGTCAATTCTGTTCCTGCTGTAATTAATCACCATTGTGTCGACCTGCGTTGCAGCCTCGTGAAAATCCGTCAGCTTCTTTTCAATCGACTGAAACTCCGCCTCTCTCGAAACAGAATCCATGGCAACCAGCTCATCCAAATCGAAAAGCTTCTCCTCCAGAAGCACTTTTTCCGCCAGGAAATTGCTGTGTACCGCCTCGGTACCACTGTAGCTAACCGTTTCGTCGAACATTTTTGTGTCGAGTGTCACCTGAAGATCAAATCCATTTCTCAAAAAGAGTGAAGTAGCCTCCCTCCCATCGTACAGGGAATAAACCCCAGGCTCAACATTCAACGTATCTTTAAAGGATCCGTCATCAGCGACCCTTATCGTTTTGGAATAGGCCTGCTTGCGGATTACCAATGAGTCACTGGTCTGGTTTGTTATCTTACCTGATATGGTCGCATAATTCTTTGGAGCATCTGTGCAGGAAAACAGGACAATCACTGCCAGGGCAAATAAAAATATTTTCATTTTTCAACGAAGTTTATGATAATTGCCAAATATAGGGTTTCTAGGTCTTTTACCCATTATAGTTCAATTTTCAACAGCATTAATTTTTTCATCCAACCTCAAATATAAATCCTGGGCCAGCATCAGAGCCTTTTTGTATATTTCAAGGTAGCTCTCGGTTCGGTCCCTGCTGCCGATGAGAATGTTTTCAAATTCATAGTCGGCGTAAATGTCGGCCAATTTCATGGATGACCTCCTGTTGTCATTGTCGTACCAGGCTGCCACATAATCAATGGTTCTGAATTCTAATTTATCGTATACATACGGTTCGACTACGTTTCTGATATATTGGTTCGATACATCATCATGGGCAAAAATCATATTTAAATGCGTGTAGTAATTAAAAAGTAACTGTACCAGTTTGAAATCTGTGACAACTTGTATGTCACTCGAATTCTGGATGGCATCGAAGGTGGAGCAGTTGCAGACAAAAATACTTTGACCGGCAATGGGTGCCAGCCTATTGCTGATTTCCAATAACTCAGCTTCACTCCTATTTTGGAGCTTGGGATAATCCCGGAAAACCTCTTCCAGTTCTGAATACAGCGCTTCTTTCGCCTGAAGCTGAGCTTTGATGACACCGATGTCTTTTCTCAAGTCTTCCTGAAAGCTCTGCAAATAGACAATTTCCTTTTTTCTGTTCTCTTTGGCCTTATTCCGGTTGTCGATCTCCAGGGCTATGAGTATACCCAGGACGACAAGCAGAACTTCACCTATTATATAAAGGGCGTATCTGTTGAATTTCCTTCCTTCGATCGAATCGATTCTTCCTATTCTGAATGCCTTAGCCATAGTAGTTAATCATTTTTTAGTCCAGTGAATTGACCCATTCCCTGATCTGATTTTGAAAATTTGAATCAAAGCCATTTTTTTCGGCCTCTTCCCATGGGATGCACCTATTTTCAACTTTATAAAATCCATGTTGTCCTTTTGGCATGGTTTGGATGCTAAAATTATCGGGTACCTGGCCCTCAAAGATTTGATTCAGATGAGTGATGTTTTTACCAAAATACCGGTCAGCGTTTCGTTTCCGCTTTTGAATGAGACTTCTTCAGCAATTCGATTCTGTCCACTGGCGAATTGAACTGCCACGGCGCAAGCGATTAGTAAATAGATTGTTTTCATTTTTCTTTTTGGTTTTAAGGTTGGAGTAACTCATTTTCTTCCATACGAATTCAACAGGCCCCTGTTTCCATGTCTTGAGCCAATAGTAACTTGTTATGGCTTGAAGTATGAAAACCAGCGATGCCAACAGATAGGTTTCTGGTTCTGACAATTTCCCGTATAGCTGAAAAAGATTTGTAAAATGATAAATGGCAACTAAGTAAAATACGGTCTGTGCCAGGTAATTCGTAAGCGCTGTCTTCCCGACGTATTTGAATCCTGATAATGCCTTCTTGAAAAAAGGAGTCCGGTATAATTCGACGAACACGGTGATGTAGGCCAGACTCTGAAACAGCATCCCAATCAAGATGGCGAATGGGACCCACAATTGGGGTATGTCCAATTCCAAATTTCCCGTCATCACCAAATGAAAATAGTAACTCGCGGGAGCCCCGAGAATGATGCCTAAACCAACAAACCACTGCTTCAGGCTTTTCGGTCCATTTTCTCGGGTGAAAAATTGAACTTTTCCAAGGATCATTCCAATAAGCATGTTTCCGAAGGTGAAAAACAAGGTCAAAGGCATGTCATTCAGAAAATTGACCCAGGGCGAAGTGATCCAATTGATTTTCAAATATTCAAAATAGGAATTGGTCATCCCGAGATCCGTGTTTATTGCGAAGTCGTAATCATATACGGCCCACCCTAGTGCTGTGTTGCCGATAAATGTCGCTCCGGTCAACAAAACGTTGAAAACGAAGGCCAGAATAATCAACTTTTTGACGGACCAATTCCTCAATAACAGTAAGAATACACCACCGAAGGCATAAGACATGAGAATATCACCGTTCCACAACACAAAGGAATGAATGCATCCAATTAAGAACAACAACCCCATTCGTATCAGGAAATAACTTTTAAAATTGGTTACTTTTTCCTTTGCCCTTGAGAATTGGATATAGAATCCAAAACCAAACAATATGGAGAATATGGTTATGAATTTCTTTGAAATCAGGAAATTGTACAAAAAGTGAATCGTGTCATCATACGATGATTCTATAGGCGGGTCTCCTCCAAATGGAATATTCGCAAATAAAACACCCAGCAAGGCAAATCCCCTGAGTGCGTCGACGGCTTCAATTCTCCCTGAATCGATTTTTAGATTTAATGGTGCTTTCATAATCAACTATTTTCAGAATTAAACTTCTCGTAATCAAGAATTTCATATCGAAACTAGCAGTTATTCTAACACGAAAAAAGTAAAGCGTGTACCGGATACCGGAATTAGGACAAACTCATTTTGTTTTTGCGAAAATCAGGACAAATTTTCTACTGATTACAGGATTCAGGACAACCTGAGCGTGCGATGGGTCGATCATTTTTTTCGGTAATGTCCCGGAGAATGTCCCAACTTTTTTTGGAAAGCGGCGTACATGGCAGACCTTGATTTAAAACCGGAATCGCTTCCTATGCCCTCAATGGAAAGCCTGTTCTCACGATCTGTCTCGATGATCTCGAGAGCTCTTTCCACCCTGTAGCCATTGACCCATTCGTTGAAGTTATATCCCATGTTTTTATTGATGCAGGATGAAATGAGTCTGGAGGACATATCAATTTCCCGGGCAAATGAATGGAGAGTCAACTCTTCATTCAGGAAGAATTGATGCTTCTCCATCTCCGAGATTATCTTTGCCCGGTTCTCTTCTTTGCAAGGATGCTTTTCTTTCCTCTGCTCTCTAACTCGGAATTCCCTCTGTGTTCCATGAGACACATTTTCAAAAAGGTTCGGGTTCCGATAGGCCTTGAAGCTGAAAAAATACAGAAATACAAAAACAAAAATCCAGGTGATGCTCAAGTAATCTGAGGGGCCTCTGCCCCCTGCCAGAATATAGGCTAACTCCAGACCCCACAAAACGATAATCGGGAACAAAATAAAAATAAACTGCCACAACCAGTTGATTTGCAACATGCCTAAATCGGTGTATTCATTCTCAACCATTTTCCTGTACCGATAAGTTTCTAAGATCGAAATTATAAATGCTGCAACCGTCAATAAGAAGGCACAGTACTGCGATGTCATAAATATCAGATTGGTGAGCTGAACGCCAAAAAGTTCCCTGACTGTAGTTTGAAAACCTATGTGCAGAATTAAATTCAGAGGTGTCAGACACAAAATGACCAGGGCCAAAAAGTAATTTATGCGTAAATAGTTCTTGTAAGCCGAAACCCGATCCAGCTTTTCCAAGATATAATTCAAGAACAAAGCGGGAAAGAACAATTTTACCTCCGGCAGTCCGAAATAATCTGCAAAAAGGTAGTTGCCAATGTAATTGTACGGAACAAGATCACTTGACAAAGCCTCAAAAACAAATGCAAGCAAAAAGAATCCCAGAATTCTATTTGCCTTGCTTTTGGATTTTTTAGAAAAAATATAGGTGATGCCCAGGAAAACACCCTGAATTATGATCACCCATATTATAACATTTGCGATTTGATCCATGAGGACTCTAAAAATAGCAACTTCCGAGTTAAATAAAGACCAAAATATTCAGATTCTGAAAATCTCAATTTTTGAATAAGGCCTGAATGATTTGGGTCAAATGCCATTATAAACGATTTTTCATAACTTGGTTACCAACATTCCTCATATGGATTTCGACAGGAGCATATTATCATTTCTAAAGCCTGAGCTGGTCGACAAGATTATGGACCAGTCAAGCCTGAAAAAGATTCCCAAAGGAACCGAGATCTTAAGGGAAGCGCAATATGTAAAAGTCTTGCCAATCGTTATCAGCGGGCTTGTCAAAGTGTATTCGAGATTTGATGACAAAGAGCTTTTGATCTACTACATTGAGCCGGCTCAGAGCTGCGTGATGACCTTTTATGCCGCATTGAAAAATACCCCCAGCAAGGTATTTGCAACGACAGAGCAGGATTCGGAAATTCTCCTCATTCCCGTCCAATTGCTGGCAGGATGGCTGAAGGATTATCCCGATTTCAATGAGCTGTTTTACAATCAATTCAATCTGAGATATTCCGAACTTCTTGATACGATAGGTCATTTGCTTCTGAACAGGATGGACACGAGACTGCTCGATCACCTGCGAAGAAAATCGGAATTGATGGAAAGCCGATCCATCCGAATGAGTCACAGCCAGATCGCCAATGAGCTCGGGACTGCCCGCGAAGTCATAACCAGGGTCCTCAAAAAGCTCGAAAACGAGGGAAAAGTGATTCAAAAATCGGGCGAGATTCAACTTATTGGCGAGTGGTGACTGCAGTCACTGCACAGATCCCATGGCGGAAATAGATTTGTAGAACATTATTCTAACAATTTAAATCTTAAGTCATGAAAAATAACATGGGTCTTACTGACCGAGTCGTCAGGGTAATCATCGCTGCAATTATTGGTATTCTGTACTTTTCAGGCATACTTTCTGGAACCTTGGGCATTGTCCTGATGGTTGTTGCTGCTGTATTTGTTTTAACCAGTTTATTGGGTTTCTGCCCGCTTTATGCTCCCTTCGGACTGAACACTTGTGCTTTTAAAAAACAATGAGATTATGAACAAATCAAAAATCACAACATTCTTGGCGGTCTTTTACTTTATGCTTTTTGCAATAGGGTGCACAAATGACGATGACGGCCCTTCCAATTCTACTAAAGATCAGATTGAGACCAGCGTACAAAACGGAACCTGGCGCATTACAAAGTTCATTGATTCAGATGAAGATGAGACCAATCATTTTGCTGGTTACAACTTCACGTTTCTGAGTTCCGGGGTGTTGAAAGCTGATAACGGGGTCAATCAATATGATGGAACCTGGAGCATAACCGACAGCAACAGCAATGACGACAGCGTTGACGACCTGGATTTCAACATCAACTTCAATCTGGCAAATGATTTCGAAGACCTCAATGACGACTGGGACATCATTTCAAGGTCATCCACGAAAATCGAACTGATTGACATTAGCGGTGGAAATGGCGGAACCGACTACCTTACATTCCAAAAGAATTGAACCTTTATTCGGGGAGCTTGTTCTGAAATTTGCCCGGTCTTCCAGAGAAGAACCAATCGTCTAACTGTTCTTCTTTGGAGGAAGGGGCAGAATTCTTGACACTTCCCGTTTGTACTTTGCAAAGGCTTCGGGCCGGTTCTTTTCCATTTGCTTGTCTTTCATAGGAATCGAGGCAAACAGGAACATCAGCAGCATGCCTATCGAACCGGCGGCCGTGTAGTAAGGTGCCCCAAAAGCCAGACCCATTCCGAGCAAGCCGAACCAAAACAACATCTCACCCAAGTAATTGGGGTTTCTTGAATAGGCCCAGATCCCGGTTCTGAGAATGTCTTCCTTCTTCTTGTTTTCTCGTTTTCGAAATCGATCCAGCTCATTGTCTGCGAAGAATTCGAAAATGGTTCCCGTCAGGGCGAGAACGGCTCCAAAATAGAAGAGAATCGGGTTATGTATTTCTCCAAACTCAAAGACCCAGAACAAAGGCCACATTCCCAAAAACACGATGACCGTCGGAAAGAGGTGGATAGCCAGAAAGTTGATGGGTTGAAAGAATTTCCCGAACTGCTTTCTGAAATTGACGTACCTCCAGTCTTCATGATGCCAGCCCGGCCAACCCCTTGCCCAGCTCAGGGTCAGTCGAAAACCCCAGAAGGCTATTGCCAGGGAACAAATCCATGGGTAAATTCCCCATTCGGTCCCGTTGTAATATCCATACCAAAAAAGAACAAAATAAAACGGAATCACGCTCCAATACGCATCGTACACGCTGCTGTTTTTCTTGAGGACCGAAAAGATGTAGGTCACCAGTGTCATGGCGAGATCGGCATAGATGAATCGCAATACGATTTGGGAGTCCTTAAAATATTCAAAAGTTACCCATCCGGCAAGACCGACCAACACATAGATTAAGGTCACTTGTAACAAGGCTTTCTGTTTTTCATTCATATTAAAATGTTCAATGGATAATGATATTATTTCGTTCGTTCAGGAAATTTCAATTCGTTGATAGTCATTCAATTCAAAGTAGCGGTCACCGAGCCAGGGAAGCTCGTGAAGCGCCCTGGTGGATGCAGGCCGGGTAATTCTCGCCAGCTTCGAGACCAGTCCTTTCGCGTGCTTGTCTTCGTCGTGAACGGCCATCACCTTTTTCGGCTTAAGCACCTGGCACAAATGCTCTACGCCTTCCAGACCGGGAGATACCGTTCCGCCCAGAAAAAAAGGCAATTCGTACCGATTGAAAGGGGTGACCAAAAGTTGACAGGGGGATGCTTCTTCAACAAGACTCCGGCTATCATCGTCAAACTGATATCCGTGCGGTGCCAGAAAGACGCTCTCATTTCCGTCATCCAAAAGAAAGGCGTCATAGATCGGATCCACCTTCCTGCGGGTGGGCAAATACGTCAAGGTGATATTGCCAATCTTGATATGACGGGTATCCCAATCCACGATTGCAAGTGAAGCCTTGGGTAAATTTTTTCTGATTTTCTTCTCCAGGGACCTCGGTGCAATAATTTGAGATGGAGATAGCTTTTTCAGGGTTTGGAGGTGAAAATGGTCCGGGTATTTTTGTGTGATCAACACTACGTCAAAATCAGGAAGCTCTTCAAAAGACAAGGGCGCAGTTCTATGCCATTGTGTATTGAACCAGGAAAAAAAGTCAACTTCGGTCCCTTCGAGCCAGGGATCGACCAGCACCTTAAAACCTCCTATCTCTAAAAAGAGAGAGTTGTCCATGTTTAATCTTTGAAGATAAATCATTCGGAAATTTAACGATTTAGAAGCAACTTGAGAAATTCGAAAGGAACAGAATCATTTTGATTTCTGGCTTGAATCGGCATTCTTCGAATAGAGAAACCGCTCGGCCAGTCTCTTTCGGATGGGGAGATCGTAGAATTTCAATGAGGCGTAGGCGATCAGGACTACTCCCAGCATGGTCAAAATGCCTACTGTAATTCCTACGGACAAACTCACATCGTTGTTCGCAACCCAGGCGTAATACATCAAGATAAAGGGGAAGTGTGTGATGTAAAGCGGATAAGAGATGTCTCCCAAAAACGTGCAGGCTTTTTGATGAAACTTCCCTTTAACCTCCCCGATGGCACCCAGATAGACTATGGACGGGAAAACTATCGAAACCACCAGGGCTTCGTAAAGTCCGTTCTTCCATACATCATCGTACCCTCCAATTCGCGGCATACTCAGCACCGTGACAAGCAAAATACCCGTAAGGTAAAAGGTTCTTTTACCTCTTCTGAGTTTCACCGCCCTGCGCAGCAACATGCCTGCCATATAGGGAAAAAGGAGCCTTGTAAAACCTAACTTCAACTGTTCGGGCTCAAGAGACCAGCCTCCGATCAAGTCTCCCGATTCACTGGTAATGGCAGCGCTATACAAGGCTATCGCCGCCAACAGAACGAAGAGACTCAACATTCTGTTGGACAATTTTCTCAAGATAAACACGTGCAAAACATTTGCGATGTATTCAAAAAAAAGCGACCAGGCCGGACCATTTAGCGGGAACATCTCGTTCCAGCCACGAACGTCCATAGAGGTCGGCACCGGGATCAACGCGAACCCAATCAACGTGATCAAAATAAGCCGCCAAACGGAGGTCTCCGCAATCTTCGGAAAAAGGTCTGCCTCCTGGAAAAAGAAAAGCAAGCCACCCAGGGCCATGCCCAAAATAATCAGCGGATGCAATCGGATCAGCCTGCGTTTAATGAAATCTATGACCGTCATGCTGCCCCAGCGGTCGTCATAAGCATGGGCCATGACATAACCCGAAAGCATAAAGAAGAAATCGACGGCCAGGTAACCATGGTTAATGAAAAGCTTGTGATAATCCCCTTCACAAAACATCTCGAAGGTGTGCATGATCAGCACCA
>CBDUAY010000060.1:0-15790 GCA_965365245.1 uncultured Flavobacteriaceae bacterium | reverse complement strand
TCAGACAGCATGATAGCACTGAACAAGTTCTATTCCCCGCATATGATTTATCCTGTGGCCATCATGTTGACCTACGCGCTGGCTCAGTACCTGATCTGTCACTCAATGCTTATTGAAGAGCGATCTTAGCTGCTATTTAAATACGTAATTTATTTGAACATGTCCATTCCCGGAATGTCGGGCAAACCTCCCTGGGCAGCGGCGGCCATTTCAGCTTCGTGAATTTTTGAGGCTTTTTCAAGCGCTTTGTTCAATGCCAGGATCAGGTAGTCCTCGAGGGCCTCTTTGTCTTCAAGAAGCTCATCGTCAATGGCTAAATTCTTGACCTGCCGATTGGCAGTTACGGTTACCACAACGAGGCCGTTCCCGGCTTCTCCATCTACCATGACCTGGTCCATTCGCTTCCTGGTTTCTTCAATCTTGGCCTGAGCCTCTTTGAGTTTGGCCATCATTCCTTCCATATCTCCAAGCATAATTGTCGGTGTTAAATTTAAATGTTAGTTTCGCGGTCAATCCAAAGACCTTCACAAAATTAATAAAATGATTATTGAGGAAGCATGATTAATAAATTAAGTGCCCTGGCAATTGTATTATCCGCTATTTTTGCAGTTTCCTGCAAGAATGAACAAACAGAAGAAAGAAATCATATGAGAGATGCCCAAAAACAGGTCAAACCTCCTGTAGCCCGAAAAATACCCAAAGAACTACAGATTCACGGTGACCTGCGAATAGACAACTACTACTGGCTAAATGAGAGGGAGAACCCTGAAGTGATCGAGTATTTGGAGCAGGAAAATGCCTACTATGAGGCTATGTCTTCTCACACCAGTAAGTTCCAGGAGGACTTGTTCGAGGAGATGAAGTCCAGAATCAAGGAAGATGATGAGTCGGTTCCCTATCGCAAGAACGGATTTTACTATATCACACGCTTCAAGACAGGGCAGCAGTATCCGATATACGCCAGAAAGAAGGGCAACCTTGAGGCTACGGAGGAGCTTATCGTAGATGTCAATGAAATGGCGGAAGGTCATGACTACTACGCGCTTTCCGGATTGAATATCAGTCCTGACAACAATATTGCAGCCTTTGGAGTGGATACATTGAGCCGACGTCAATACGATCTGAGGTTCAAGAACCTGGAAACAATGGAGCTCTTCCCTGAGGAGATAAAGAATACCACCGGGAATTCTGCCTGGGCCAGCGACAATAAAACTGTTTTCTATGCCCGAAAGGACCCTGTCACTTTGCGAAGCGATAAAATCTACAAGCATATTCTGGGCACCGATCCCTCCGAAGACAAGTTGATTTACGAGGAGGGAGACGAGACGTTCTGGACATTTGTCTACAGGTCGAAATCGAACAAATACATAATTATCGGATCCTACAGCACTCTTACAACAGAGTACCGGTTTTTGGATGCTGATGATCCAGAAGGAGAATTCTCTCTAATTCAGGAAAGAGAGCGCGGCCTGGAATATTCGGTTGCTCATTTCGAGGACTACTTCTATGTCCATACCAATAAAGACGGCGCCACGAACTTTAAGTTGATGAAGACCCCGGTAGACAAGACCCAGAAAGAGAACTGGGAGGAAGTCATCCCGCACCGGAAAGACACCTTGCTCGAAGACATCTCTATCTTCAAAGAGTTTATCGTCCTTGAGGAACGAAACAATGGTCTGAACAAGATTCGCATCAGAAAATGGGATGACAGCGAAGACTACCACCTTCCTTTCGAAGAAGAAACCTATTCGGCCTCAGTGTACAATAACCCGGAATTTGACACCAATCTCATTCGCTACAGCTATAATTCGCTGACTACACCTAACTCGGTCATCGATTTCGATGTGAATTCAAAGACAAAAGAGGTGAAAAAAGAGCAGGAAGTGCTTGGTGGCAAATTTAAAAAGGAGAATTACAGGAGCGAAAGAATTTGGGCCAATGCGCGTGATGGCAAAAAGGTGGCGATTTCCCTGGTTTATCACAAGGATACAAAGCCAGGAAGTGATACCCCATTGCTTTTGTACGGATATGGATCTTACGGAAGCATCGTCAGGGACCGCTTCAGCAGCGTGCGACTCAGTTTGCTCGACAGGGGCTTCATCTATGCGATCGCCCATGTGCGAGGAGGTGAATACCTGGGCAGATCCTGGTATGAGGACGGAAAGATGTTCAACAAGAAGAATACCTTCAATGATTTTGCGGACGCCGCTTCTTATTTGATCGATCAGGGATATACCTCGGCTGATCATCTTTATGCAGAAGGAGGTTCGGCAGGAGGACTGCTCGTGGGAGCGGTCATCAATATGAATCCGGAGCTTTTCAATGGAGTGATCGCAGCCGTTCCTTTTGTGGATGTTGTCACTACTATGCTGGATGAAAGCATCCCACTTACAACCGGAGAGTTCGACGAGTGGGGAAATCCCAAGGAAAAGGACTCCTATGAATATATGCTTTCATATTCACCCTATGACAATGTCCAGGAGAAGGAATATCCGAACTTGCTTGTGACAACGGGCCTCCACGATTCCCAGGTGCAGTATTTTGAGCCCGCCAAGTGGGTTGCCAAACTCAGGGAGATGAAAACAGACAACAACACATTGCTGCTTTATACGAACATGGATACCGGGCATGGGGGTGCCTCCGGACGGTTCGACGCTTTGAAAGAAGTGGCACGTGATTATGCGTTTCTTCTTGATTTAGAGGGAATTACGAATTAAAAAGTTTTTTTGTAATATTGTGATTAGCGTTACCGAGGCCTCAATCTTCTCCCCCTTTTCAGTGGAGGTTTAAAAAAAATAATTAAATTTGCGCGGTTTTTATAATCAAAGTATTATAATTCTATGAAAAAACATAACGGTATAACTAATTCTATTTTGGACTTAGTCGGAGAGACGCCTCTCATACGATTGAACAAAATAACAGAAGAGTTAGACGGTGAGTTCTTAGCAAAATACGAAGCCTTCAATCCGGGGCACTCTATGAAAGACAGAATAGCAGTGCACATTGTGGATCAGGCAGAAAAAAAGGGAATACTCAAGAAAGGGAGCACAGTCATAGAGACCACTTCCGGAAACACTGGTTTCAGTGTGGCTCTGGTTTGCATCATAAAGGGTTATGAGTGCATTTTAGCGGTCAATTCAAAAGCTTCCAATGGCAAGATCAACATGCTCAGAGCCATGGGCGCCAAGGTTTATGTTTGTCCGGCTCATGTCAGTGCAGACGATCCCAGATCCTATTATCAAGTAGCGAAAAGGCTCCATTCAGAAACAGCTGATTCTGTTTACATCAACCAATATTTCAACGAGCTCAATTCAGAGGCACATTACCTTTCGACCGGACCCGAGATTTGGGAACAATCAAAGGGTAAGGTAACGCATGTGGTTGTTGCCAGTGGAACAGGTGGGACCATTTCAGGTGTAGGAAAGTATCTCAAAGAGAAAAATCCTGAGATCAAAGTGCTGGGCGTGGATGCTTATGGATCCATTCTCAAGAAGTTTCACGAGACCTCAGACTTCGATACCAATGAAATCTATCCATACCGAATAGAAGGTCTTGGCAAGAATCTCGTGCCCTCGGCCACAAATTTCGAGGTAATTGATGTTTTTGAGAAAGTAACTGATGAAGACGCAGCGCACAGGGCCAGAGAATTGGCCACTACAGAAGGGTTATTCACCGGATATACGAGTGGTGCCGTTATTCAGGCCACCTTCCAGTATGCGGCGAAAGATTATTTTGACAAAAACAGCGTGGTGGTTATGATACTTCCTGACCACGGATCGCGTTACATGGAAAAAGTCTACTCTGATGAATGGATGAGTGAACAGGGTTTCTTCGACACTCAGAAACATGCCAGAGGTTCTTTGGAGATCATTCAATAAGGCTACTATAACGAATATGTACAAAGGCCATTCGCATTGCGAATGGCCTTTTCTTTTATCATTTTCTATAAACATCAAAAGGTCGGAATAAGAAATTTTCCTATTTTTGCACTTGATTTAAAAGGAGGTACATTATCTCCTTTCGAAACGATTTTTGAAGATGAAAGACTTATTTGATAGAATTATCAAGGATAAGGGTCCTTTGGGAAAATGGGCCAAACAGGCAGAAGGGTATTATGTATTTCCAAAGCTTGAAGGTCCGATTTCCAATCGGATGAAATTCAATGGCCGTGAGGTCATTACCTGGAGCATCAATGATTATTTGGGGCTGGCCAATCATCCCGATGTGTTGAAGGCGGATGCCGAAGCTGCTGCCGAGCATGGAATGGCTTATCCAATGGGTGCGCGAATGATGAGTGGGCATACGAAATACCACGAGCAATTGGAGCGGGAATGTGCCGAATTTGTCGGAAAAGAAGCCGCATACCTTGTAAATTTCGGTTACCAGGGAATGGTGTCTGCTATTGATGCACTGGTCACGAAGAATGACGTTGTGGTTTATGACATGGATTCCCATGCCTGTATCATTGACGGAGCGAGACTGCACCAGGGGAAACGGTTCACTTTTCGTCACAACGACATCGAAAGTTTTGAAAAGAACCTCCAAAGAGCTGTTAAAATTGCAGAAGAGACAGGTGGTGGAGTTCTTGTGATCAGTGAAGGTGTCTTTGGAATGCGAGGAGAGCAGGGTAAACTCAAGGAAATTTGTGCCCTCAAGGAAAAATATAATTTCAGATTGCTGGTCGATGACGCTCACGGCTTCGGAACACTTGGTAAATCAGGTGCCGGGGCAGGCGAGGAGCAAGGCGTGCAAGACGCAATTGACGTTTACTTTGCCACCTTTGCCAAATCAATGGCGGGTATAGGAGCGTTTTTTGCCGGAGACAAAGAGGTGATCAAATACCTTCAATACAACATGCGGTCTCAAATGTTTGCCAAGTCACTCCCAATGGCGATGGTGAAAGGCGCATTGAAAAGACTGGATATGATTAGGACCATGCCCGAACTCAGAGAGAAGCTTTGGGAAAATGTGAATGCCCTGCAGAACGGACTGGTCGAAAAAGGTTTCAATATTGGCAAGACCAATACCTGTGTCACACCGGTCTTCCTGGAAGGAGATATTCCGGAAGCCATGGCCATGGTTAATGATCTGAGGGAAAACTACGGGATATTCTGCTCGATAGTTGTATACCCTGTGATCCCAAAAGGGATGATCCTCCTGAGGTTGATTCCTACGGCTGCGCATACGCTGGAAGATGTCGAGGAAACCATCAAGGCATTCTCATCCATAAGAGAAAAATTGAATAAAGGTTTTTACAAGAGGATCGCAGCCGCCCTGATGTCGGAAGATGCTATGACCGAATAAAATTCAAAACCGCCTCAGGGCGGTTTTTTTATTTCTCCATGTCGAGCCGTGAACTCGCCACTGAGTCTTCCCGATCAAAATCTTCGTTCAAATACTTCAGGTAACCCACGATGCCGATCATCGCTGCATTATCGGTCGTATATTCGAACTTCGGAATGTACGTCGTCCAGCCATCAGTTGCTTCCATAGCCTTCAATGTTGAGCGAATCTCGGAATTAGCGGATACGCCTCCAGCTATTCCTATGTGTTTGATACCTGTCATTTCTGAAGCTTTTTTAAGGCGATTCATCAGGATCGTCACTATGGTACGTTGAACAGAGGCACAGATGTCGTCGATCCGTTGTTGAATGAAATCGGGGTTCTTTTTTTGCTCCCTTTGCAGAAAGTACAGGATAGCCGTTTTGAGCCCACTGAAACTAAAGTCCAGGGGGTTTTCAGTTTTGGGCTCTGAGAAGCTGAACGCCAGGGGGTCTCCCTGAGAGGCATGTTTGTCTATAAGCGGTCCACCCGGGTAGGGAAGTCCGAGAAGTTTGGCAGTTTTGTCAAAAGCTTCTCCAACAGCGTCGTCAATAGTTTCTCCCAGGATTTCAAATGAATTGAAAGAGCTGACTCTTAGGATTTGAGTATGCCCTCCACTGATTGTCATGCACAAAAAGGGAAATGGAGGAATCTTCTGGGCCTCATCCTCGATGAAATGAGCTAAAACATGGGCCTGCATGTGATTGACCGCCATAAGCGGAATGTCCAGGGCAATTGAAAGAGACTTGGCAAAGGAACTTCCCACTAGCAAGGAGCCGAGAAGTCCCGGACCCTGGGTAAAGGCAATTCCATCCAGGTCCTCCTTGTTAACATTTGCCTTTTTCAAGGCATGGTCGACTACCGGGACGATATTTTGCTGATGAGCCCTGGAGGCCAGCTCGGGCACGACTCCACCGTATTGAGCGTGAACCTTTTGATTCGCGACCACATTCGACAGCACCCGGTCATTCTGAAGCACTGCAGCACTTGTGTCATCACAAGAAGATTCGATAGCAAGTATGTGAACAGGTTTTTTTTTCACCTCATTGATTTAGGCACAAAAATTGTACTTTTAAAACTGCAAATTTAGAAATAAATCTCATCAGGCGCCTGAAAAATATACTGGTACGTTTTTTTCTGCTGGCCAGCTTCTTTCTGGTCATGCTGAGCGTGCTCCTTTCTTTTTCGGCGGTCCAAACCGGTCTGGCCAGAATCGTGACCAACCGCATCAACAATACCTATGGGACAGACATCCATATTGACAAGGTCGATCTCTCCTCTATCAGAAAAGTGAAGCTCAGGTCTGTTTTGATTCGCGACCACATGAAAGATACCTTAATCTCCGTAGGCGGAATCGAGACCTCAATCTTAAACTATCGAAATCTTTTCAGGACCAATTTGGAATTCGGAGAGATCCTTCTTGAGGAAGGAGCATTCAACCTGAGGACCTACGAAGGCGATTCGACGAACAACCTGACATTGTTTGTGAATAAGTTCAAAAAAGAGAACCCGGATTCTAACAATACCTTTAAAATGGAGTCCTCTTCTATTGTGGCCGAGGGAATTGATTTTACCCTCTACAACGAAAATAAGAAAGCGGGGCCCATTGTCTTCTATCACAACATATATGGGGTTTTTGACAATTTTCAAATAGATGGATCGGACGTGAGAGCGGATATACATGACCTCAGAACCATTGAAGATCACGATGTTGAGGTTTTGAACTTCAGTTCTCGGTTTCGATACACTGATACGCGAATGGAATTCGTCGATACCTGGTTGCGAACCGAGGGCTCTCAGCTCAACGCCGATATTTATTTTGATTATGAAAAGGGAGATTTTTCGGATTTTACAAATCGCGTGCAGATCGATGCGGATTTTAAGCAGGCGGATATCATTCTCTCCGACCTCAAAAAATTCTACGGTCAGTTTGGCCGCTATGACCAAATTCATTTTTCAGCCAGGGCCAAGGGTACCATAAATGATTTCAGGATTTCCCAAATTGACCTGAGCTCTGACAGGAACTCCTTGTTGAGAGGAGACGTCCATATCAAGAATGTTCTCGACAAGGATCGCTTTCTTCTGGTCGGGGACATTCAGGAACTGAGCTCGAATTACGATCACCTGGTCAATTTGCTTCCGGATCTTTTGGGCTCCAGAATTCCAAAAGCCCTGGATAACATCGGATTTTTCTCCAGTTCGGGTAAGGTTAAAGTGACCAAAACTTCATTGGACGTGCAATTGAAAACCATTGCGGAGCTTGGCTTGTCTGACGTGGATTTAAGTCTCAATGACATTGACAAAGGCGATGAAGCGACCTACAAGGGTCGGATAGAGCTCATCGACTTCAAGCTTGGACGTTTTGTCAATGACAGTTTGATTGGAGAGTTCTCGATGACGGGCGAGGTAGAGGGTCAGGGATTTTCGATTGACAATGTCAATATAAATGTCAGGGGTCACATCTCGAAGCATCAATACAAAGGCTACACCTACTCAAACATAGACATAAACGGGGTTCTCATGGACCGAAGGTTTGACGGATACCTCTTGATAGATGATCCAAATCTGCAGCTTGAATTCAAGGGGCTGGCCGCT
Source organism: uncultured Flavobacteriaceae bacterium (assembly GCA_965365245.1). GTDB lineage: Bacteria > Bacteroidota > Bacteroidia > Flavobacteriales > Flavobacteriaceae > Lutimonas. Next base: position 7,873 of record CBDUAY010000060.1, on the reverse strand, counting down.
CTCTCAAAAGAATTCTATCAGTTCAATTTCACTGCGGATGTGGCCTATTCGGATTTTAATCGGCTCAACCTTTTCACGCGTGATGACAAGTCGATCCTGAAAGGTACGATCGACATCGATCTGAAAGGTAGTACACCTGATGACATGGAGGGGAAAATAAGCTTTAAGAACGCATCTTATTCGAATCAGAATGACGATTATTTCTTCAAGGATTTCGCCATCAGCTCCTATTTCAAAGATACCTTAAGAGAGGTGACCGTTAATTCGACTGACATTATCAACGGCTACGTGCGCGGGGATTTTAAGTTTAACCAGCTTAAGCTTTTGGGGCAAAACTCACTGGGGAGCTTGTTTGTGAACTATGAGAAGAAAAAGGTGCTCGAGGGTCAGTTCCTGGAATTCAGATTCAATATTTACAACAAGATCGTAGAGGTGTTTTTTCCGGACCTGATACTTGGAGCGAACACAATTATCTATGGGGAGGTGAATTCGGATGAGGATATCTTTAAGTTGAATGTGAGGTCTCCAAGGATCGAGGCATTTGACTTTTACGTCGACAGGATCAATTTGCAGGTTGACAACCAGAATCCCCTGTTCAATACCCTTTTGAGTGTGGATGAACTCGACACCAAGTATTACAATCTATCCCAGATAAACCTGGTCAATGTGATGCTGAATGACACTCTTTTCATGGAAGCCGATATGATCGGGGGGAAGGAGCGGAAAGAAAGATATAATTTCAGTGTGTATCACACTTTCAATGAAAAGGGTCAGTCGGTTCTTGGGATGAAGCAGTCAGAGATCTTTTTCAAAGACAACTTGTGGTTTGTGAACCCTGAAGACAACAATCAGAACAAAATTGTCTATGATGCGGATATAAACACCTATGCCATTGATGATTTCAACATGGTATCCGGAGACCAGGAGATTCATATGGCAGGTTTGTGGAGTGGAAAAAATGCTCGCAACATAGATCTGAAATTTACCAATGTCAATCTTTTTGATGTAACCCCATCTATGGACAGCGTTCGCGTTGATGGTAAGTTAAATGGGAACATTCAGTTGAGACCGGTGAACGGGCAGGTCCTTCCCATAGCCGAGCTCGTGGTCAATTATTTCAGCATTAACGATGACTACTACGGAGACTTTGAGTTCAATGCCTCCTCGGATGATAACATCAGGAACTATAGCTTTGAGACTTACCTGATCAATTCGGGTCTGAAGACTTTCAGCTCTAAGGGTGAGATTGATTTCAGCGGGGCTGACCCTATGATGCTGGCCAATGTCTACCTTGACAGATTCAGGATTGATGCCTTCAGTCCTTTGGGTAAGAACGTGCTCTCAAATATTCGCGGCATGGCGAGTGGTGAGGTAACGATGTCGGGCCTGTTGGCCAACCCTGACATCAATGGGGAAATTCGCCTTGACGAAGCAGGCATCAAGATGCCCTACCTGAATGTGGACTACGATTTTGATGGAGAATCCGTTGTCAAGCTTTATGATCACACTTTCGATTTTCAACGTATCAATGTGGTTGACAACGCCATGGGCACTGAGGGACGAATCGAGGGAACAATTACCCACGAGCGATTCAAAAGATGGCTTCTCGACCTCGAGCTCAACACAAACAACCTCCTGGTGCTCAATACAGAGGACTCAGAAGGAGCTCTGTATTACGGAACAGGTCTCATGTCTGGCCGAACGACCTTGCGAGGCTACACCGATGAGCTCCAGATTGGAGTTCGGGGTACCACAATGCCAGGAACTGAATTCTATATCCCCTTGGGCAACACAAGCACGGTTAACACGACGAAACTCATCCATTTTGAAACCGAAGAGGCAGAAGAAGGCGAAGACAGACGCGGGGAGGTGGTTTTTGAGCGACTCAAGGGCCTTACATTGAATTTTAACCTGAACGTTACGCGCGATGCCCTTGCAGAGATCGTTATCGATCGGAATACGGGGAGTTCACTGCGAGGTCGCGGAGATGGCAATATCCGGCTGAACATAGATACAAATGGCCGATTCGAAATGTTCGGCAGCCTGACTGTAGATCAGGGGGATTACAAGTTCAGAAACATTGTCAACAAGGACTTCGAGGTTCAGCGGGGAGGAACTATAATCTGGGATGGGAACCCCTACAACGCCACACTGGATATCCTGGCGATCAACTACACAAGGGCCAATCCGGCAATTCTCCTGGAGGGCATTGCAAGTTCACGCAAGATAGACGTGGAATTGCATACAGGTATTACGGGAAGTCTTTTGGCACCTGACTTCTCTTTCGACGTGATCATACCCAACGCGAGCTCAAGCGTCGTTAGCGAGCTAGAATTCAAGCTCAGAAACGAAGATGACAAGCTCACGCAATTCTTTTCGCTGCTGGCCACAGGATCTTTCGCAGCCACGTCAAACAACCGGACGAGTTTTGACGGCAATGCCGCCATTGCGGGAACCATCGCTCAAAAGGCTTCTCAATTGCTGTCCAGCATGTTGGAAAGCGACAACGAAAATTTCCAGGTCGGTGTGACCTATGACATCGGCACAGACAATTCTGTCCAGGACGTCACGACCGATGATCAGCTTGGCTTGGAGGTATCTGGCAGGATTGCAGACAAGGTGGTGGTAAGCGGCAAGGTAGGAGTTCCGGTGGGATCAAATACCAATTCAAATATTATTGGTGAGGTGGAAGTAAGGGTTCCCTTGAACGAAGCTGAAACCTTTTGGGGCAAAGTATACAACCGTCAGAATGAGATACAGTTTGACGTCATCGAAGGCCAGGGCTACACACAGGGCGTGGGCATTTCCTACAGCTTTGACTTCAACAACGGGGGAGAATTCATGGAGAAGCTCGGACTGAAGAAAACTGAGGAGGAAAAATTGTTGACCCGAGATCAGCTTGACAGTTTGAAGCTTGAAAAGAAAATGCTCAGGAAAGAGGACAAGAACAAATCTCCCTAATGTTTTTTGGTGTATTTTGTCGCAGTTTTCCTGTTTTTTGACGAAAAAGGGAATGCATAATGAATGTATCGCTTACTTTTATTTCCGTTTGCGAGTTTAAAATGTAATCAAAATTTCTAATTTATCTGATATGTCCAAGTCATCCACGTCATCCACGTTGGTTCCTTTAATGATCATCGCGGCGCTCTTCTTCATCTTTGGTTTTGTCACCTGGATCAACGGAGCTCTCATCCCATTCATGAAAACCATCAATGAGCTGACAGCCGCCCAGTCTTACCTGGTGGCCTCGGCTTCCTATATTTCCTTTGTGGTAATGGCACTGCCATCTTCGGCTATTTTGGAGAAAATCGGTTACAGAAAGGGAATGTCAATCGGCTTGTTCGTGATGGCCATTGGCGCGCTCGTCTTTATCCCGGCTGCAAACGCAAGGATGTATTGGCTGTTTCTCGTAGGGATTTTCATCCAGGGATCCGGTATGACTCTTTTGCAAACGGCCGCGAACCCTTATGTGACTATCCTGGGGCCTATTGAAAGCGCTGCGAAAAGGATATCCGTCATGGGAATTGCCAATAAAGTGGCAGGCGCGCTGGGTTCATTGATTTTCGGAGCCCTGTTGCTCAGCGGGATCGATGAGGTGAATGAGAAACTCTCAACGGTCAGTGGTCCTGAGAAAGAGGTTATGCTCGACACGATGGCGAACAGTGTTTATGTTCCTTATCTGGTTATGGCCGCTGTTCTTGCTCTTCTTGCAGTTTTGATCCGAAAAGCCCCTTTGCCTCACGTGGAGGCTGAACCCATAAAAGAAACAGATCCGGGGAAAACCGAAAAAACATCTATTTTTCAATTCCCTCAGCTTATTTTTGGAGTTATCACCTTGTTCATGTACGTGGGTGTTGAGGTGATCGCGGGTGACTCTATTATTGCCTACGGACTCTCTCTTGGGCTTCCGGTAGACCAGGCCAAATGGTTTACGACTTTTACGCTTTTCGCCATGGTAGGCACTTATGCCCTCGGCGTCATTTTGATCCCTAAGGTGATCAGTCAGAAAACAGCTTTGTTGGTGAGTGGGCTCCTGGGGATTGTTCTCAGTTTGATCATCGTGAATACTTCAGGTTTTACTTCGGTTTTACTTGTGGCTTCTCTGGGGATCGCCAATGCACTCGTCTGGCCAGCTGTTTGGCCATTGGCGCTCGATGGGTTGGGCAAGTTCACCAAAACCGCTGCCGCCTTTTTGATTATGGCGATATCCGGGGGTGCAATCCTGACGCCTCTGTACGGTCGCGTTGTAGATTATCTGAATGAGGCTTATCTTTCCGAAGGCATGGAAGAAGCAGTCGCCATGTCGCAATCTGCCAATCAAGGTTATTGGATCCTGCTTCCTGCTTACATTATTATCTTCTTGTATGCGGTCAAGGGTCACAAGATCAAATCTTGGAGTTGAACCGGTCGGTTAATTAAACAGGAATTTTGAGCACCTTTCTCATTTTTGGAATCATCGCCGCCTATTTTGGGGTCATCATGTTGATTTCGCATCTTACCTCGAGAAAATCCAGTGACGAGTCCTTTTTTACAGGCGATCGGCAATCGCCCTGGTTTCTGGTAGCGTTTGGGATGGTCGGTGCGGCCCTGTCAGGGGTGACTTTTGTCTCGGTCCCCGGGATGGTCGGTAACAACAGCTTTTACTTTTTCCAGTTCATTCTGGGAAATGTGGTGGGATACCTTTTCATCACCTTCGTCCTGATCCCGCTGTACTACAGGCTGAAACTGGTATCCATTTACAGCTATTTGAAAGACAGATTCGGGAATCATACCTATAAGACAGGATCGCTGTACTTTCTGGTGTCTCAATCGTTTGGAGCCTCACTGCGTCTATTGCTCGCTGCAAAAATTTTGCAGTTTGCTTTTTTTGACAAGTTCGGGGTGCCTTTTTTTCTTACGGTGGTGATCATTCTGATGCTGGTTTGGCTCTATACGAACAAGTCGGGCATTAAAACCATTGTATGGACCGACACAATGCAGACCTTTTTTCTAATTCTTGCGGCCCTGGTGACGATTTACTCCATAACAAGCTCCATGGATCTGAGCCTGGGAGAATCAGTGCGCAAGGTCACCAGCCATCCCTATTTCAAGGTTTTTGAATGGGAGAACAAGTCGGGCAACAATTTCTTCAAGCAGTTCATTGCCGGGATCTTGATCGCAATTGCGATGATGGGACTGGACCAGAATATGATGCAAAAAACTCTTACGTGCAAGAACAGATGGGATGCCCAAAAGAATACTTTGAGCTTCAGCTTGATACTGGCGTTGACTCAATTTCTTTTTTTAGGACTCGGAATCCTTCTTTACATCTATGCCGACTCCGTAGGTGTTCGACTCCCAGTGGATGAGAATGGAACCTTTTTGGATACCGATACTCTTTTCCCTGACCTCGCCCTGAACCACCTCGGACTGATTACGGGTGTCAGTTTTCTGCTGGGGATCATCGCTGCGTCTTTTTCAAGTGTGGACTCTGCGCTTACTGCTCTCACCACATCCTTCAGCTACGACTTTCTGGACATGTCCTCAAAAACCGGGCAGGAACGCAAAAAGATAAAGAACCGGGTGCTCTTTGGTTTCTCAGTGGTGGTTTTCGTGATCATCATGGCATTTTCAGGAAGCAGGGGAGACGTGATTTCACTGATTTTCTATGTAGCCGGCTATACCTATGGCCCCTTGTTGGGTCTCTACCTCATGGGCATGTTCACCCAGATTGCGGTGAAAGATCGATGGGTCCCCGTCGTTTGCATTCTTGCCCCGGTCCTGACCTATGCCAGTAGCATCTATTTGAAAAATTCGTTTAATTTTGACTTCGGATTCATCAGCATCGCGGTCAATGCAGCCTTCACCATGGCAGGACTGTGGATCATCCGAACCAAAAAGAAGTGAATATGAGCGATAAATCGGTCACAGAGCAGGCCTCCTATTACGACAACCTTGAGCACATGAGCGTCCTGGAGCTGCTCGAGAACATGAACCGGGAAGACAAGAAAGTCCCCGAGGCGGTGGGGGAAGCCATTCCCCAAATCGAACCTCTCGTGGAGGAAATCGTCGATCGCTTTGAAAGAGGAGGGCGGCTCTTTTACATTGGTGCCGGAACGAGTGGGCGCCTCGGTGTTTTGGATGCATCTGAATGTCCACCTACCTACGGGGTTCCCCATGACTGGGTGATTGGTTTGATCGCCGGAGGGGACGGGGCGTTCCGCAAGGCCGTTGAGTTCGCTGAAGACGATATGGAACAGGCCTGGAAAGATCTTTCCGAATACGACATCAATACAAATGACGTCCTTATCGGGATTGCCGCATCAGGACGAACTCCTTACGTAATAGGGGGTTTGGAAAAAGCCAATGAAAATGGGGTTCTGACAGGCTGCATAACTTGCAACAAAGGCTCCAAGGTGGCGGAAGTGTCCAAATACCCGATAGAGGTCATCGTCGGCTCAGAATTTGTCACCGGCAGCACGCGCATGAAATCCGGTACGGCTCAAAAGCTTGTCTTGAACATGATCTCGACCTCCGTCATGGTCAAGCTGGGACGGGTTCGGGGCAACAAAATGGTCGACATGCAGTTGACGAACCACAAGCTCGTCAATCGCGGGACACTCATGATCGCAAATGAGTTGGGTGTCGATAAAGAGCTGGCAAAGGCTCTTCTGATGGAGCATCAGAGCGTCAGGAAAGCCGTGGATGCTTACAGAAGTTCCGGGAAATGAATTCGAAGCCGGCACCTGAATCTGAGAAGAACTTGTTCGGCCTGATCGGAAAGGACATCTCCTATTCTTTTTCCAGGACCTATTTTACCGAGAAATTCCGGAATCTTGGTTTGAATGATTTTAGCTATGTCAATTTTGACCTGGAGAGTATCGATCAGTTCAATGCGATAATAGCTCCCCAGTTGGATCATATTGGTGGCCTCAATGTAACGATCCCATACAAAGAACAAATCATACCCTATCTGGACGAAATCGACCAGGAAGCGCTCCAAATTGGTGCGGTGAACACGATCAAAGTGCTCCCAAAAGGGAAACTCAGGGGTTACAACACAGATGCTTACGGCTTTGAAGCCTCCCTGTCAAAGGCTCTTGTCTCCAAGCACAAATCGGCGCTCATACTGGGTACGGGAGGCGCCTCAAAGGCTGTGGCTTTCGTCCTTGACAAACTGGGACTGTCGTATCGCTATGTCTCGAGGAAAAAGTCAGGTCAGAATGTGCTTTCATATGCCGAACTCGACAAATTGACCATCCAATCCCATCTTGTAATCGTGAACTGCACTCCCTTGGGAACTTACCCAGATGTCGATAGAAAACCGAATCTGCCTTATGCGCATCTTGGATCCGATCATCTTCTTTTCGACCTGATCTACAATCCGGCGAAGACCGCCTTTCTTCAAGAGGGAGAAAAAAGAGGGGCTAAGATTTTGAATGGCAGAGAGATGCTCGAGAAGCAGGCGGACCGTGCCTGGGCTATTTGGAATTCCTGATTCGGCATTTGCAGAATTTCGCACTTCACTATTTGCAATTGCTTGTAAATAAAGGCATCTTATTGTTAACACTGTTTTGCGTTTTGCAGGGCTATTAGTATCTTTCGAGACTTTTACAAGTGATATTATTGGAACCTTAAACATGGAATCATGTTAGACGAGAATACAAAGAACCTTCCATCTGAGAACACGCCGACTGAAGAAGAGAAAAAAGATCAGAGCAAGGAAGTAAGGGATTCGGCAGAAGATATTAAGAAAGAAGGAGTTGCTGAGGACAAAACCACAGAAGCAACCCCTGAGAAGGCTGAAACCGATAAGATCACAGATGAGGCCACCGAATCCGAAGAGGATGCTTCAAAAGTTTCCGAGGTAGCTGACGAGGTTGTAAAGGAAGAA
>CBDUAY010000059.1:0-16066 GCA_965365245.1 uncultured Flavobacteriaceae bacterium | reverse complement strand
AAAAAATGGGCAAGAAAAGAGCATTTATGTGGGCACAGGGCATTTCGCTTATAGGCTATACTATGATGTATTTTCTGTTTGTGCCCGGAAAGCCATGGCTGTATCTCATTGCACTGCCTTTCTTCTCTTTTGGTATCGGCAGCTTGTTTACGATCATGATGTCTATGACAGCTGATGTGATCGACATTGATGAATTGAATTCAGGTAAAAGACGAGAAGGTATTTTCGGTGCAATTTATTGGTGGATGGTTAAAGTTGGTTTTGCCATAGCGGGAGGACTTAGCGGTGTGATAATTGCCGTGGTTGGCTTCAACCCTGAATTGGCAACCACAGAACAGCAAGGCGCGGTTGACGGTTTGCACGCCTTCTTTTGCTTTTTTCCGGCAGCGGGGACCATAGTTGCCATGCTGATCATGAAGAGTTATGATGTAACCGAAGAACGCGCCAATGAAATGCGTGCTGAATTGGACAAGAGAAAAACCGCAAAGGCATGACCGATTATTGAAGTCAAGAAGTAAATATGAAAACGCTTACATCGATATGAGAGCAAAAGACATCATCAAAAATATCCTGTATGCTTCAATATTTCTCATTGGAATATGCCTGAACGCACAGGAAAAGAAACTGGTTTGGGAAGAGAATTTTGACGGTGAGGTTCTAAATGAGAAAGACTGGAATTTTGAATTAGGCGATGGCTGCCCGAATATGTGCGGTTGGGGGAACAATGAAAAACAAAATTACACACGTCAAAACCACCGTTTGGAGGATGGCTTTCTCGTAATTACGGCAAAGAAGAAGGACTCGATCTATACCTCAACCCGAATTACGACAAAAGGCAAAAAGGAGTTTAAGTATGGGCGTATGGAAGCCAGGCTCAAGCTTCCTTTAGGGAAAGGTGTTTGGCCGGCTTTCTGGATGCTGGGGTCCAATATCAGTGAGGTGGGCTGGCCCATGTGCGGTGAAATCGACATCATGGAATATGTCGGACGTGAGCCTGGGACGCTCTTTACTACATTGCACACCAAGGACAGTCATGGAAACTCAAAAAATACGCGTAAAGCGCCTATGGAGGGAATTGATCAGGGTTTTCACCAATACGCAATTGAATGGACGGAGTCTGAAATCAGTTTCTTTGTTGACGGAGAGCATTTCTACACCTTTGAACCCGAAAACTCCAGTGAAGAGGTCTGGCCTTTTGACCAGCCGTTTTACTTTATTCTCAACCTGGCTATCGGAGGCAATTTTGGAGGAAATGATATTGATGACTCCATCTTTCCCGTGGAATATGTTATTGATTACATAAGGGTGTATCAGAATTAATACTCATAGAGAATCTGGTCCTCCGAGTTGGTGAGATTCAACTGAACTCTTCCTCCTTCAACTCTCAAATTCTTGATGTTGAATGTCAGATCCCTTGTGATGAACGCCTCGCATAGCTCATTGTTCTCGAGCGAAAATCTCAAGTTTCTCTGCGGTGGATCTGATTCCAAAATGCTGCCGGAGTCTATCAAAGTTATTTTCCAGGATTCCCCACTGCAACCGCTTGCACTGAAGTTAATCTTCAAACAATCACCTTCAATTTCGAAACTGTTGATGGTCACTTCATCCGAAGGGGCGTTCCTGTATAGTTCCTGACTGATCACCGTTCCGAGATCACATCCATTAGGGTCAGGTCCATCTCCATTGGTGCATCTGATCAGTAAAATTGGAATCAATGCGAGTAGAAATAGATTTTTCATATTGAAACGAATTAAAATGTTAGCAGGAGCGGGTCAAGATCCGGGACCCGACTTGCATTGCAAATGTCTAAAGAATTGAATTGATATATGCAACGAAGGGTGGCTTTTTTTCTTATGTTTGTGTCTGCATATTTCAAAATCACTTCATCATCATGGGACAAAACAACACCAAACGGATCAACATTTATTTTATCACCATTGTCATCACCCTGGGAGGACTACTTTTCGGGTTTGACACCGGTGTGATCAACGGAACACAGTTTTATTTCTCCAAATATTTCGAACTGACGGGCTGGCTGAAAGGCTTTATCGTAAGTAGTGCTTTGTTAGGGGCTCTTGTAGGAGCTGCAAGTGCCGGAGTCATCAGCAAGGCAATCGGTCGTAAAAAGTCACTTATCTGGGCTGCAGTGCTTTTCAGCATCTCAGCTTGGGGATCGGGTCTTCCATCCATATTGCCGGAGTCCATATCCCTGATGGTGTTCTTCAGGCTCATAGGTGGTGTCGCCATTGGTATGGCTTCCATGAATGCGCCCATGTACATAGCGGAGATCTCTCCTGCGGATAAAAGGGGGACACTGGTGACCTATTACCAGATGGCGGTGGTCATTGGGTTTTTCGTTGTATTTCTCACTACCTACTTTATCGGGAATGGATTGAGCGATGAGGAAAACGTCACAGTGGGATGGAGATATATGTTCTGGTCGGAGCTTGTTCCTGCACTGGCTTTCTTACTGCTGCTTTTTATGGTTCCGAGAAGCCCGAGATGGCTCATGATCAAAGGCCATGAAGAGGAAGCAAAGGATATTCTGGTTCGCATACACGGACAGGAAATGGCCGACAAGGAGTTTGTGGAGATCAAAGAATCGATTGAATCCGAAGGCAAGCAGGAGAAAGCATCGATCTTTCAGAAGTCGCTGTTTCCAATTGTGATCATCGGAACCGTACTTTCCATCTTGCAACAATTCACGGGTATCAATGCGGTGCTTTACTACGGCGCTGACATCTTTGAACAGGCACTCGGATTCGGTAAGGAGGATATCCTGGCACAACAGATCTTGTTGGCCACAGTAAACCTGCTGTTTACTTTCATCGCCATGTTCACAGTAGATAAACTCGGTAGAAAACCACTCCTCATCATAGGTGGCTTTGGGATGCTCGTAGGTTTTCTCATGATGGGTTTCACCCTTTATTTTAGCGACTACAGCCAGGTGAATTCAGCAGGGCTGCCCACAATAAATTCTACCGAGGGTATCATTTCTCTGGTTGGTATTCTATTGTTCATCGGGTCCTTCGCCATGTCGATGGGTCCAATTGTCTGGGTGTTGCTCTCCGAGATCTTCCCGAACAAGATCAGAAGTACGGCAATGGCCATCGCCGTTGCTGCTCAATGGCTCGCAAACTACTTTGTGTCGCAAACCTTCCCGATCGTGGTTGAGAGTGACTCAAACAAGCTGATCATGGATGGCGGAACCTGGAACAATTCCCTTCCGTATTTCATCTTCTCCGGTTTTATAATCATCATCATACTGTTTGTCTGGAAGTTCATACCTGAAACCAAAGGAAGAACTTTGGAGGAAATGGAGACAATTTTCAACAAGGAAAAAAGTTAGTATTTAAAGGCACTCAAGTGCCTGGATTAATGCGAACAGATGACAAAAAATTGCTATTGGAGGAATAGGTCATTTTATTTGACCCGGATTTTACTTTTTGCCCTGCTTTTCAATCTGAGTTGTAGCGATGACAAGGATTTTGAAACAGGTGGCCAAAACCCTGATACTGGTGAGGTTCCTGAGGAAACGATATTTCTTCCGCTGATTGAGATCAGCAGCAACGGGGAGATAGTCGATGAGCCAAAAGTCCGGTCTACCATGAAGATCACCGAACAAGGTGAGGTCACCTATGACGGAATTGCAGGCATTGAGATTCGCGGCGCCTCCTCCCAGATGTTCGATAAGAAATCCTACGGATTGGAAACCTGGGACGACAATAACGAAGACATCGACGTTTCACTGCTCGGCATGCCCGAGGAAGAGGATTGGGTTTTGCACGGCCCCTACAGTGACAAGTCGCTGATGCGCAACAAGCTGATTTACGATCTCTCTACTGACATGGGCCGTTATGCAAGCCGAACCCGCTTTGTGGAATTGATTATCAATGGAACCTATAAAGGCGTGTATGTCTTCATGGAGAAATTGAAAAGGGACAAGAACCGCATCGCCATTGAAAAGCTCAATCCCGAGGAGAATTCAGGAGATGATCTCACCGGGGGATACATCCTTAAGATTGACAAGATAGCAGGTTCCAATGTGGGCAGCGGATACAATGACCAGAATTCTTTTGCCTCGAAAATGTCACCGCCCCATGCAGGCAGCGGTGAGATTCGGTTCCTTTACGAATACCCTGACGCCGAGGATATCAGTTCCGAGCAACGAAACTACATCAAACAATACATGCATGATTTTGAGGCTGCTTTGTCATCTGATGGGTTCAAGGACCCCGACACGGGTTACCGGGCATATATAGATGTCGAGAGTTTCATAGATTTTTTCATCCTCAATGAAATCTCGCATAATGTCGATGGCTATCGTCTCAGCACGTTTATGCACAAAGACATGAACGGTAAACTGACCATGGGGCCCATCTGGGATTTCAACCTGGCTTTCGGGAATGCAGATTACTGCGGTGGAGGCAATACCGACACCTGGGCCTACAAGTTCAACGAAAGGTGTCCCGGGGATTTCTGGTCGGTTCCCTTCTGGTGGTACAGGCTCCTCGAGGATCCTTATTTTGTGGAGCAGTTGAAGACTCGTTGGTTCGAATACCGATCCAATGTGTTATCCAACCAGGCCGTCCTGGGGCGTATCTCAAACTATGAAAAGGAGATGGGGGAGGTGGATGCCATCAACCGGAATTTTACCAAATGGGAAATACTCGGCAAGTGGATTTGGCCCAATAACTTTGTGGGAACGACCTATGAATCGGAGCGTATCTACGTCGAGCAATGGATCGTTGACCGGATGAGCTGGCTCGACGGAGCCATTGACAATCTTTGATTGAAAGGTCAGTCGATTCACTTTTTAAAAAAGAATGAATCATTGACAAAATAGTATCATTGAAGTAACCCTGCGTTGACTAATTTTGAGGTGCAAGTATCAAGCATTTCAAGACTATGTCGGATCAAAACAAACTTTCTTTAAAGGAAAAGCTGGGCTATGCCCTGGGGGATGGAGCAGCGAATATCGCCTGGAGAGGGGTCGCCACCTTTCTATTCATTTTTTACACGGATGTCTTCGGATTGAGCCCGGTAACTGTTGGGGTTCTCATGCTCGTTGCCCGCTTCAGTGACGGGATCAGCGACGTGCTGATGGGAATCATTGGTGACCGGACCAAATCGAAATACGGAAAGTTTCGCCCGTGGATCCTCTGGACAGCGGTTCCGCTTGGGGCTATCCTGGCCCTGCTGTTCACAAGCCCTGACCTGAGCTCGGGAGGAAAGATCGTCTATGCCTATGTGACTTACATCTTCTTTACGCTGATTTACACGGCGAACAACATTCCCTACGGCGCCCTCATGGCAGTGATGACCGGAGACGACAAGGAGAGGACTACGCTGGGTTCATTTCGAATGGTTGGAGCCTTTGCCGGGGGGATGCTCGTGCAGGGCGCACTTCTCTTCCTTGTGGCCTATTACGGCAATGTGGACCCCTCCATACAAATTGAAGAACTCGAACCCGAGAAATACAGCATAACGGTTTCGGCCCCTCGGGACGTTCCAAATGTGAACATCAAAACCGAGGACGGTGTTGCTCTTTTTACCTGGGATGATCCGGGCATGCCCAAAGAAGAGAACATTCCTACCCGTGGCAAGAGCTTTTCGATCGAAGCCGACAAGGAATACGCCTTTATTGTTTCGGGTGAACCCGATCTGGACGAAGGAAAACTCTCAATTATCGACCAGAAGGAAGGATATAGCAAGGCCATGTACCTCATGTCGGTGTTTCTGACCGTCTTTATGCTGATTACCTTCTTCACGACAAAGGAGCGCGTTCAACCTCCGAGTACGCAGAAGAACAACCTCAAACGCGACCTGGGAGACCTCATTCGCAACCGGCCCTGGCTGGTATTGCTTGTGATCGGCCTGCTTTTCAACATTTACAATTCGATCAAGCAGGGTATTGTGATTATTTATTTCACGCACTACCTGCACGACCAGTTGCTCGCCGGGTCTTATTTGGTGGCGCTGATGCTCGCATCTGTAGCCGGGGCCATGATCACCTCGCCCCTGGGTAGAAAGTTCGGCAAAAGAAACCTTTTCATCTATGCGCTCATCTTTTCCGGAGCGGTTAACGCAATGTTTGCCTTCGTAGGTCCTCAGGATGTCGGAGCCGTCTTCACTATTGGGGTGATCTCGGAATTCGCCTCGGCGATCTTCCCGACGCTGTTCTTTGTCATGCTCGGTGATGCCGCCGATTACTCGGAGTTCAAAAACGGAAGGCGCGCGACGGGTCTTATCTACTCAGCAGGTTCCTTCGCCACCAAGTTTGGGGGCGGAATCGCCGGTGCGATCATCGGGCTTGTCCTTGGCGCTTTTCACTACGATGGTCAGGATGCCTCATCCATAGAGGGAGCGGTTCCCGGAATCAAGATGCTCATGAGCTGGGTTCCGGCGATTATCACCTTTGCGGCGGCAGGACTGATGCTTCTCTATCCGTTGAACCAGAAGAAGCTCGATGAGATCACAACCGAATTGAACGAAAGGCGGCTAAAGGAGAAAGCCGCAGAAATTTAACGTCAGCAGAAAATAATTTCAAATCTTAATTAGACTATCATGAAGTACGGTCATTTTGATGATAAGAACAGGGAATACGTAATTACTAACCCAAAAACGCCTTATCCCTGGATCAACTATCTCGGGAACGAGGATTTCTTTTCACTCACCTCGAACACGGGTGGAGGATATACTTTTTACAAAGACGCAAAATTCAGGCGCCTTACGCGTTACCGATACAACAATGTCCCTGCGGATGACGGGGGGAAGTACTTCTACATCAAAGACGGAGACACGGTCTGGTCGCCAGGGTGGAAACCGGTAAAAACGCCTCTCGATCACTACGAGTGTCGTCATGGAATGAGTTACACGCGTATCAAGGGCGTGAAAAATGGAGTTGAGGCAGAAGTGCTTCAGTTCATTCCCCTGGGTTTCTGGGGTGAGCTACAAAAACTCAAACTGACCAACCAGGGGCCGGAGAAAAAGACGCTAAAACTCTTCAGCTTCATCGAGTGGTGCCTGTGGAATGCCGAGGACGACATGACCAACTTCCAGCGCAATTTCAGCACAGGGGAGGTCGAAGTCAAAGACAGCGTCATCTACCACAAAACGGAATTCAAAGAGCGCCGAAATCACTACGCTTTCTTTTCGGTGAATGAACCCATACAGGGGTTTGATACCGACCGAGAGACATTCATCGGTCTATACAATGGTTTTGACAGCCCTGACGCTGTGTCTGAGGGGCGGCCGTCGAATTCGGTAGCTCACGGATGGTCACCCATCGCATCGCATTATCTCGAGATCGATTTGGAGCCGGGAGAATCAAAGGAATTGGTCTTTATGCTTGGTTATGTTGAGGTTGACGAGTCGGAGAAATGGGAAAGCAAGGCGGTGATCAACAAAAAGCCGGCCCTCTCGATGATCGAAAAATACAATAGCGTGGAAAAGGTGAACCGTGCCTTTTCAGAGCTTCGCGACTATTGGGACAATCTTTTGGGCACCTTGAAAATCGATTCGGGTGACGACAGACTCGATCGAATGGTCAATATTTGGAACCAATATCAATGCATGGTCACCTTCAACATGTCGCGCTCCGCCTCGTTCTTCGAGTCAGGTATCGGCCGCGGCATGGGATTCAGGGACTCGAACCAGGACCTCATCGGATTCGTTCACCAGATTCCGGATCGTGCGCGAGAAAGGATCGTAGACATCGCCTCAACACAGTTCGAGGACGGCTCCTGCTATCACCAATATCAGCCGCTGACCAAAAAGGGAAATTCGGCCATAGGGGGAGACTTCAATGATGATCCGCTTTGGCTGATACTGTCGACAACGGCATATATCAAGGAAACGGGTGATTTTTCCCTGTTGGATGAAATGGTTCCTTTTGACAACGATGAGTCGCGTGCGAAATCCCACTTCGAGCACCTGAAGGCCTCGTTTTATCACGTGGTCAATAACCTGGGTCCCCACGAGCTGCCCCTTATCGGACGTGCCGACTGGAACGACTGTTTGAACCTGAACTGTTTTTCAACAGACCCCAACGAGTCGTTTCAAACCACAGGGAACAAGAAAGGTGAAACGGCCGAGTCGCTCATGATTGCGGGATTATTCGTGGTCTATGGAAAGGAATATGTCAAACTATGCCGTCAAATCGGAAAAGCCGAGGAGGCGGAAGTGGCACAGCGTCATGTCGATCATATGGTTCAGGCGATCAAGGATCACGGATGGGATGGTGACTGGTACCTGAGGGCCTACGACTATTACGGGAAGAAGATAGGTTCCAATGACAATGAAGAAGGAAAGATATTCATCGAATCTCAAGGCTGGTGCAGCATGGCAGAGATCGGCAAAGAAGAAGGACTGGTTGAAAAAGCCCTGGATTCTGTTAAAGAGCACCTCGATTGTGAATACGGCATCGTATTGAATTATCCGGCGTTCAGCAAGTATTACATCGAGTACGGTGAGATATCAACCTATCCTGCGGGATACAAAGAGAACGGAGGAATCTTCTGTCACAACAACCCGTGGATCATGATCGGAGAGACGATGATCGGCAGGGGAGACCGGGCGTATGAATACTACACCAAGATAGCCCCAAGTTTCCTCGAAGAGATTTCCGACCTGCACAAGGTGGAGCCCTATGTCTATTGTCAGATGATAGCCGGAAAGGAGGCTTTTAAACCCGGCGAAGCCAAGAATTCCTGGCTGTCAGGAACGGCTTCCTGGAATTTCTACGCGATCACCCAGTACATTCTCGGAATTCAACCCGATTATGAAGGTTTGAGAATTGACCCGTGCATCCCCAAGGATTGGGATGGCTTCAAAATGACTCGAAAATTCAGGGGAGCCACTTATGAGATCGAGGTGCAAAACCCATCGCATGTCAGCAAAGGGGTTCGAGAAACCTGGGTTAACGGTGAGAAAGCCAGTTCAAATTTAATTCCACTTTTAGAAAAAGGTAAACAACACAGCGTCAAAATAATAATGGGATAAAAGACCTGTAATATTTACCGGATGGAGGCTCCTGTTGGCATAGGCCAGCGGGAGTTTTTTCCATCAGAGCACTCTTTTCATGCCGACGAACTCGCGTCGAAACTCACTGGGTGTGCAATTCTTGGCCTTTTTAAAGATCCGGTTGAAGTTGGCGATATTGTTGAATCCGCAGTCGTAACTGATCTCACTGATGCTCTTTTCGGTTTCGATGAGCCAACGGGTCGCATAACTGATGCGAGTGTCGTTGACATAATTGATGAAGGTCTTCCCGGTTCGGCTTTTGATGAAGCGATTGAAAGATACCGGGCTCATATTGACCAGTTCTGAGATTTCGTTCAAAGGAATCTTTCGGTGAAAGTTTTCCTGGATGAATTCATAGACCCTTTTTATGCTCTCGCTGTTCTGGAAGTCATGCAATTCAGAAGCCTGTGTGGAGAGCAAAGTTTGATTCTCAGATGATGCGAGCTTGCTCAGAATGGAAACGAATTCCAAAAAGTACTGAACCCCGTTGAGCTTTGGCAGGGTCATCAGCCGGGGCATGATTTCGAGTGTGGTTTCCTCTGAGAAGAGAATGCCGTGCTTCGATCGGTTGAACATGTCCCGAATTCCTTTGAAGATGCGACGTGAGAGCATCTTGTCATCCAAAAGGTCCTGCTGAATGTGAACTGTTATCTCATAGATCTCTTTGCACTTGCAATTGTGGAGCTCCCATCCGTGAACCAGGTTGGGGCCCACCAGCACGAGTTCGATGTCAGAGATCTCTTCGGAATGGTCACCCACAATCCGGCGAACGCCTTTACCTCGGTAGATAAAATTCAACTCGTATTCGGGATGAAAATGCACCGGAAAGTCAAAATCGTCCTTGACGCGCTCAAAAACAAGGAAACTGTCCTCCGGGCTTAACTGGGTGATCTCTCTGTGAACTTCACTCCTCATTGATCAAAATAGAATCAGAAAATGACAAAATAGTATCAGGAATCTGATACCCTGATCAAATATATCGAAAAAGAAGCGAATTAAATGCCAGATTCAGGTGCTTTATCATATTATTTGGAACCTGAATGATAGTATTTTGTCAGGATCAATTCATTTGATGGATCCGGGCCTCTCCGATGACAAGACCTTTGTTGACGGTTGGATTCCCCTTGTAGTGAACAGATGCTTCCCCGTAGGCGGTTACCTTGAGGTCATCAGATACGGCCAACCTGACCCTGCCCTCACCGTATGCGGTGATCTTGGCTGAGGAGTTGTTTACGCCTAACGTGTTCACTTCGCTCTCTCCATAAGAAACGATCTTCTGGCGCTGAGCCCTGCCATTTTCGACCTCGAGATAGGCTTCTCCATACAAAGTCACCTGGAACTCATCCAGGTCCATGTCTGAAACGTATACCTTGGGTTCACCGTATAGGGTTAGTTTGAATTCATCACCGGTAAGCTTGCTGGTGAGCTTATGGCTTTCTTCTCCCCGAAGTGAGATCAAATCCACGTCAGTATAATAGACTTTGGCAGATACAATGGTTCCATCATATACCGCGTGCTTTCCTTTGTAATCATCCGAATTGACTTTTTTCGATTTGGTGTAGACCTTGGCGTCATCCAGGTAGATATGAAGGGTTTTCCCTTTCACCTCCACATTGAGTTTGTCATAACCGACATCAATGTTTTCAATGACCACGGATTGGGTGTCCGCTTTTTCAAAGACGACCTCAATATGCGGGCTGATAATCACTTCGTCAAAAGATTTGACATCAAAGGTTTTGGACTGGGCCATTGTAAGATTGACTCCGATAAAAAGGGCGCAGAGCATCAAAGCGGATTGAATCGTTCGTTTCATGGGGTTGTGTTTTTGATTAAGTACGTATTCTCTATATGAATGCACATGGAGTGTCGCATGTACAAAATTAAGGACAGTTGCTTCTGTAAGTTGTTACAGTATTGCCAAAAAATAAAATTATTTCTTCTACTTGGTGGTCATCGACTGAATACCCTTCCAGTCGTCTTCAATCTCCTCGGTGATCAGGTGCGCTGCCCGGTTCAAAAAGAGCTTGGCGGTGAGGTCCTCACGATTCTTCTTGAAAATCTGCTGGAAAGTAACGGCAGCCATGGCAAATTCCTTGTTGAAATACAGATCCATCCCTTTGTCAAAAGTGTCCAGGGTTTTACGCTTGTGATCCAGCAGGGCAGGGGAGTCACCGTTGATGCACTCGTAGAGATCGATGGGTTTTTGCTTGCCAATGACCTGTACCGGTCCGAGGTACCTGAAATCAAACTCCTCCGGATGGCTCAGGTTTTCACGACAGCTCCCGGTGATCAGGATCGAGGTGCCGAAGTGCTTCGAAAGGCCCTCAATGCGAGACGCGGTATTTACCGTGTCCGAAATAATCGCAGCGTCGAGCCGTTCCACATCTCCTGTGATGCCCATGATAAGATCACCGTTTTGCATGCCGATGCCTATCTTGACGGGGGATCTGCCCTTATCCATTCGCTCACGGTTGTATTCTTCCAGGGCCACGTGCATCTGAACGGAGGCTCGAAGTGCCTGTTGTGATCCTCCCGGGAACAGAGCCATAAAGCCGTCGCCCAGGTACTGCATGATAAAGCCCTTGTTTTCACGGATGATCGGCCCCATTTTTTTGTTGAAAGAATTGATAAACAAGAAGTTGTCTCTCGGACTGAGTTTTTCTGACAGCGCGGTGAATCCGCGGATGTCGACAAAAAGCACTGACACTTCCTTTTCGGCAAGATCTCCAAGAGAGACCTCCGTCAGGCGATCCTTGCCGAGTGAACGTATGAATTCGGTCGGAACAAATTTTTGGCTCACTTCATGTATGCTCTTGATTGCGTGCTCCCTTTCCTGAGCTTCCTTCAATCCTTTCTGATAGAGTTGAGCACTTTCAATCGCTACGGCTGCCTGCAGTGAGATTGTGGTCAGCAGCTTGAGCTCTCCTGCCGTGAATTCACGCTCATCACTGTGTCCGAGGATCACCAGGCCCATGGTCTTGTTCTTAACCTTCAAAGGGGCGTACATCATGGCTTTCAGATGAGAAAGCGCAGGGTTGGCCGCAATGCGCTCATAGGGAACGATCGAGGAGGTGCCGCGATGAATGAGCTCTTTCAACACCTCGTTTTGTCTGATGATGTTATTCTCCCTGTTAGGATCATCTCCAAAGGAGCTAAGCTTGACCACCTGATCCGTTTCGCTTTCGTGTATGAGAAAGAGGCCATGAGTCGAATCGATGATCTGGGATGCTTCACCCAGGGTCATTTCTGCGATTGAGGGCACATCTATTTTTTCCGCCAGCATTTCGCTGAAATCGTAGATCATGTTGATCTCCCGGTAAAGACCCAGCACCTCGTTTCCGATTCGCTTTTTCTCAAGGTCTTTTTGCGCCAGGGCCGACAGCAGATCAGCAATTACCGATCCCTGCTCCCGGCTGCTCTTGACAAAGGCGAACTCGTTGCCGTTGTCGGAAATGGGAAACTGGTGGGGCATAGGCTCATCACCTCCATATAGAACGCCTCCGTCGAGATCTGTGATCGAGAGATCCATTTGCATCTCCTCCTTCAGACCTTCAAGGATTCTCGAAGTCCGTTCGTTGCGCAAAACGCCCCTGAGGGCCCGAATTTGCTGTTTTATGGTTTTTTCCCGGATCATTTACACATTTAAAACTTCCTCCGCGACCGATAGCATCTCATCGGGGTCAAAGGGTTTGGTCATATAACGATCCGCACCCATTTCAAGACCCTTTTGTCGATCGACCTCCTGTCCCTTGGCGGTTAAAAGGATGATGTAGACATGAGACAGGTTCAACTCTTTTTTTACTTTTTGACAGACCTCCATTCCATTCATCTTCGGCATCATCACGTCCAAAAAAACAAGATTGGGTTCTTCTTTCTGAATGATCTCAAGGGCCTGTGCACCATTTTCGGCGAAAAGAAGCTCTACACCTTCATCTTCCAGGTCTTCCAGGGTTTGCTCGATGAGCATTCGGATGTGTGATTCATCGTCAACGATCAATAATTTCTGTCCCATAGGTATTCAAGTTTGTGTTTTTGATTTCATTTTTATTCATAAATGAAGAACATCGTGTTCTCCATGCCTTTCTGAACCTTCAAGTCTTTGATCAACTTCTGGTCTCCGTTACAGACCGAGTTCAGCATGATGATGTCGGGCTTTGATTCAGTGGCTTTTTTGATCAGGTCCTTCGGTTCGCTTTCCAAAACCTTGTAACCACGCGCATTAAGCACTTCGGATAAGGTCTTGACAGCCGAGGCGTCCTCATCAACCACGAGTACTTTCTTTTTGGAAACTCCCTGCTCCAGCAGCTCGTCCACCTCGTGAAAGAGCTGTTCGGTATTGATGGGCTTGGTGAGATACCTGTCGACTCCAATTTTGAGTCCTCGTTCTTTGTCCTGAACAATTGACAGAATAATTATAGGAATGTCCATAGTTGCCGGATCATTCTTGAGAACGGCTGCAACGTCGAAACCATTGATCTCTGGCATCATAACGTCCAGGATGATCAAATCCGGCTTTGACATTCTTACCATGTCGAGAGCGGCCTTTCCGTTAGAAGCTTCCTGAACCTGGTATCCTGCTTCCCCAAGCTCTTGTCTTAACAAGGATCGTATTGGGGTATCGTCGTCGACAACTAAAATCGTCGGTTCTTTCTTCACATCGCTGAGAGAAGAGTGCTTGATCTGTTTTTTCAGGCTGTTGAGAATGCGATCCAGCTGGATGGGTTGTTCCGGGCCTGCCTCTCCCATCGTAGGGATGCTGAAGAAGAAGGTACTACCCACACCAAGGTCACTTTTCATCCAAATGATGCCCCCGTGATGCTCAATGATCTCACGACAGATCGGAAGACCCAGTCCGGTTCCCTGGGGTTTGTCGGTAAGGGTGTCACCCGCCTGTCGGAAACGCTCAAACACCTTGTGCTTGTCGTCATCTGCGATGCCGATCCCGGTATCCTGCACTTCAACAATTATCTGTCCTTCATCCTGATAAGCATCGATTGCGACCTTACCTTTGTCCGTGAATTTTACGGCATTCGACAAAAGGTTGATCACTACCTGGATGAGTTTATCCTCATCTGCACTCACCAGAGGAAGATCAGATGATATATTCTTTTGCAGGGTCAGCCCTTTTTGTTCGAACAGCGTCGAAGTACTGGCAATGGCGCGGTTGATCACGTCCTGCAGGAATACCGGCTTCATGTGCCATTCCATGCGTCCTGACTCGATTTTGGCAAGGTCGAGCACGTCATTGATCAGATTGGTCAGGCGTTCCCCTTCAGATACCACCACATTGAGGTTCTCACTCACCTGTTTCATGGTGCGCTTGATTTTCTGGTCTTCAACCGTGACAGCCGGGAAGACCTTGTCTTCGAGGCGCTTTCTGATGATCTTGGCAAATCCTAAAACTGAGGTCAAAGGTGTTCTCAATTCATGGCTTACCGTAGACAAGAATGCAGATTTGGCTTCATTGGCATCCTCTGCTTTGGCTTTGGCTTCCTTCGCTTCTTCATAGAGCTCTGCATTGTGCAGGGCGACTCCCACATTTATGGCGATCGTACTTAGCAGTCGTTTGTCTTCTTCACTGAATCGACTGGCTTGTTTGGTGCTTTGAACACTGAGCACACCGATGATTTTATCTTCCACCGGGATTGGCACGCCAAGATAGGAGATGGCTTTTTTACCGGTCTGCTCAAGGCCACTTTTCTGGTACTCGGCCTCGATTTCCGCATCGTGATTGATAAGAAGAGCCTCGCCCGTCTGGATGATCTTAGAAGTCAGTCCCTCTCCGTATTTCATCGGAGCCATGTTGTCTCCGTCCTGGAATGGGAAGTTAATTACACCATTCTCAGCATCCAGGATGGCCAGGTAGGTGATGTCAGATTTAAAAACCTTTTTCATCTCGTTACCCACCATCTTGATAAGCTCATTGAGCTCCAGTTTCTGGGTCAAAGCCTGACCCACCTGGTTGACCGTGGCCAGTTCTTCCAATCGCTGACTGACTTCTCGGGTTCTTTCCTCGACTTTGTCTTCCAAAGCCTTTCTCTGGTTGACAAGAATTCGGGTGCGTGATCGCACTATCGCATAGACAAGGAGGAGAAACCCTAAAACATACAGGGTATAGGCCCACCAGGTTTCATACCAGGGTGGGGTAATGCTAAAGTCAATTGAGGCTTCTTCGGTTTCGTCTCCGTACAGATTTTTGGCTTTGACCTTAAAGGTATATTTGCCGGGAGGAAGATTGATATACTCGCGGTTTGTTTGTTTTATCCAGTCAGACCAATCAGCATCAAGTCCTTCAAGATATGTTTTGTACTGCATGTCACGCTCACCAATGTAGAATGGAGCTGCATACCCAAGGTTTACAGTATTTAATTCATTACTTATTTTAACATCTTTCGGAAAGTCAATGTTTCCTGCATAAATCAATGAATCCTGCCCTACGGTTACGTTTCTTATCTTCACGTTAAAATTTGTACCTGTAGGTCTGTTAAGATTACCTTCATATCTCACCACACCATCCGGGCCAGATATCCATGCTATTGTATTCTCGGAATCTCCTGTTTCCTCAACAAAAACATTATATATTTGCCTGTTCTTGAGCTCTTTGAACGTTTCCGTATTGTAAACATAATTTCCTGATTCATCTTTTTCCGCAACAATGATTCCATCGCCAAAACCAAACCAGTGCCTCCCTTTGTAATCCTCATAAAAGGGAATGCCACCTCCTTGCCATGTAATTAAGTCGTTTGAAGCAAACAAGTTTAATCCTGCATTTTTATCTCCTGAATCATGTCTTGATTTTAATTCAGTAAGGATATCAATTGGATCAAGTCCTGCATTTTCAGCAAGAGTTATTGGAATAAACTCTAATGCATTTGCAAACTCCAATACAGCTAATTGCTCTCTTCCAGATAATGAACCCCCATAATCTCTTAATCTTTTAGCTAATTCAATTTCAATTGCTCCTCCACCAGGAACAACTAAACCCGATTTAATAGCACATCCAACATCAAGCAATCCATCGATAATAGCACGTTCAATTTCA
>CBDUAY010000058.1:0-16097 GCA_965365245.1 uncultured Flavobacteriaceae bacterium | reverse complement strand
CTCTGGGCTTTAGCACAAGAGCTTATCAAAAGGACCAGAAATAGAAGTTTGCGCATTCTGAGAAACAAAAACCAAAGGTAGACTATTGACAAATATTTCCCAAACCCTTAAAATTTCTATCTTTACACATGCTTCGACCCCTTCTTCTTCTCATCATTGCCGTACTCGCAACGTCGTGTAACTCGGATGCGTTTGCAGAACCTGTGCCAGGTGCCTTCAATACCCAGGATTACCTTGATCAACTAAAAGATAAGAAAATAGCCATTGTGGCAAATCAGACCTCCGTCATAAAAAACGGCTCAGGTACAGCTTACACACACCTGGTAGACTCCCTGATGACACTTGGGATAAATATTTCCAAAGTCTTTGCCCCTGAACACGGATTTCGTGGCCAGTTGGATGCGGGGGAAAAAGTTGAAGACCAGAAAGACCCAAAAACGGGGCTCCCCATCATTTCGCTCTACGGCAAAAACAAAAAGCCCAGCAGTGAGCAACTCGCCGGAATCAATCTTGTCGTCTTTGACATTCAAGACGTCGGGGTGCGGTTTTACACTTATATCTCCACCCTCCACTACATCATGGAGGCCTGTGCGGAAAACGAAATTCCACTGATCGTGCTTGACCGACCGAATCCGAACGGGCACTATGTTGACGGCCCGGTTTTGAAACCTGAATTCAAAAGCTTTGTCGGCATGCACCCGGTACCTGTTGTCTACGGCATGACGATTGGAGAATACGCCCGGATGATCAACGGGGAAAAATGGCTCGACAAGGGTATTCAATGCGAACTGAAGGTGATTGAGCTTGAAGGCTATGACCACAAAACACCCTACATGCTCCCAATCAAACCATCGCCCAACCTGCCCAACGAGAAGGCAATCAACTTGTATCCCAGCCTCTGCTTCTTCGAGGGAACGACGATCAGTTGCGGACGCGGGACTGAGCAACAGTTCCAGATATTTGGCTCACCGGAACTCCCGGAGACCCTCTTTCCCTATGCCTTCACGCCAGAGCCGAATTTCGGCGCCAAATACCCGAAGCACCAGGGGAAAAAATGCTTTGGACGCAATCTCCAGAATACAGAACGTCTGGCTGAGCTCAACCTGGAATGGCTGATCGAGGCCTATCAGAATCACAAGGAGAAAGATTTGTTCTTCAATGATTTTTTCGTCAAGCTTGCCGGCACGACTGACCTCCGGGAAAATATAGAAAAAGGGCTTTCAACCGATTCGATCCGTGATAAATGGCAGGAAGACCTCGGTGCATTCAAATCAAAAAGGGAAAAATACCTTCTTTACGATTGAGGCAATTCACAGTTGAGGCTCTGCTACTTTTGGGTTCAGGTCCAGTTGCAGCTTTTCACTGAGGATGGTTTTGAGCTCGACGGAAGTTTTGGGGTCAATGAGGTTCAGGGCTCTTACCCCGGTTAACTTTTCAATCAGCTCTGCTCCGGCAAAGGTATTGGTTGCAATACCACTGACAACGTCGGGAGTAATTTTAAAACTCTTCATCACACCGAGAACAGCATAAGGGTCAGAAGCACAAAGGACCGTGCATTTCACACTGGGTTTCAATTCCTCGAATGCAACGTCGCCATTGTAGGGCTCCAAGGGGGAGGCCCCCAGCTCAATTACGGCAACGTCTCCACCAACGCGGTTAATGCGACTCAGAAGATTGATTAACTTCTTTCTGTACTTCTCACGGGGATATATGGACGAAGGCATGCCCGCATCGACAAAGTCAAAAATATGATTGGCCCCTACGTCCTTCAATGAAAGTGTGTCGCGGTACCTGCTGGCTCCTGTGAGTTTCCCGGCTACAATATTCAGTCCGGCTCGTTTGAGAAGATTTACAATAATCCGTGCCACGGTTGTCTTGCCCGCGGACATGGAAGTACCCACCAGGAGCACCACCGGAATGTCAAACTTCGAATAGGCTGATGTTTTGACATAGTCATCCATTTTGCAAACTTTGCCGTCTCTCACTGCATGACCCACATATTCGATCTCGATAAGATTCGGCATGTGCACCGATTTCGAGGTGCACTTCCCAAACAGCCCGGCTCCGGTCAGCAAATGCATGCGCCCGTCTTCTTCAACATCACGCCAGCTGCCCGTGGCCTCCAGGGTCGCATAGCGATCACCCAGGGCACCCACCACGAGATCTTCCTTCATGATGCTCCGCATGCGGCCGTTGATAAGCTCGATCTGTATTTTATCCGATCCGGGATCGGTGATTCTACCCACCACATAATCTCCCGTTTTCCATTTTATCTTATCCAATCTCTCCACCTCAAAGGGTTGCTGATCCAGATCGGATATCCTAAGCATTGACGTAAAAATGTACCTTGAATTCATCCTCCTCCTTCTTAAGTTTTTGATTTATTACTCTGATTCACTCTTTCTATTTCAATCCCCCTATCTATTTCAATCCCTCTATCTGTTTCATGGCACCTTCTTCTTTCTGCTCGTTCCGTATTTTAGAGCTGCTTTCGTCCTCAAGGGATTTAGCGATTACCAGTAAGGTCAAGAGGGCGGTTCTCTCAACAAGTTTTTCCGTGACAATATGCTCGTGGCGTGCATGGGCTCCGTCCCCCGTGGTTCCGAGCCCATCCAGCGTTGCCGTGTATTGACTGGTTGTGTTTCCATCAGATCCTCCTCCCGCTGCAGCTTCCTCCAGTTCGAGGCCCAAAAGGTCCCCCATATCCCTGGCCAGGCTCCAGAGTCTCCTGTTTCTGGGTGTTCTCTCCATAGGAGGGCGGCCGAAATAGCCCTCCACGTGGACCTCACTTTCTTCCTGCTTCGGCTTGAGTGACAAGATCTCCTTTTCAATCCTGCGGGCATCTTCCAAATTTCTGACCCTGACATCGACAACGGCACGGCTTTCTTCGGCAATCACGTTGGCCGAGGAACCGCCCTGTATCATGCCAACATTCACCGTAACCCCCTTCTCAAAATCATTGAGACTGAAAAGGTGTTGTATTTGGTAGGAAAGCTCGACGATGGCGCTTACTCCCTTGTCGGGATTCAGGCCGGCATGCGCTGGCTTGCCGCGAACTGTCACTGTAAAACGACCTATTCCTTTGCGCTCGGTCTTGAGTTTGCCACCCAATCCCAATGGGGGCTCCAAAACAAGGGCCCTGTCAGCGATCCTGGCAAGCTTTCTGATCGCTGAGGTCGACTCGTGGCTTCCTATTTCCTCATCCGAATTGATTAGCAGCACAGGAGTCACATCAAGCTCGAGGCCGAGGTCCCGAATCGTCTGCAGAGTAAAGATCATCTGGGTCAAACCGGCTTTCATGTCAAATATGCCGGGTCCTGAAAGCCTGTTTTCATCTTCGGCAATTGGCATCTCGCTCAGGGTGTTTTTTTTCCAAACCGTATCGCAATGACCAATCAGCAGTTGAAGGGGTGCCCCCTTCTTTCTGTTCAGTGGCATGGCCATAAGAAAGCCTCCTGTCTCTTTTCCCGGATACAAATTGACCTTATAGGACAGGTCCTTCAACTTTTCTCCTATGAAAGCCAGTATCGGAGTTTGTGCCTCAGGATCCCGGGAGGGGGTTTCAAACCGCACAAGACGCTTTAAAAATTCGACCATCTCGGGTCTCCTTTCCTGGAGGTATTCTTGAATATGTCGGGCCATGTCTTTCATACGCACGCCGAGTAAGAATCTTCATCGTTCAAAATCCTTGGGATAGGGATAAGCCATCGTCTCACGGATTTCGGCAAACCTGCCCTGGGCCACATAAACCAGGAGAGGATTTTTATAAATCTGCCCTTGTTCCCCCTTATCGGAATGAATCTTAAAGTCCTTGTGCACAAAGGCCTTTTCTACAGTACCCGTTATGATGCTGTAGTCGTCAAAACCATCAAAAATCCTGTGTAATTTGCATTCCAAATAGAGATAGGAATCCGCTACAAATATGCTCTCACCGTCTTCTGAAGTGACCGTCGGAATATGCTCAATCACGTCCTGCGGATAATCCTCCACAGAACAGCGCGGCATCGCCGCGATGGAGGACATCAGAATCTGGTCGGGCCTCACATAGCTGACTGAAAACTTTTCCTCTCTATTGATGTTGTGGTAGGTTCGATGTCGGGGGGTGCAAACAAATGCGAAATAATTCGAGAATCCGATTGGTGTCACCATGTGCTTGGGCGCGAGATCAAAACCATTCTCTTCCTTCGTACCAATTACCACAAGCGGAGCAACGGTATGGAACTGTTCCCACAAGGACTTTTTCGTATCAAGCGATACGAAATCCTCAAAACCCTTTGCAATTTTCATGACCCATCTTCATTTCTCTTCAGCAAAACACTTCAAGTTAACGAAAAACGGGCTAAAAAACAAGATTTCGAGTGAAAATAGGAAGGTCCTTAAACAAGAAATGCGAACCTCGAGTGAAGTTCGCATTTAGCTATAACAAGTTGAGATTGTTATTCTTTCTCTTCTGCAGATTTCGGCGCATCAGCTGCCTCAGCGGATACTGCTGCCTCAGTTGATTCTGTCTCCTCAACGATTACGATCTCCTCGCTTTTAAGCTCCAGGGTCGACTCATCAGAAACCTGAACCTCCACTACTTCCACAAGGGCAGCCGTTTCAATTTTGTTCTCATTGTAGGCCGCTACTTCTTCGATGTCCAAGGCGATGCTTGGCGCGATCACCAGGGCCACGACAGACATGAGCTTCAAGAGGATGTTCAATGAAGGACCCGATGTATCCTTGAAAGGATCTCCAACGGTATCTCCAACAACAGCGGCTTTGTGTGCCGGGGTTCCTTTTCTTCCCTGCTCCTCGATCATTTTCTTTGCATTGTCCCAGGCTCCTCCCGCATTGGATTGGAAAATCGCCATGAGCACACCTGCCGAAGTTACACCGGCTAGGAGTCCTCCGAGCATCTCTGCCCCTCCGACAAATCCGATCAGCACAGGAACGGCAATCGCCAGAAGTCCGGGCAGAACCATCTCCCTGATCGAAGCCTTAGTTGAAATCTCCACACATTTTTCGTATTCTGCAACACCATCAGCCGCATCAAAGATCTTGCGATCCTCAACGCTTGCTTTAGACATGTCCGAATCATACTTGCGCATCACTTCAAGAGCCGCATGCAGGGCAGGAATGTCCCTGAACTGACGACGGACCTCTTCAATCATTGCCATGGCAGCTCGTCCAACAGCATTCATCGAGAGTGCGCTGAAGACAAAAGGAAGCATGGCTCCGATCAGCAATCCGGCCATAATGTTCGGCTGTGACACGTCGATGGCAGTAACGTTAGCTGTTTTCATGAACGCAGCAAAAAGCGCAAGTGCCGTTAGCGCAGCAGACGCAATGGCAAATCCTTTACCGATGGCAGCAGTGGTGTTCCCTACTGCATCCAGTTTATCTGTTCTTTCGCGCACCTCTTTAGGAAGCTCAGCCATTTCGGCAATTCCTCCGGCATTGTCAGAGATTGGTCCGTATGCGTCAACGGCCAATTGAATCCCTGTATTGGCAAGCATCCCTACCGCTGCAATTGCGATACCGTAAAGACCTGCGAAATGATGTGAAACAATAATCGCCACGGCGATCAGAAGAATCGGAATAGCCGTAGACATCATCCCAACTCCAAGGCCTGCAATGATATTCGTTGCAGATCCTGTTTCCGACTGACGAACGATCGAGTTCACAGGTTTGGTACCTGTGCCTGTGTAGTATTCGGTTATCTTTCCGACCAGGAATCCTGCAATCAGTCCGGCAAGCGTTGCGTAGAACACACCCATGGCTCCGAAAGGCAAGCCTTCGACGCTCTCGGGAATCATAGCGGTGATTATGAAATAGGAAGCGACAACCATCAGGAATCCGGATCCGAATTCTCCGAGGTTCAATGCTTTATGTGGGCTGCCTCCTTCTTTTACTTTTACAAAAAGAGTTCCCAGGATCGACATGATGATACCTACAGCAGCAAGCGTGAGTGGCAGGTAAACGGCACCCAAGCCATCATATCCAGGGGTCACAATAAGAGCCCCAAGCACCATGGTTCCGATGATTGAGCCGACATATGACTCGAAAAGGTCAGCTCCCATACCTGCGACATCTCCTACGTTGTCTCCTACGTTGTCAGCAATTGTTGCAGGGTTCAGCGGGTGGTCTTCAGGAATTCCAGCTTCAACCTTACCTACGAGGTCAGCTCCCACGTCCGCGGCCTTCGTGTAAATTCCTCCACCTACACGTGCAAAGAGCGCAATGGAAGAGGCTCCCAGTGAAAATCCTGAAAGCACATTGAGAACCATTGGCAGGTTCTCAGCTCCCGGCCAGATCGACTGGTAGATCATAAACAGTCCGCTAAGACCAAGTACTCCGAGACCGACAACGCCAAGACCCATGACAGATCCTCCGGCGAAAGCTACCTCAAGTGCAGTTCCCAAAGATTTTCTAGCTGCGTGAGTAGTACGCACGTTAGCCTTGGTAGCGACTCTCATGCCGATAAAACCAGCCAAAGCAGAACAAATTGCACCGATTACAAACGAAAGTGCAACCATACCGTTTGAACCGGCTTCGGAAGTTCCTTTGAAGTAAAGCAAAATAGCAACAGCAACCACGAAAATTGACAAGATCTTGTACTCCGCCTTCAAAAAGGACATTGCACCGTCTGCAATGTTCTTCGCGATGCGAGCCATTTTCTCATCTCCCACTTCTTGTTTGCTTACCCACGCGTTCTTGATGAATACAAATGCCAAAGCAATGACTCCGAACAAGGGTAAATAACTTACGATTAATTCCATTTTATAGAGTTATTATGTTAAATGATTCTGATTTTGACGGCCAAAAGTAAGCAATATTGTCAGATTAAAAAAACCGGCATCCCGGATACCGGCTCTCATAAAATATTGACTCTGGCCTGCTTAGGTTGAGGGTCAGGTTTAGATGGTAAAGGTTCTCTTTTTCTTGTGCTCGCTTTCATCGTAGCGTTTTACGCACTCGTGATAGATTTGAATGGCCTCCTTGGCGTCACCCCAACCTCCGACGTCGACTTTCTTCTCTTCCAGGTCTTTGTATACCTGGAAAAAGTGCTCGATCTCTTTCAAACGATGTGGATTCAAATCAGAGATGTCTTTTCTTTTGCTGTACACCGGATCACTTACCGGCACGCAGATCAGCTTTTCATCGGGACCCTTTTCATCAGTCATATGAAATACACCGATCGGGCTCACTTCCACCACCACCATGGGATAGGTGGGTTCGGTGCACAAAACCAATACGTCAAGAGGATCCTTGTCAAGGGCGAGGGTCTCAGGAACGAAACCGTAATCACCGGGATACATCATGGAGGAGAACAGGGTTCTGTCAAAACGGATCTTGTGCAGCACAAAATCGTATTCGTATTTGTTTCTGCTTCCTTTTGGGATTTCAATGAGCACGTCAAACGTCACTCTTTTCTTCTTATCCATATCTGTTTGAATTTTTGGCAAAAGTACGACTTTCATCGGGTTAATTGAGAAGAAACCCCTAAATTTAATCACGTGCTAAGCATGTTAAAACCTTTATTTAATACGGTTTAAAATGAAATATCGAACACTTGGGAAAAACGGATTCAGGGTAAGTGAAATCGGCCTGGGCTGCTGGCAGCTGGGAGGGGATTGGGGAAACACCCCGAACGAGGATAAGGCCATGTCTATTTTGAGAGCTGCACTCGATTCGGGAGTCACCTTGTTTGACACAGCTGATGTTTATGGTGGAGGAAGAAGTGAGAAAGTGCTTGGGAGGTTTCTGAAAGAGATTGAAACGCCCGTTAGAGTGATCACCAAGTTTGGGCAGGGAGAAGGCGTTTATCCAGACAATTACACCGAAGCCTCCTTGAGAAAAGGAGTCGAAGGTTCCCTCGAACGACTCGGGGTTTCTTCCCTGGATCTGGTCCAGCTCCACTGCATCCCTGAAGAGGTCCTCGAGCGCGGCGATATTTTTGACGACTTGCGCAAACTTCAAAAGGAGGGTCTTATCAGTGGTTTTGGAGCCAGCGTGGAGACCAAAAGAGAAGGGCTCCTGTGCATGAAGCAGGAAGGTCTGGTATCGCTTCAGATCATTTTCAATGTTTTCCGACAGCACTACGGTGAGGAATTCTTTGAGGAGGCCGAAAGCCGAGGGGTGGGTCTTGTTGTGCGGTTGCCTCTGGCCAGCGGATTGTTGTCTGGAAAGTTCAATAGAAAATCCGTTTTCAGTGAAAATGATCACAGAAATTACAATCGAGACGGAGAGGCCTTCAATGTAGGTGAGACCTTTTCGGGTCTGCCTTTTGAAAAAGGGCTTGAACTCGTCGACCAAATCAAAAGCCATTATCTTCCTTCCGGCATGAGCATGGTTGAATTCGCATTGCGCTGGATACTAGATCATCCTGTTGTAAGCTCTGTTATCCCGGGGGCGTCTTCGGCTGAACAGGCCATCGCAAATGCAAAAACATCAGACCTCCCAGAGTTATCCCCGGAGCTCCACAGTCGCCTCAAGGATTTTTTTGACAAGAGAGTTCTAAAGCAAATTCGCGGTCCATATTGATGAGTAAGACTGACCTTTTCAAAGAAAAATACGGATCCTGGGCATTGGTCGCAGGTGCTTCCGAAGGCATAGGCGCCGCCTTTTCAGAGGCCCTTGCCGAGAGAGGGTTGAACCTGATCCTGATTGCCCGCAGAGAAAAAGTATTGTCTGAACTCGCCCGGGGTCTTGTCTCGCGCTATTCAATACAAGTGGAGGAACACATCGTTGATCTGGGGAATTCATCTTCGGTTCGTGACCTCATTTCAAGTCTGGACAAAGAAATAGGTCTCCTGGTATACAATGCGGCTTATTCTCCAATCGGATATTTTAAAGACGTTCCTATTGCGGATTTG
Organism: uncultured Flavobacteriaceae bacterium; assembly: GCA_965365245.1. Taxonomy (GTDB): domain Bacteria; phylum Bacteroidota; class Bacteroidia; order Flavobacteriales; family Flavobacteriaceae; genus Lutimonas. The sequence continues at coordinate 7,239 of CBDUAY010000058.1, read as the reverse complement.
GAAAACATCGTTTCTGTAAATATTCAAACTCCGCTTCTACTGATCAAAACCATGACAGACTCCATGATCGAAAGGAAAAAAGGCGGGATCATCCTGATGTCTTCGCTTTCCGGCATCCAGGGAAGTCCAAAAATTGCAACCTATGCCGCCAGTAAATCATTCAACACCATACTGGCCGAAGGTCTCTGGCATGAGCTGAAGGACCTGAATGTTGACGTACTGGCCTGTGTGGCCGGTGCTGTCAGGACGCCCGGATACATGAATTCCGCGAGCGAAAAGGATGCTCCCGGAACCCTGGATCCAAATGAGGTGGTGAAGGAAACCCTCGAGGCCCTGGGATCGTCTCCTACCCTGACACCCGGATCTTTCAACCGCTTTGCTAAATTTATCATGAGTCGCCTTCTCCCCAGGAGAAAAGCGATTCACATCATGCACAATAACACGAAAGACTTGAAATAGAACAATCTAAATCTCAATTAATCGAATCATCATGAAACCTTTACTCGGATTTTTAACACCCTGGATCATATACCTGCTTATCACGATGCTACATTATGTTTTGCCCGGCAAATGGGTACAGGGATATGTCAGGGATTCAAAAACAGGAGAGCTTCTCAGATACAGGCTGAATGGAATGCGGGTGCTGCTTGTTTCTCTCGGGCTTTGGTTCCTGTTCGGATACATGAATTGGGTGCCCTTTGACTGGCTGTACGAGGTTAGATGGTACAGCTTGGCAGGGGCCTTCGTCATGGGAATAGTGTATACACTTGTCGCCGTGCTGCCCTATCCATCCACAGGTGCGTCTTTGCTGTCGGATCTCTTTCTCGGAAGGCTTGAGAACCCTCAGTACTTGAACGGCCGCATTGACGCCAAGATGTGGTTGTACCTCATTGGCGCTGTCATGCTTGAGCTTCATGTGGTCAGTTTCTACGCACATCATTACATGAAATTCGGGGATCAAAGCTCCCCGGGCTTCTTTTTCTGTGCTCTTATGCTCAGCTGGTTTGTTTTTGATTATCTCACATTTGAACGCATCCATCTCTATACCTACGATCTTTTTGCCGAGAAGGTCGGTTTCAAATTGGGTTGGGGATGCCTGGTTTTCTACCCCTATTTTTATGCCATTCCTCTTTGGTCAACTGCCGATAGCACGGTAGCCGAAACCCCTGCCTGGTTGATCTGGGGGTCCGTACTGATCTTTTTTGCGGGATGGTCTCTGGCGCGCGGAGCGAACATGCAGAAGTTTTATTTTAAGACGAGTCCCGAACGTTCCTTTTTAGGAATCCAGCCCGAAACGATCAGCAACGGCAAACAAACCTTGCTTGTCAACGGATTTTGGGGGATCAGCCGACACGTTAATTACCTGGGTGAGGTCCTGATGGGTACGGGAATCGCCCTGGCTGTCTCTCTTCATGGTTCCTGGCTCCCCTGGCTCTACCCAATCTATTACATCGCACTCTTGTTCCCGCGGGAACGGGATGACGACAAACGTTGCGCCGCAAAATATGGGGCCTTGTGGTCAGAATACACCGATCGGGTCAGATACAGGATCATTCCGTTTATATATTGACTTGTTTAAACCCTGCTACAAATGAACCCGGATATGCCCTTTTTGAGTAAAACCAGCTTTGAGTTTCCTTTAGAAGAATCTGGGGTTCAACAGTCATGTCGCATCGCCCTGGCAACCGACTCGCACTATGCGCTCAAGGATGACCTGGACGACAAGTGCTATGCGGATGCGTTGCTCAAAATGGAGGAATTTGTGAAAACTGTCAATCAACTCGATTGTGATTTCGCAATGCATCTGGGTGATTTCAAGGACGAAGACCTGGTTCCAAATGAGGAGTCAACGCTGGACTACCTGAAAAAAATGGAGCATGAATTTTCAAAATTTGAGGGACCCCGGTTTCATTGTTTGGGAAATCACGACCTGGACAGCATCACCAAGAAACAATTTTTGCAAATCGCTGAAAATTCGGGGATTGATCACGAAGGGATCGAACCCGTTTCAGGGCACTACAGCTTCGATCTGAATTCGCTCCGATTCATCGTGCTTGACGCCAATTTTGACGAGGCTGGAAAGGATCATTTTTTCAGGAAGGGTGGTGACTGGCAACAACCCTGGATTCCCCCACGGGAATTGAAATGGCTGGAGAAAACACTTGAAAGTAGTCCCTTCCCTTGTGTCATCTTTATACATCACCCTCTGTATGCCTATGTCAAAAACGGGCATTCCTATCATGTTGTGAATCACATGGACGTCAGGGAGGCCCTGGAATCGTCGGGAAAAGTTCTTGCGGTTCTCAACGGGCACATGCACGAGGAGATGTTCCAAGAGTTGAACGGGATCAAGTATTTCGCCCTGAACAGCATGCTGGAGGGAACTTTTGTTCAGAGAAATTGTTTTTACGTGATGGAAATCCGCCCGAATCTTATGCTGCTTGAACGTTATGAACGCATAAATCTCCTGGATTGAGACCTGTTAATTTCGGATATTTGATACTATGAAAAACATTAAAGTCATTGCCTTTGACGCGGACGACACCCTTTGGGTCAATGAGCCCTATTTCAGGGAAATGGAGAACCGTTTCTGTTCGCTCCTCGAAGATTACCTGCCACATCATACCGTTGCAAAAGAGTTGTTTAGAACAGAGATGGATAACCTCGAGCTGTATGGGTACGGGGTAAAGAGCTTTATCCTCAGCATGGTGGAGACGATCGGCCGTGTGACCGACAATAAAGCTGACATGAAGTTGGTCAACAAGGCAGTCGGGCTTGGCCGGGAGATGCTCAATAAACCCGTTGAGGTATTTGATGGTGTCGAAGAGATTCTCCAGAGTCTCAATGGTGACTACCGGCTCGTGATGGCCACAAAGGGAGACCTGCTCGACCAGGAACGCAAACTGATTAAATCGGGTTTGGAAAAACACTTCCATCACATCGAGATCATGAGTGACAAAAAGATCTCTGACTACAAGAAGCTGCTCAAACACCTGGATTGTCGACCCGAACATTTTTTGATGATCGGAAATTCCATCAAGTCAGATATACTGCCGGTGCTCGAACTCGGTGGATATGCCGCTCATGTGCCTTACCACACCACCTGGGAGTACGAGAAAGTAGACGTCAAAATCGATGATCCGAAATTTTTTGAGGCCAAGGATATCTCGAGTGTGATCGACTTTTTGAAGTCTCAAGCCTGAAGAATCCGCCAGGACCTTATTTGGTCAGAATTGTTTTACCTTTGAGTTTCCTGTTGAACTCATTGATATTTTATGAAGAAAATCACCCTTATCCTACTTGTGTTAGCTGCAATATGGAGCTGCAAGAAAAAGCAACCTATGGAGACTGAATCTCAAGCCGAATCCAGCCTTCCTTCAAAAGGAAGCATAGAAGTCATCGATCAGCAACTTGAAATGGTCTTAAATGTCGAAGCGCCAATTGAAGTCCTCGCTGAAGGCTATAGCTGGTCTGAAGGGCCCTTGTGGCTTGCCAAACAAAAAATGCTGATTTTCTCTGATGTTCCCAAAAACACGATTTATTCCTGGTCGGAAGAAGAGGGAGCCGGCGTTTATTTGACACCCTCGGGCTTTACCGGGGAGAACTTCGCCGGAAGCGAACCGGGTTCAAACGGACTCACGCTGAACAACCAGGGAGAGCTCGTTCTTTGCCAGCATGGAAACCGGGCAGTCTCTGTAATGAAAGCTGAGCTCTCAAAGCCTGAACCCAAATATGAATTTCTGGTCGAGTCATTCGAAGACAAACGATTCAACAGCCCCAATGACCTGATCTTCGATCGGGCAGGCAACCTTTATTTTACGGATCCGCCTTACGGCCTGCCAGGAGGTATGGAAGATCCTGAAAAAGAAATCCCTTTCCAGGGGGTTTACAGGGTGACTCCACAAGGAGAGATCACGCTTCTCACGGATGAACTCAGCCGACCCAACGGCCTGGCTCTTTCGCCCGATGAGAAAACCTTGTATGTGGCCAATTCCGATCCGGAAAAGGCAATTTGGATGGCTTATGAACTGGATGAACAAGGCGCAATCCAAAGCAAAAAAGTCTTCTTCGATGTTACGGAATGGGTGCAGAAGGCTCCGGGGTTGCCCGATGGTCTCAAGGTTGATGACAAGGGAAATATCTTTGCAACGGGGCCCGGTGGCGTATGGGTTTTCTCTCCGGAAGGTGGGCATTTAGGCACCATCAAGACAGGAGAAGCAACAGCGAACTGCGCATTTAATGAAGACAAGTCAGCGCTTTACATGACTGCAGACAGTTATTTGCTGCGACTCAAACTGAAATAAACTTTTAATGTTGAAGAAATGAATGAAATAGCATTAGTAACGGGAGCGAACAAGGGCATAGGCTTTGAAATAGTCAGGGTATTGGCTAAAAGCGGCATGGATGTCATACTTGGCGCAAGAAACCGTGAAAGAGGGCTGAAAGCAGTGTCTGAGTTGAAAAAGGAAGGTTTAGAAGTTGAACTCCTCGAAATTGATGTTTCAAAATCCGAAAGCATTGCAAAGGCAGTCAGTGAGCTGGAGAAGAAATACGATCACCTCGATGTTCTGGTGAACAACGCCGGGATACTCCATCGAGAAGAAGGGCTGGGAAGCAGCACCGTCCTGGGAGTCGCGACTCCCATACTCAGGGAGACCTTTGAAACGAACTTCTTTGGCCTGGTGGATTTGACCCAACGCCTGGTTCCTCTGCTGAAAAAAAGCGAAAACGGACGAATCGTAAACGTCTCGAGCATTCTGGGCTCACTTGATTTGGCGATCGAAAGAGAAGCGGAAGGTCCCTCTGGAACTCCTTTCGCATACAATGCCTCAAAAGCAGCGGTAAACGCTTTTACCATACATCTGGCAGGAGCGCTGAGAGCAGATGGCATCCGTGTAAATTCTGCGCATCCGGGTTGGGTCAAGACCGACATGGGTACGGATGCAGCCACTTTGAGCATCGAGGAAGGAGCTAAAACTATCGTCGATTTGGTCCTGAATGACACCGAATCGAATTCGAGGTTCATTCACTTGGGTGAGGAACTTCCGTGGTGATTACCATGTCAAATTCAGATGCGTGTTGAATAACTTTTTGAATCAATTGGTCGTCAATTGACTTCTCAAATGCTTTATCCTCTTCTGTGGACACGCCCATCTGATCAAAAAATTGCATAAACCCTTTCGGACTGTGAATGTTGACCCATTTGCATGTGGCATCCGAATTGTTGCCAAAAGTGTGTAATGTTCCTGGAGGAAAGTCCACTGATTCGCCGGCAACAACTTTTCTCGGTTCACCATTTATAACAAAATCCATTTCGCCTTCTACGACTAAAAAGACCTCAGAATAATTATTGTGATAATGAGGTGGCGGCCCAGGCACATGTGCTGGAGTCTCTCCGATTACCAAATCATAGTCTCCAGTGGTCTCTTTTGGAGTGATCTGGTGTCCGATCACCCATTTCGTTGATTTATTCATTTTATGAGATTTTTGTCTCACAAATCTATATTCTTTTTTTGTCAATTCCAAATTTTATGAGATATTTGTCTCATGAAAAATCAATTTCTAAAAGAAGGCCGAGTCAATCAAAAGCTCCAAACTCGCTCAGATATACTCAAATCGGCTCAGATGCTGCTGAATAAAAAATCCCGAATCACCCTTGAAAAGGTGGCCGAACACGCTGGGATCTCAAGGGCAACGATATACCGATACTTCTCCAACATAGAATTGTTAACCACAGAAGCTCTGCTTCATACTCACTTTCTTCGACCAGAGGAGCTGGAGAAAGAAGTTCACGGCTTAGACTTGGAGGAAACCTTGCATGCATTGCAACGGCACTATAACACAATATCTCAAGAACATGAACTTGTCTTCCGAAGATATCTCAGCGTTACTTTAAAAGAATCGATCATTTCAAAGAAAAAGCTTCGAGGCGCTCGAAGAGTGGAAGCGCTTAAATTAGCTTTGAAACCGTTTGAGAAATTTTTAAACAAAAAGGATCTCACCAGATTGATTCATATTTCAACTCTGCTGATGGGCATTGATGCTTTACTAGTTTGCAAAGACGTTTGCGAACTGGACAATGATGAAACCAATGAGCTTTTGGAATGGGCTCTTGATCTTATTCTAGACGGAATCCGACGAGGCTCCTCTTAATTTTCGTATTTTAGTACTGCGCCACCCTGCGCCCTCAATACGATCCTTTATGAGAATAAATCTATTATCCGCCTTTGTCCTTATTTTCCTCCTTTTTCTCCAATGCAAACCCAAACCACATTATGAGACCGTAATTCGAAACGGGTTCATCATTGACGGGACAGGCTCGCCAGGATATAAAGGGGATGTGGCCCTTAATGGAGACACCATTGCCGCCCTGGGTAACCTTGGAGATGCGACTGCAGATCAGGAAATAGACGCATCGGGCCTGGTTGTTTCTCCCGGATTCATCAACATGTTGAGCTGGGCCATTGAGGATCTTATAGCCGATGGCAATTCTCAGAGTGACATCCGACAGGGAGTCACCCTGGAGGTTTTTGGAGAAGGCATGTCCATGGGACCGCTCAATCCTGAAATAAAGGAGCTGTTTGCCAAACAGCAGGGAGACATCAAATACGACATCGAGTGGACTACACTGAATGAATACCTGGAATATTTGGAGCGCAAAGGAGTTTCCACAAATGTGGCTTCCTTCATTGGCGCCACTACTCTCCGAGTCAACACGGTAGGTTACGAAGACCGTGAGGCGACCGATGAAGAACTCGAAGAAATGAAAACCATGGTTCGACAGGCCATGGAAGAGGGTGCCCTTGGAATAGGCTCGTCGCTCATCTATGCTCCTGCTTTTTACTCGACCACAGAGGAACTGATTGAGATTTGCAAAGTAGCCTCTGAATATGACGGCATGTACATCTCTCACATAAGAAGCGAGGGTGTCAGGCTTTTGGAGAGCCTGGATGAGCTTCTGCGGATAGCAGACCAGGCTGACATTCGAGCCGAAGTTTACCATCTCAAGCAAAGCGGCAAGGTAAATTGGGAGAAGTTTGATTTGGTGACCGCCAAAATCGACTCAGCGCGAAATGCCGGTCTTCACATCACAACGGATATGTACAATTACACCGCCGGTGCAACGGGTCTGGATGCGGCGATGCCTCCCTGGGTTCAGGAAGGAGGCTATGAGAAATGGGCCGAACGCCTTCAGGATCCTTCAATTCGAAAAAGGGTGCTGAAAGAGATGACGGAGCC
>CBDUAY010000057.1:0-16102 GCA_965365245.1 uncultured Flavobacteriaceae bacterium | reverse complement strand
ATGGTCGCTGCAGCTTCCGACGAGCATTCTGCTCGCCTTTCCATTTTGTATTCGCTCATAACCCAGAAGAACGGCTTCCGTGCCTGTTGCGCAGGCAGAGGAGTTGGTAGTAACCTGGTTGCCCAGGCCCAGAATCCCACTTAGATAGGCGCTGACACCGCTTGCCATGGTTTGAGCTACGGTGGTGCTGCCAAGCCTTCTGACTTTGCCCTGGTCCACCAGGTAGATTCCTTCCCTGAACTTGTCCACTCCAGAGGTCCCGGTTCCAAATACGGTTCCACTCTCAAAATCGACAGGACCTTCAGGTTCTATCTTCAGTCCGGCATCTTTCCATGCATCAATACCTGCCATGCACCCATAGAGAATACCTGAACTGTTGAAGTTTCTCAATTGAAGAGGAGAGAGATAATTGAGTTTCATTTCTTCAGTAACCTCGGGCTGTCCGGCAATGCAGCAGGAGAAGCCCAAGTCTTTCAGGTTTTGAAAGAACCTTATGCCGGAACGGCCTTCGCGCAATCCATCGAGGAAATCTGAAAGTCCGATCCCGTTAGGCGATACAACACCCAAACCTGTAATGACAACCCGTTTCTTTTTCATAGCTGAACCATTCCTGAGATTTTCCCTCTGCATACCAGTTCTTTCCTCTCATTGAACATCTGCACGAAGCATCTCAGCTTACCAAATCTCCAAATCTCTTTTTTTGATACGACTTCAACTTTTTCCCCCGGATAAACCGGAATAAAAAAATCGATCGCCGTCGAGGTCATGGCAATCTTTGGAAAACCATTATCCATCTTATCTTTCAACAAAAAAATCCCTAAACTGACAACGCCGATCTGGGCCATGGTTTCGGTTAAAATCACGCCTGGCGTAACCGGCATATCCTTGAAATGCCCCCTGTAAAAATCACTGTCTTCAGAATACCGGCACGAACCTTTAACCCCTTCTTCGGTCACCTCATCAAGAGTATCGACAAAAAGAAAAGGTTCTTCGTAGGGCAATATGTCTAAAATATCTTTGTTCTTCATGGTATCAACGCAAGTGTTCACCTCCATCAACCACAATGGTTGTTCCATTTATCCAGTCAGCCTCCGATCTGCAAAGCAGATAGACCGCGTTTGCGACATCCTCCGGCGTTGTGAGTCTTCTCTTGGGATTTCTCCGCATGGCAATCTCTTTCAGCTTGTCACTTCCGGGGATTAGTCGCAACGAACGTGTGTCAGTGACACCGGCCTGAATGCAATTCACATTAATACCAAATGAGGCATACTCCACTGCCATCTGACGTGAAATGCTTTCAAGAACCGACTTCGAGGCAGAAACAGCGCCGTACTCTTCAAACACCCTGGAGTTTCCTTCACTTGTAAAGCTGATGATCCGGGCATTTCCAGAGAACAACTTTGCCTCAAGAAGGCGACTGCTCCAATCGTAAAGACTGGTTCCCATGGCCTCGAGGGTCTGGGCAAAGTCAGCTTTGGAGAGTCTTTGCGTCCCTTCTCCTCTGAGTGGTTTCAGGTTTCCCCGTGCGATGCTGTGAACCAATACCTTCACGGATCCCTGATCTCCAAGTTCTTTTTTAAAATCCTCGAGCACCTGTTCCACATGATCCTCCCGGCAAGCATCTTTGTTAAAAGAGACGACCGAAACACCTCTGGCACGAATCTCAGAGAACTCGGCTTCAATCCCCTCCATTTCATTTCTCAGGTTGCGATGGACAATGCAGATGTTCATGCCGTGATCTGCCAGCTTCCTGGCCGTGGCCAATCCCAGTCCCGAGGAGCCTCCAAGGATAAGGGCCCATTTGTTATTGAATTCACCTTTTCCTACCATTCCAAAAGTATTCTTTGGGCTGAAAACCCGGGTCCGAAACTGAGCATCAGACCCTTTTCGCCTTTTGCCGGATTACGGTTCATAAAACGCTCCAGGACATAGAGAACTGTGACGCTGCTCATGTTGCCATAAAGCCTCAATACCTCCTTGGTATCTTCGATGCTTTTTCCCAGCACCCCGAAAAGGTCTTCTACAGTGCGAACGATCTTTTTACCGCCGGGATGAAAAATCAGGTGATCTATGTCTTCAATCGTCAATCCATTGCGCTCCAGGAACGGGTTGATGATCATCGGAAAATGATCTGCAATAGTCTCCGGAACCGTTTTGTCCAGGATCATTTGAAGCCCGGTGTTTCTTAGTTTGAAGCCCATCATATGCTCAGCTCCATAGAAGTGATACATCGCCTCGTCGATTATTTCAGGGCCCTCTTTTGCATCCATTGGATCCGAGCTGAGAATCACCGCAGCAGCACCATCCCCGAAAATGGCTGCGCTTACGATGTTTACCATGGAAAAGTCTCCGTGCTGAAAAGTAGCCATCGGAGATTCAACAGCCACGACAGCGGCCCTCTTCCCCGGGTTTGCCTTTAAAAAATTATTGGCGTAAATGATTCCTGAGACACCCGCGGCACAACCCATCTCGGTAACCGGGAGCCTCACTATATCCTGTTTCATGCCCATCCGGTTGATCAGATAGGCGTCAAGTGACGGAATCATGATCCCGGTGCAGCTCACGGTGATGATGAAGTCAATCTCATCCGCTGCAAGCTCGGCATTTTTTAGCGCTTTGGTCAGGGCCTGTTCTCCAAGTTTGACGGATTCCTGCAAATAGAGTTCGTTTTTCTCCTCAAATGAGGTGGCCTCAAACACGTCATCTGCATCCATGATGGAATAGCGTTTGTCCACACCCGCGTTCTCGAATATCTTGATAACCTTTCTCTGAAATCTCTCCTCCTGGCCACTTATCCATTTCCGGATATAGGGAATGACCTCATCGGTTGTGCGGCTGTACTGCGGAAGCTGCCGGCCTACGGATATTATCCTTGTCTTTGTCATTGATTCGTTATGATCCATTGATAACGAAAAGCCCACCTCCATTTAATGCTGCTTTTCCCTTTTACTTGTCGCGCGTATTTCTCGAGATCCTCTCTACGGAAGGCCTTGCGGATGGAGACCAGGCCGTCGTTCCGGGCCACATGATTTCCAAAAAACAGGCTTATGACCCAAAACAAGGAATATGCCAGTTCACTTCGATGGAGGTCATTGACCAGCAACCCGATCCGCGATTTCATCTTGATCCCGGAAATCAAGTCTGTAATTTCCTCGTCGCTGAAATGGTGCATGAACAGGGTGGCAATGGCTATGTCGTAATCCATTTCTTTGAACTCTGAAGAGAAGATGTTGACCGTTGAGAAATTCACATTGTCCATACCAACGGAAAGCTCCCTTGCGTAAGCCACGGAATCGGGATTCGCGTCGATGCCCAGCAATTCAAATTTGTATCCTTTCTTTTTCCCGAAGTCATGGAGCTTTCTGAGCATGTCGCCATTTCCACAGCCCAGGTCCACAATTCGAATCACTTTCTCCCTCGATGACGGTTTCAGCATTTTCTCGACCCCGTCCAGGGTCAGGGTGTTCCCGCCCAGCCACAAATTAACTGAGGCGAGCAAATCAAGAGTGCGTCTCAATTCTGGCCCTGACATGGTCATGTCGTCCATAATTTCAAATTGATCGCTTCTTTCTTTTAGTCCTATCATATCCCGAGGGCCGGTTTACCGTGTGTAGCACTTATTATGCGCCGCAGAACCGCAGGAAAGCTTCGCAGAAAAGGCAGGAGAATTGAAGTCGTTTTATAATTTCTCAAAAGAAGGGCCAACGCGTGTCCGGTTCTAAGCCTCGATCTGAAACTCTTGTTCCATTGCTGAATGTATTGCTTTTCCACTTCTTCTCTTGTTTTTAATTTTCCGTTAAAATAAGATAAAATCGCATCAGAAACTAATCGGGCCGCCCCAATGGCCATGCCCATCCCATTTCCGCACAAGGGGTGAATCAGGCCGGCGCTATCGCCGCACATCAACACATGATCCACTATGAGCTCTTTTGTGTCAAAGGATATCTGACTGATGCTCAAGGGCTTTTCAAAAACCATTTCTGAAGTCTCGAGCACTGCATTGAGATCCTTATTGCTTTTCAGCATTTCTTCCTGGAAGCGATCGATGCTTTTGTATTTTTGAAATACGCGATAATCGACGATATAACAAACATTGAGTTTCTTGCCTTCTACATTGGAAACACCACAATACCCACCCTCAAAATTGTACAATCCGACAAGGTTCTCAGGAAAATATCCTTTGTAATGGGCCTTAACCGCCACATAAGACGACTTTTTACTGATAAACTCCCTGTCCAGCTTTTTATCGAGAACAGATCTTTTCCCATAAGCGCCAATCACAAACAGACTTGAATAAGACTTTCTCTTTTTAGTGATTATTTGAAACTTATCCTTCACAAAATCAATCTTTTCAACCTGATCCTGGATAATTTTAGCACCTTTCTCCGTCGCCTTTTCATAAAGAGCGTGATCCAGCGTAAAGCGGCTGATCCCAAAACCACCAAGAGGTAAGGACGTTTTTAAGGAATCTACGCCAGGAACAGAGAAATCCAGTTCGTCTATGCGAACAGCCCCAAGTTCAAACGGGTCGATCCCCAGGGAAGTCAGATAAGGAAGGGTTTCGTTGGAAACATATTCTCCACAGACCTTGTGCCTTGGATAGGCTTCTTTCTCGATTAATACAACAGACAGACCTTTACCCGACAAATGAATCGCACAGCACAGTCCGGCCAGGCCGCCGCCGATGATCAAAACGTCAGAAACTTGCTCTGTTTCGCTGCGAATCTCCATTGATCCAAGATAAGGAAAAACGGGTGAAGGCTGAGATTAAATTCTTAATTTGGACGGGGAGAATCTTCAAAACCAAACTCGAAACAGAATGAACCATTTTCCAGGCGCCTTTATATTGAAAACATGGCTGACTTGCATTATTCTCACATGTTTCCTTGTCGGATGTACGAATCAAAGAGTTGAAAAGCACGACTACACCGGCTGGAAAGCATACGCTGGAACCAAAGACGCCATGCGTTATTCCGCTAACGATCAGATTACGAAGCAAAACGTTTCTCAACTCAAAGCAGCCTGGGTTTACAGTTCGGGCGATAAAGACTCCCTCAATAGGTCTCAAAACCAGTGCAATCCAATTGTCATCGAAGGAGTTCTTTATGGCACATCCCCGCGAATGAAGCTTTTGGCTCTCGAGGCAGATACAGGAAAGGAGATATGGGTATTTGATCCCGCTTCAGAAGATGAATCCCTCAAAGATGAACCGCTGCGCTACTACAAAGTAAATCGCGGCGTTGCTCATTGGAAATCAGATCGAGGAACAAGCGATAGAATATTCTACAATGTAGGGCATAAAATCTATGCGATTGATGCCTCGTCCGGGAAACCGGTTCGTTCTTTCGGAGAGGACGGATCCATCGATCTGACCCAGGGCCTCGACAGGGATTTTGAAGGTGCTCAACCCTTCATTGTCAGCACCAGCCCTCCGATCATCTATGACGATTTGTTGATAAGCGGTTCCAGGGTTGCCGAAACCGCCGACGCAGCACCGGGTCACATTCGGGCTTACAACGTAGTAACGGGTGAAAGAGAATGGATCTTTCACACCATACCCCATCCCGGGGAAAAAGGTTATGAAACCTGGACGGATCCCGAGGCCTATAAAAAACTTGGAGGCGCCAACAATTGGGCGGGCATGTCGCTCGATCCCGAAAAAGGCATCGTTTATGTTCCTACGGGCTCAGCCTCCGGAGATTTCTATGGAGGATATCGTGAAGGGTCGAATCTTTTTGCCAATTCACTGGTGGCTTTGGACGCAAGCACTGGAGAGTACATCTGGCATTTTCAAACGGTTCACCACGACCTCTGGGACCGTGACTTGTCAGCAAACCCCAACCTTGTCAATCTCAATCGGGATGGCAAAAAAATTGAAGCAGTTGCACAAATCACAAAACAAGGGTACATCTTCGTCTTTGACAGAAATACGGGTGAACCGGTGTTCGAGATTGTGGAAACACCCGTCAGCCAGGACGCTCTTCCCGGGGAAAAACCCTGGCCTACTCAGCCCATACCTGAGCTACCTGAACCCTTTGCTCGCCAGCGTTTCGAAGAGAAAGATGTAACGAAGCTTTCAGATTCGACCCACAAGGTGATGCTGGAGAGATATCGTCAAATCAAACACAACGAGATGTTCGCCCCACCTAGCAAGGCCGGAAGCTGGATTTTTCCCGGATTTGACGGAGGTGGCGAATGGGGAGGAGCGGCAGTTGATCCCGAGACACAGATTCTTTATGTCAACAGCAGTGAAATTCCCTGGTCCATGGTCATGGTGGATGCCCCGGGACAAACCGATGATGACGGAAGCATGAAGTCTCCTGGCCGCTCTGTCTATGACACGCACTGCTTTGCCTGTCACGGAATGGATTTGAAGGGCAATAGCGCGGCCTTCCCTTCGCTGGTTGACATCGGAAACAAGTACAAGCCCGAGGAGATTCTGCAAATCCTGAACAGCGGCATCAATATGATGCCTTCCTTTGCGCATTTAAAGCCTGAAAGCAAATCAGAGGTGATTCAGTTTTTGACCGGGCAAGAATTAAAAATAAATGGGAATGCGGAACCCAAAGGTGCGGATCCGAAGAAGTTAGACAAAGAACCTCCATCGGATCACTCCCAGGATGGCATTTTGGCAGAGGTCAAATACCAGATGACCGGTTACAACCGTTTCCTGGATGACCAGGGATACCCTGGGATCACTCCTCCCTGGGGCACCTTGAACGCAGTGAATTTGAATACAGGCAAGCTGCTCTGGAAAGTACCGTTGGGCGAATATCCGGAATTGACCGCGAAGGGGATTCCCGTGACAGGAACAGAGAATTACGGAGGGCCGGTCGTGACCAAAGGTGGACTGGTCTTTATCGCCGCGACCAAGGATTCAAAAATAAGGGCGTTTGACAAGGACTCAGGTGAGGTCTTGTGGGAGGCAAAGCTTCCTGCTCCCGGATATGCGACTCCTGCCGTTTACGAGGTCAACGGAAAGCAGTTCCTTGTCATAGCCTGTGGCGGAGGCAAGATCGGAAGCATTTCAGGGGATCAGTATGTGGCGTTTGCATTGCCCGATGAAACACAAATTCCTTGATTCACACAATATTAGGTGTCAAAAACTGTTATTGAGTCAGACACGTGAATCTACTTGAATTAAGAAATATTTAATGAAATTCAAAGTATTTTTTCCTAGCTTTGCCTGGCAGATGAAAGAATTGTTTCGAAAAATATCATCTATTGTAATGGCCCTGATTGTGGTCCTGTCTACGCTTTCTTTTACCGTAGAGGCTCACTATTGCGGGGATACACTTGTGGATTCCTCTCTTTTCAAATCCCCGGATTCTTGCGGAATGGAGATGCAATCTCCACCCAAAGACGAGGGTTGTACGATTTCGAAAAAAGACTGTTGCAAAGATGAGCAGCTTTTGCTGGAGGGTCAGACAGAACTTAAATCCTCTTCTGACAAATTAACTACGACACAAGAGGTTTTCCTGATTTCATTTGTATACACTTACCTGGACCTTTTTGAGGCATCTGAAGAAAATGCCAGTGATTACCTGGCTTATCGACCTCCCCTGGTCACTCACCGCATATACAAGCTGGTAGAGTCCTATTTGATTTGATTTTAAACAGCAGACCGCTTGCCCGCATTCGCTTCGAATGGGGATGCTTGCCTATTTATCGACTTTGATAATATCGTCTAACTGTTTAACAATCATTTTCCATGCTGAATAAGAGCATCAAATTTTTAATCGAGAACAAGCTTGTGGCCGTTTTGCTACTTGCAATCTTCGTAGGCTGGGGCATTGTCAATGCTCCATTTGATTGGGACACCGGTTTCCTGCCAAAAGATCCGGTAGCTGTCGATGCCATTCCTGATATTGGTGAAAACCAGCAAATCGTCTTCACCAAATGGGAGGGTCGCTCCCCCCAGGACATTGAAGACCAGATAACGTATCCGCTCACGACATCCCTTCTCGGCATTCCAGGTGTAAAGACCATACGCAGCAATTCCATGTTCGGCTTTTCAAGCATTTATATCATTTTCGAAGAGGAGATTGAGTTCTACTGGAGTCGCAGCAGGATTCTGGAAAAACTGAATTCATTGCCCTCAGGTTTGCTCCCTGAGGGAGTAAATCCCTCCTTGGGTCCCGATGCTACAGGTCTGGGTCAAATCTATTGGTACACCCTGGAAGGTCGTGATGAAGAGGGCAAAGTTACCGGTGGATGGGATCTGCAGGAATTGAGAAGCATACAGGATTTCTATGTCAAATATGCGCTGTCGTCCGCAACCGGAGTCTCTGAGGTGTCATCCATTGGAGGGTACGTTCTGGAATATCAGGTCGATGTTGATCCGGAACTCATGAGGCAATACAATATCGACCTCAGTGAAGTGGTAAAGGCGGTTAGGTTGAGCAACAGGGACATAGGGGCCCAGACCCTGGAGATCAATCAGGTCGAATACCTCATTCGAGGCCTGGGCTATATCGAGTCCTTGTCTGATTTGGAAAATGCCGTCGTGACCTCCGAAGATTTTACCTCTATACGCATCAAGGATATCGCCCGAGTCACACACGGACCTGCAACCCGCAGGGGGATTCTCGACAAAGAAGGAGCCGAGGTTGTTGGAGGAGTCGTCGTAGCGCGTTATGGAGCCAATCCGATGGAAGTCATCAACAACGTCAAAGACAAAATTAAAGAGTTGAGTACAGGCTTGCCGACGAAAACACTGAGTGATGGGAGAATTTCTCAGCTGACAATCGTCCCTTTCTATGACAGAACGGAACTTATTCATGAAACCTTGGGAACGCTAAATGAGGCCCTGACCCTAGAGATTCTGATCACCATTTTCGTCATTGTCATCATGGTATTCAACCTGCGGGCCTCAGCCTTGATATCAGGACTGTTGCCTGTTGCCGTTCTTATGGTCTTCATATCGATGAAGATTTTTGGTGTAGATGCCAATATCGTTGCCCTTTCGGGCATTGCCATTGCAATTGGAACCATGGTGGATGTTGGCGTGATCCTGTCGGAAAATGTAATTCGCCACATTGATGAGAACGATGACGGTCTGCCCATCAACGAAGTAGTGTTCAAAGCTACGTCGGAAGTCTCAGGAGCCATCCTGACTGCTGTGATGACGACCATTATCAGTTTCATTCCGGTGTTCACGATGATCGGGGCGGAAGGAAAACTGTTCCGTCCGTTGGCTTTTACCAAAACCATGGCATTGGTGGCCTCATTGTTGGTTGCATTGTTTTTGATTCCTCCATTTGCGGCATTCATTTTCAAAAAACGAAAACTCGAAACCGGATTTAGCTATGTGCTGAACGGCACTTTGGCCATTCTCGGGTCGGTTGCCCTGGTCTATGGCAACCTCCTGGGCCTCGTCCTTATAGCGTTTGCAGGTACAGGCTTGCTGCGTTTGAGAGGAAAGATCTCATCCGAAAGAGGAAATGCCCTTCACATTCTGATCTCTGCTTTTGCCATTGTTTTTCTCCTTGCAGCCTACTGGAGACCCTTGGGTTTAGACAAAAGCATCTTTTGGAATCTCATTTTTGTCGGGCTTATTTGTTTTGGACTCTTGGGCGTTTTTGCCTTGTTTCGAAAACAATATGTTCGCATTTTGAATTGGGCACTCGCAAACAAATTGCTGTTTCTGGCATTACCGACGGCCATCGTGGTTTTCGGAATTATGATCATGCGGAACACGGGCAAGGAGTTCATGCCGTCCCTCAACGAGGGATCCTTTCTATTGATGCCAACTTCGATGCCTCATGCGGGAGTTGAAGAAAACAAGCGGGTTTTGCAACAGTTGGATATGGCTGTGGCCAGCATTCCGGAGATTGAGACCGTCGTTGGCAAAGCAGGAAGAACAGAATCCGCTTTGGATCCTGCCCCACTGTCCATGTATGAGAATGTAATTCTGTACAAACCGGAATATATGCTGAATGAAGACAGAGAACGCCAAAAATTTGAAGTAAATGACGATGGTATGTTTCTGCTCAAAGATGGTTCCCTTGTAATGAACCCTAACAATGCAATTGAGGATTCGTTAAAGTATCGAGAACAAATCAACAGGGATTTCCACCAAGTGGATTCCAAAATGCTGATACCGGATAAAGACGGAGATTATTACAGAAACTGGAGACCCAATATCCAGTCTCCTGATGACATCTGGAAAGAAATAGTAAAAGTCACCAGGCTTCCGGGAGTCACTTCGGCACCTAAGCTTCAGCCCATAGAAACCCGTCTGGTTATGCTCCAAACCGGTATGCGCGCACCCATGGGAATCAAAATTAAAGGACAGGATCTAAAACAAATAGAGGCATTTGGGATTCAGCTTGAAGACATACTAAGAAACTCTGAGGGGGTTAAAGAAGAAGCCGTATTCGCCGACCGAATCGTCGGCAAGCCTTACATGTTGATTGATATCAACAGGGAGCAACTGGCCCGTTACGGAATTTCAATAGATCAAGTACAGCAAGTTCTCCAGGTAGCAGTTGGAGGTATGGTTCTCTCCCAGACAGTTGAGGGAAGGGAGCGCTATGGCATTCGGGTCCGCTACCCAAGAGAGCTCAGAGCCAAACCAGAGGACTTGAGGAACATCTATGTTCCGGTTGAAAAGGGGAAACCAGTCCCGCTTGGGGAATTGGCCAGCATCCGATATGAACAGGGTCCTCAGGTCATCAAAAGTGAAGATACCTTTCTGGTAGGCTATGTCCTCTTCGACAAGTTGGATGGATTCGCCGAAGTGGATGTTGTCGAAAGTGCCCAATCTCTGATTCAGAAAAAGATCCAAACAGGCGAGTTGACCGTGCCCAAAGGACTCAACTACCAGTTTACAGGAACCTATGAGAACCAGCTGAGGGCTGAGAAAACACTGGGTGTCGTAGTGCCCCTTGCCCTGTTGATCATTTTCCTGATCTTGTATTTCCAATTCCGATCCGTGACTACCTCACTGATGGTGTTCACTGGAATTGCCGTGGCTTTTGCAGGAGGGTTTATGATGATTTGGTTTTATGGACAGGAATGGTTCCTTAACTTCAGCTTTTTTGGAGAGAACCTGCGCGATCTGTTCCAAATGCACAAAATTAACCTCAGCGTCGCTGTATGGGTTGGATTCATTGCCTTGTTCGGTATTGCCACGGATGACGGGGTGGTGATGGCGACCTATTTGAACCAGACTTTTGACAGAAACAAGCCCAAAACTGTTGAATTGGTGAGGGCCTCAGTGATTGAAGCCGGTCAAAAACGTATTCGCCCGTGTCTAATGACCACTGCCACGACAATTCTGGCCCTGCTCCCCGTGCTCACTTCGACGGGTCGCGGGAGCGACATAATGATCCCTATGGCCATACCGAGTTTTGGAGGCATGCTAATCGCCTTGATTACCCTGTTCGTGGTACCTGTCCTGTACAGTTGGAAAAAAGAAGCACAACTTAAAAGAGTATCGAGATGAAAAAGTTCATTTTATTGAGCATCGCGTTTTTCACATGTTGCTTTGCACATGCCCAGGAACTCGAAACCCTCATTCGTGAGGCAATGGAAAACAGCCCCGAGATTCAAAAATTTGAATTGCAATACAGCATTGTTTCTGAAAAGGTAAACGAGGTGAATACCGTTCCCAATACCGAATTGGGCTTCGGGTACTTTGTGAGTGAGCCGGAGACGCGAACCGGAGCTCAGCGATTCAAAATATCCGCCCGGCAAATGATCCCCTGGTTTGGTTCGATCACGGCAAGAGAAAATTACATGAGCTCCCTGGCCGATGCGAAATATGAAGACATCGCCATTGCAAAAAGACAGTTGCTCGCAGCAGTCTCTCAATCTTATTACAGGCTATTCGCAAACAAAGCAAAACAGGAAGTGCTTACTCAAAATATACAGTTGTTGCAGACATATGAGACACTTGCACTGACCTCTGTCGAAGTCGGCAATGCCTCTGCTGTTGATGTGTTGCGCTTGCAGATGCGTAAAAATGAATTGAGGCAGTTGAAAGAGGTGCTTGCCCAGGAGTATCTATCGGAACAAACCTTCCTGAACAAGCTCTTGAATCGGGACAAGGATGTTGAAATCAGCGTGGTGGATGAATTGTCAATTCCTTCTGAAATCACCTCGGTAAGCCTATCAGATTTGTCCCTGCATCCTGAATTGATCAAATACGATAAGCTGTATGAGTCTGTTGAACAATCAGAGCTTCTGAATCAAAAAGAGAGCAACTCCATGATCGGTTTCGGGCTGGATTACATTTATGTGGAAAAGAGACCTGGAATGGATTTCAGCGACAATGGAAAGGACGTCCTGATGCCAATGGTATCCCTGGCGATACCCATTTTCAACAAGAAATACAAGTCTCAGTCGCGCCAAAACGAATTGAGGCAGCTTGAGATTCAAACCGAGAAACAGGAGCGACTTAACAAACTGGAATCCGCGCTAGACAAAGCCCTCAAGGACAGGTTATCTGCTGAGATCAGCTACAAAACACAAACAATGAATTTGAATCAATCACGCAAAGCTGAGGAAATGTTGATAAAAAGCTACGAATCGGGAACCATCGATTTCAATGATGTTTTGGACATTCAGGAGCTACAACTAAAATTCCAACTGAATCAAATAGAATCGATCAAGTCTTATTATGTTCAGAATGTGATCATTAACTATTTAAGCAATTAAAAAATATTAGAAATGAAAAAATACGGTATTTATTTGGGTCTTGTAGTTGTAGGACTTCTTTTGGGTTGGATCCTGTTCGGCAACTCCACCTCCTCTGAATCAAGGCATGATCACGGGGAAGTAACTGAAGAAAATCAAATGTGGACATGCTCGATGCACCCTCAAATAATGCAATTGGAGCCAGGCGACTGTCCCATTTGCGGAATGGACCTGATTCCAGTTGATGCAGGTTCAGATGGATTGAAAGCGGATCAGTTTAGACTTTCGGAATATGCCATGGCTCTTGCCAATGTTCAAACCTCAGTGGTCGAAGGAGGCTCTTCGGGAGACAAACGAGTTAAACTATCGGGGACAATTGTTGAAAATGAAGAGTCCAATTTGGTTCAGGTCAGTTATTTTTCGGGGAGAATAGAAGAGTTGCACGTGAGTTTCACCGGAGAGCAGGTGAAAGAGGGGCAACTCCTCGCCACCGTTTATTCCCCAGACCTATATGCGGCTCAACAAGAGTTGATCACGGCGGCAACTCTGAAGGAATCGCAACCCAACCTGTATTCCGCTGTCAGAAACAAGTTGAAACTATGGAAATTGTCCGACAGACAGATCGAGCAAATTGAATCGACGGGAAATGTATTGGAGAACTTCCCGATCTATGCCACATTTTCCGGAACCGTCGCTGAAAAACTGGTCGAGCAGGGAGATTATGTCAAGGAGGGGCAACCTCTGCTTAAAATCACGAGACTCAACACGGTCTGGGCAATTTTTGATGTCTATGAAAGTCAAATTGATCTGTTTAGAAAAGGACAGGAGATATCAATCACGACGAACGCTTATTCTGATAAAGAATTCCAGAGTAAAGTGGCTTTCATTGATCCGGTTTTGAATCAACGGACCCGAACTGTCAAGTTGAGAGTTGTGTTGGATAACAAGAATCAAATCCTCAAGCCCGGAATGTTCGTAGAAGGACAAATTGAAGGTGTCTCCAGGAATGAAGAAGAACGACTTCGCATTCCTGCTTCAGCCGTTCTTTGGACAGGAGAGCGTTCTGTCGTTTACGTGAAAACAGACCCGGAACCTGTTTTTGAAATGCGTGAAGTGACATTGGGTGCGCATCTGGGTGATAGTTTCGAGGTAATCAGCGGTCTGAGTTCGGGTGAAGAGATTGTGACAAACGGAACATTCTCAGTTGACGCTTCAGCACAGCTTCTGGGAAAAAAATCGATGATGAACAAGCAAGGTGGAAGAACAACGACGGGTCATGAAGGACATGGGGGAAGTCAGAAACATAGTGAACTCGATAAAGCAGATCATATCAACCATAATGAAAGAATTGACGTTTCGAATGACTTTAAGTCCCAGCTCAATCGAGTTGTTCAAAAATATATCACCCTAAAAGAGGCTTTAGTGGGGGATGATCCTGTGAAAGCGAAAAACGAAGCCTCAGCGATTCTGGAGGCTCTGGATCAAGTTGATATGAGCCTGCTGTCTCAGGAAAATGTCCAGTTGCAGTGGATGGGCTTGGAAAAAAGGATCCGCTTGGCTTCAAGTTCAATTGCCTCTACCACAGAGATCACGGAACAGCGTAATCAATTCAAGAACTTATCTTCTGATTTGACTTCAGCTGTAAACGTGTTTGGCATCAATCAAAAAGTATTCAACCAGTTCTGCCCTATGGCCGACAATAACAACGGAGCCTATTGGTTGAGTCTGGAGGAAGAAGTGAGAAACCCCTATTTTGGCAGCGCCATGCATAGTTGTGGGAATGTAGCTCAAGTAATTGAGTAAGTCTATTCAGGGATGTCTCACTCCGGTCGGTTACCTTTAAGTTGCTTTTTGCTGACATCTGTCATTGATTTTAAGTTAGGAGCGGTCTATCTTCGTCAGGCGTTTATTACAGGGAATTTCAGGCTCTGGCCGCACTGTATTTGGAATAAAACACTATCGATATGACTTCAACATCAAACAGGTGGGGACTCAAGCAGAGCATCACCCTGCTTCGCATTCTGATTGGTTGGCATTTCCTCTACGAAGGAATTGTCAAGGCGTATAACCCGGACTGGACAAGTTTCGGTTATTTAGCGACAGCCCAGGGACCTCTTAAACCGGTATTCCAGGCATTGACCTCTGAAGCCTTCCTGCCTTGGGTGGACACCATGAATATGACAGCCCTGGTTTTTGTCGGAATTACTCTCATCCTCGGCATATTCGAACGGGCAGGTGCCCTGGTGGGTGTCGGCCTGTTGTTGCTATATTACCTGGCACATCCTTCCTGGCCCGGCATGGCCCAAATCAATACAGAGGGCAGTTACTGGATAGTGAACAAAAACCTGATCGAATCGGTTGCCTGTCTGGTGTTGTTCTACTGTCCTACAGGTAACGTTTTTGGCCTATCGCGAATTTTTTCAAAGAACAAAGCAACCACTAAAACAGAAGCGTCATGAGCTGGACAAGAAGAGAAGCCCTTTTAGGATTGGGAAGCATCCCCATACTCGGTGCAGTATGGTGGGCAGGAGCCTTGGGAACAGTAGGAAAAAAACGGGAACAGGAGGCTTTGCTGGAACAGTTGAACATACAACCATCCCTGCCATCTCCGGTACCCGCCATTACAGGGGAACCTGTGCGGGTGGGGATTATCGGTTTTGGTATCCGTGGCGAGCAGCTCTGCCGATCGCTGGGCTATGCTACAGATGAATGGATTGGCGACATGGAAAAGGCGTCAGCCCTCGCCAAACAGGAGGGCCGTCCCTTTACGGCCCTTGAGGATTTTCGCAGCCAGGATCCTTTGAATGTAAGGATTGTAGGGGTTTGCGATGTCTTTGATGTCCGGGCTGAAAAGGCCGTCAGGTCTTTCAGCACCCCTGAGAAGGCCGTTAAACGATATAGCACCTACACCGAAATGATCCACAGTGGGGACGTGGATGCCGTAGTCATTGCAACCCCGGACCACTGGCATGCCCCCATGTCAATTGAAGCCCTCAGGAACAACGTGCATGTATACGTGGAAAAGCCGATGACGCATACTCTTGCCGAGACCTACGAACTGCGTGAAGCCGCGCGAAATTCACAAGCTGTTTTGCAAGTTGGGCACCAGCACCGCCAGACCCTGAGTTTTAAAACGGCCCAGCAAATCGTGGATAAGGGTGTTTTAGGGCACGTTTCACTCATTACAACCAATACCAACCGGAATGACGACAATGGGGCCTGGAACTACGATATTCATCCCGATGCCAATCCGCAGACCATTGATTGGGAGCAATTCCTTGGAACAGCTCCTGAAATACCGTTCAATAAGAATCACTTTTTCCGCTGGAGGAAATGGTGGGCTTATGGCTCCGGGCTTTCCGGAGACCTGCTAACTCATGATTACGACCGACTGAATTGCGTTCTGAAGATGGGGATGCCGCGCTTTGTGATGGCTTCCGGAGGCATATATACCCACAGA
>CBDUAY010000056.1:0-16122 GCA_965365245.1 uncultured Flavobacteriaceae bacterium | reverse complement strand
GGCATGTCAAACCTCGAGAAAAAAGAATATCGTGAGCTGTATCAAATGCTCGGTGCCGATCTTGAAACGCTGGACAAGAATAAATCTGAGGAACTGGGTTTGAAAGGCGGAGTGAGAGTGAGCAGGCTCTATCCGGGCAAGCTGAGACAACAGACCAAAATTCGGGTAGGGTTTATCATAACCCGCGTGAATTCGAGGCAAATCCGAAACACGGATGAATTCATGAAAGAATTGGAAGGAAGAGAGGGCGGAGTGATGCTTGAGGGAATCTATGAGGATCTCCCGGGGGTTCATTTCTACGCCTTTGGACTTTAAAAAGCAATGTCTGTCAAAACCCCTGGAGCGAAAACTCAGGGGTTTTTTGATTCATATTCCCTTGCTTTCATTCGAGCCACAGGGAGGTATCGCTGAAGATTCTGGATTCGCGTGTCATTGGATGGGTGTGTGCTCAAAAATTCGGGAGGAGCAGCTCCTTCAGACTGTTCTTTCATGCGCTGCCAGAGCCGGATGGACTCCTCGGGATTGTACCCTGCCATCGTCATAAAGACCATTCCCAATTTATCCGCCTCCGTTTCATGCGTTCGGCTGTAGGCCAGCATGCCTACCTGGGAGCTTATTCCGTAGATGCTGTTCCACAGGTATTGGGAATCCGTGCTTTGTCCGGACGTTCCTATGGCGACAGCTATGCCTCCCAGCTGCTGGCCATAGGCGCTGGTCATCCTCTCCTGGCCGTGTTTGGCGAAGGCATGTGCGATCTCGTGTCCCATTACAGCAGCAATACCGTCTGTATTCTGGCAAACGGGCAATATCCCGGTGTAAAAAACCACTTTGCCCCCGGGAAGGCACCAGGCATTCATCTGCTTGTCTTCGACCAAATTGAATTCCCAACGGTAATTGTCGGCCTCTTTGGTCATCCCATTGGCACGCATAAAGCGATCTACAGCATCTGCAATATTGCGCCCTACCGTCTGGATTTCCCTGGTTTTGGCGGCATCTGAAGATATCTTGTTCTCCTTCAAGAAAGTGTCATATTGAGCGAAACTTGCCGGAAGTATATCGTTGTCATCGACTATATTGACACGTTTTCTCTCGGTAATCGGAACCGTGCTGCAACCGGTTTCAAGAGTGAGTGTCAGAGCAAGAAGGATCGAAATACGAATCATAGAATTGAAAAATATACCTGGTTTATCAAAGACTGTAAAATTAAGAAATCCGAATTTGACAGGCCAATGCGATTTATCTATTGAATCGTAAGACGGCACTGCTATTAAATTACGTATTTTTGTCTTAAAACGTTTAC
Organism: uncultured Flavobacteriaceae bacterium; assembly: GCA_965365245.1. GTDB lineage: Bacteria > Bacteroidota > Bacteroidia > Flavobacteriales > Flavobacteriaceae > Lutimonas. The sequence goes on along the minus strand of CBDUAY010000056.1, from coordinate 14,822 downwards.
ATAATATGGAATCCCCCAACGAGATCAGACGCGCTGAATTCAGCTCTAAGATCAAAACCTATGTAATGCTTTATGTGGGATTTTTACTATTTGTTACTATAATAGGCATTCCCATTCTTATAATTTGGCTTCTCGGACTAGGACAATATGTGAGCCGGCGCTATTTTGAAAATCTGAAGTGCCTGCTTACAGACAGACACCTCATATTCAGTAAAGGAGCCTTTTATAAAGTAGAGAAAACGATCCCGCTGGAAAATATTCAGGATTTGACCTTTCTGGAGAACCCGATACTCAACCTGCTCGAATTGCGCATTTTGAAAATTGAGACTGCGGGTGGAGGAGGCTCCGGAATGAGTGATATGCGGCTCGTAGGGATAGTTGATGCAGAAGGATTCAAGGAAAAAGTCCTGGAACAAAGGGAGGCTCTTCGAATGAAGATGGAGAATGGAAAGGCTGGCGGCATTAGTTCTGATGAAACTCTAGAAGTACTCAGGGAGATTCGCGATCTGCTCAAAAATACCGATCTCACTCAGAATCAAAGAGTTTCATAGCCAGATGAAGATTCTACTCACAGGGGCAACAGGATACATCGGGAAACGACTCCTTCCGACACTGGTCGAACAGGGGCATACGGTTGTTTGCTGTGTAAGGGACCCGGAGCGTTTTTCACCTCCGAGGTCACTGAGATCAAACATTGAGATCATCGTTGTGGACTTGCTCAAGGAGGACACCCTTGCCAACATTCCGAAAGATATAGACGGGGCTTATTACCTGGTTCATTCCATGGCTTCTGAAAAGAATTACGAAGAGCTGGAAAAACAATCTGCGATTAATTTTCGAAAGGCCCTGGAAGCCACTAGTGTTCAACATGTTGTTTACCTGAGTGGAATCGTGAATGAAGAGGAGCTTTCCAAGCATCTGGCTTCGCGAAAAGCAGTCGAAATCGAGCTGGGCAAAGGGTCGTATCATCTGACAACGTTGAGAGCCGGAATAATCATTGGGTCCGGTAGCGCTTCTTTCGAGATAATTCGCGATTTGGTTGAGAAATTGCCGCTTATGATCACCCCTAGGTGGCTGCTCACCAAGTGCCAGCCGATAAGCGTGAAGGACGTGGTTCTTTTTTTGAAGGAAACCCTGTTCAATCCAAAGACTTTTGATCAGGATTTTGACATTGGCGGACCTGATATTCTTACCTACAAGGAGATGCTTCTCAAGTTCTCAGACGTCCGGCATTTGAAAAGGCGCATCTACGTGGTTCCGGTAATGACGCCAAAACTGTCTTCCTATTGGTTGTATTTCGTGACGTCCACGTCATACAAGCTGGCAGTAGCCCTTGTGAACAGCATGAAGGTCGAGGTGATTTGCCGCAATGACGATCTGAACAGAATTCTGAACATTCAACCCGTAGGTTACGAAGAATCCCTTAGAAGGGCTTTCAGAAGAATAGAGAGCAATGAGATTGTTTCCAGTTGGAAAGATGCTATGGTCAGTGGAAATTTGAACATCAATATCTCGGATTTCATCAACGTTCCCACTTTTGGATGTTTTAGCGATCAGCGAAGGCGAAAGGTCAAGAATCGAGCTGAAACCTTGAATCGAATTTGGAGTATCGGAGGAACAACGGGATGGTACTATGGAAATTGGCTTTGGCGTTTGAGGGGGTTTGCGGATAAGTTGGTCGGGGGCGTAGGTCTGCGGCGGGGGAGAACAAGCATAAACAGTCTGAACCCTGGGGATACTCTTGATTTTTGGAGGGTTCTCTATGCGAATAAGGAGGAGGGCAGGTTGTTGTTGTTTGCCGAGATGAAACTGCCAGGTGAGGCCTGGCTCGAATTCAGGATGGAAGGAGAAGAATTGGTTCAAACGGCCACCTTCCGGCCGGTCGGGATATTGGGAAGGCTGTATTGGTTTGCCGTTTATCCCTTTCATGGCTTTATTTTTACCGGGATGATCGACAGAATCACCGAATAATGATTTGAGATAAATCAATGATTGGAAATAGATGAAAGATATAATACAGAGCAACATATCGATTTTCTGGTTCAGACGGGATCTGAGGCTCGAAGACAATACCGGCCTTAATCGGGCACTTGAATCCGGACATCCTGTTCTCGCTCTGTTCATTTTTGACGATGAGATCCTTCGTGAACTTCCGGCCGATGATCCAAGGGTGACATTCATTTACGAGACACTCTTAGAAATGGATGGGCAGCTGAAGAAATGGGGATCCTCCTTAAAAATCTTAAAGGGCAGCCCTCTTCAGGTTTGGAGGGAGATTCTGGATGAGTATGACATCGAAGAGGTTTTTACAAACCACGATTACGAACCCTATGCCATTTCACGTGACAAATCTGTAGAGGATCTTCTCAGTCAGAAAGGCATCGCATTCAAGACCTCTAAGGATCAGGTTATCTTTGAAGGGAACGAGGTTTTAAAAGATGACGGGAAACCCTATCATGTATTTACGCCTTACAAGAACAAATGGCTCCGAAAGTTCAGCGATAGTGGATTTAAGGTCGGTGAGGCTGTAAGACAAGAAGTCTCAGTAGGCGACTACAGAGCTCAATTCGTTCAGCGAACTTTTGACTTTCCTTCCATGGAGGTTCTTGGCCTCAAAGAGGCTTCTATCAAGGTTAGGCCATATGAACTCTCCATTGCGGGCTCATATGATAAGAACAGGGACTATCCAGCCATTGACGGAACTTCTCACCTTGGACCACATCTGAGGTTTGGAACCGTGAGCATTCGAAAAATCATTCAGGCCCTGGATCCGTCTCATGAGGTGTTTCTCTCCGAATTGATTTGGAGGGAGTTTTTCATGCAGATCCTGTATCACTATCCACGTGTGGTGAATGAGAACTTCAAGAAAAAATACGATGGAATCGTTTGGAGAAACAACGAGGAGGAGTTTGACAAGTGGTGCCGTGGCGAAACCGGATATGCACTGGTGGATGCTGGAATGCGGGAGCTCAACGCCACAGGTCACATGCACAATCGGGTCAGGATGATCACGGCAGGGTTTCTCTGCAAACACCTGCTGATCGACTGGCGCTGGGGTGAGGGGTATTTTGCCAGGAAGCTGCTCGATTACGAGCTTTCATCTAACAACGGGAACTGGCAATGGTCGGCGGGAACCGGATGCGATGCCGCTCCTTATTTCAGAATTTTCAACCCGATGGAGCAACTGAAGAAGTTCGACAAGGAAAAGATCTATGTCGGAAAATGGGTTCCTGAGTTGGGAACCGACGATTATCCAGAGCCGATGGTGGAGCACAGAATGGCAAGGGCCAGGGCCCTGGAGACCTATAAATCAGGGATGGAGTAAAATTATTATTTTTAGAACGAAAATGATTTTACTCTGAAAAACAGGCACTTCCGAATGAGATTGACCCGAACCGATTCCAAAAATCCAGACTTTTTGAAACTTGTAGAATTGCTGGATGCTGACCTCGCTGAAAGGGATGGTGAGGATAACGCTTTTTACAGTTTGTACAACGGCCTCGAGCAGATAAGGCATTCTGTTCTTTGCTATGAGGAATCGGAAGCCGTTGGTTGTGGAGCCATGAAACAGGTCGCTCCCCGGACTATGGAGGTAAAGCGCATGTATGTGCTTCCCGGACACAGGGGAGCAGGAATCGCCACAATTGTGCTCAAAGAGCTTGAAAATTGGGCGTGTGATTTGAAGATGACCCGGATCATTTTGGAAACGGGCAAGAGACAACCCGAGGCCATAGGGCTTTATGAGAAGAACGGGTATGTGAGAATTGAGAACTTTGAGCCTTATGTCGGAATTGAGAACAGCGTCTGTTTTGAGAAGCGATTGACGTGATCCGTTTAAAATGAATCATGAAGTACACGTTGATGAAGCATTATTGTCTATTGAGTCGAATTTTCATTGGTCTGTTGCTCTTGAGTTTCACAGGTTGTGGACGAAATGAGGCTCCCAGGCCTGAAAAATTAGCCGATGTATTAAAAGAGAGTCCCAGCATAGAGGGAAAGTCATCTTATCTGAATACACCTTTTGTGACCGCTGGAGATCGGGTTTATTTGGTGGGTCATCAGGACGGCAGCTTTCCGGAGCTGGGTTGGCACATCGCTGGCGAGATGGGAGGGATTTGGAACCATCCGATTAAATTGATGGATGGATTCCAGGCAGAGTTGCTTCAGGAAGGGAATTCGATCCCCTTGCAGGGCACAGGCACCTTTGTGAATTATCCGGTGGCCAATACACATGAGTTCTCGCTCGAAGAGAGCTCGCTGGAGGTGTCACGCACCCAATTTGTGCCCGATGGAATACAAGGTTTGGTAGTGGAATACCTCCTGCTCAACCCGGGTGATGAGACACAAGAATTCACTTTTCGGTTTACCGGGCATACGGATCTTCGACCGACCTGGTTGGGCGAAAAAACCGGGATGAATGATGGGAAGGACGAGGCCTTCTTTCTTGATGACGATCATGCTTGGCTCGTAAAAGATCAGCTCAATCCCTGGTTTGTCATGTATGGGGCAAAGCGGAATCCACAATCCAGGGGCGCCATAGAAAATACCCTCAAAGGCTTGGGAGCTTCAAATTACCTGGACTATGAAATCAGCTTGAAGCCAGGAGAATCTGAGAGTCTCGTGTTCTACATTGCAGGATCTTACCACGGGCGAGAGGAGCTGTTGAAAGAGTTTAAAAAGGTCTCCTCAAACCCCAAACAACTGCTGGAACAGAAAAGAGATAGGTACCAGGACCTGGCGCAACGATCCAAACTGACGATTCCCGACAAGAACCTACAGCAAACTTTCGAATGGTTGAAATACAATTGTGACTGGCTGGTCAGACATGTCCCCGAAGTAGGAACGGGAATCATGGCAGGAATACCTGACTATCCCTGGTGGTTTGGCGTCGACAGCGAATATGCGCTGAAAGGCTACATGGCAATCGGCCAACAGGAAACGGTCTACAAAACCATCAAATTGCTGGATAGCATTTCCAATGCTACCAACGGAAATGGTCGAATCGTTCATGAGGTCTCTACCAATGGTTTTGTCTTCAACAAGGGGAACATCAACGAGACCCCCCAGTTTGCCTCACTGATTTGGGAGGTTTATCGGTGGAATGGTGACCTCGATTTCCTGAACAGTTATTTCCCTACCATTGAGAAAGGGCTCGATTGGCTGATGCAAGAGAACGACAAAGATGGCAATTTGTTCCCTGAAGGTTTCGGGATGATGGAAATTCACGGTCTTGACAGCGAAATGATCGATGTTGCGTCCTACACGCAAAGAGCCTTCGCAGACGCTTCGAAGATGGCTTCGGCTTTGGGCAGGCACGAGTTGTCCGAGCGCTATTCAATATTGTCCGAAGAGTTGAAGACAAAGATCAATCAGGCTTTCTGGTCACAGGAATTCGCTTCCTATGCCGACTTCATCGGCACCGACAGGCAAGCTCTGCACCTGATCGATGACGCGATCGTCAGGGCCGACACTTTGAATAAACCCTGGGCCGTTGAAGAGCTTAAAGCAACACGAAAAGCTATTGAACAGAACCCGTCCTCTCGTCCGAAGCCGTTCGTGGTTCATCACAATTGGGTTGTCAATACTCCAATGGAAATGGGAATTTCTGATCGTGAAAAAGCATTAGCGGCTTTGAAGACGGCACAGAAGTTTGTCAATCCTTTTGGAGTCTTTGTCACGGGCATTGATCGCGATGAATCCGCAGGATCTGATGACGGATCCTTCAAGGGCAGCAAAGTATTTTCATACACGGGTGCGGTAATGACCCTCCCGACCGGGGTTCAGGTAGTAGCAGAAAACAACTACGACCGCCCGGATGAGGCGCTGAATTATCTGGAGCGGATGACCAGAACCTTCAGCTATGCATTACCCGGGAGCATGTATGAAGTATCCCCTGATTATGGAATGATGACACAGGCCTGGAACATCTACAGTTTCGCTGTGCCCATCGTTCAACAATTTTTCGGGATTCAGCCTGATGCACACAAGAAGGAAATACGCATCCGGCCCAGAATGCCACAGAAGTGGAACAAGGCCTCTCTCGAGGAAGTCCAGGTAGCCGATAATAGGATCAGCGTGCATTATCACCGCACGGAATCGGATCTGCACATCAAAGTGGAGCAGTCAGCTCCGGGATGGAAATTGATCCTTGAACCTCCTCAAATCGAGGGTGCCGAGATACAGGTAATCCAAGGCACTTTAGAGGGCCCAAACTCAGCGCCGATTATTGTGACAAAGGGAAAAGAAGTTGAGGTTAAGCTCATCAAAAACAACTAGTTCGTTAAAGTTTTTATTGTTTATCTTCGTCGTTTTTTGTGAAAAAAAAGTAATAAGTCTTGAAGGGCCTCCCCCGCAACTTTGAGATAAATTCCTATTTTTAAGCGATTTGGGGGTCAGAAATTGTTGAAAAGATGAAGAAAAGAAGCTTAGTGGTTTTACTCTTGACCTGTTTATGTGTTGAAATGCAGGCTCAGAATATGGTCCATGTTTCAGAGATAGAGGAGCGAAATGTAAATGGTAAGAAAACGATCTTCGCCGGTGAGGAAAGGCTGAACGGCGTGGTCTATGAGGACTATGTGAGCAAAAAATTGCGCTACACCGTAAAGAACGGGATCAAGGAAGGGCCTTACGAACTTTACCATGCGAATGGTCAATTGAGGAGAAAGGCAAATTTTAAAAACGATCTCTATGACGGGACGTTTGAAGAGTATTACGACAACGGTCAACTCAGCATAAGCACCAGCTTTGTACAGGGCAAGTATGACGGGCCTTTGATTCGCTATTACAGGAATGGTCAGATTCAGGCCAAAGGTTATCACCGCAAAGGAGAATTTGAAGGTGCACAGGAGACTTATTACGAAAACGGGCAGCTAAAATCAGGGATTGCATACCTGGAAGGAAAAAAAGATGGCATATCCGTCAAATACTACGAGAATGGAAACCTCAAGGAAAAGGCTCAGTATTTAGATGACAAGCTGGACGGACCCTATGAACATTATTATGAGGATCTGACCCTGTATGTTCGCAGCAACTATTCGGAAGGCTTGAAGGACGGAGAATTCGAGATGTTCTATGAGAACGGACGTTTGAAGCGCAAGGGCTATTACAAAGAAGGAAAAGAAGATGGGCCGTTCGAGATCTACTATCCCAACGGGGTGTTAAAGAGAAAAGGATTCTTTGAGGATGGCCGATTGCACGGTGAATCCGAGTCTTACGACGAAAATGGCCAGCTGGTCGACAAATCCATGTTTAAAAACGGCCAGGAAATCTCTTCAAAAAAGTCGTCATTTACTTTCAAAAAAGCCTAAAATTTAGTAACTTCATTGATTAGATCTTAAAGCTCAGCCCATGGGAATGGACAATGAAGCTTTTTATAAGATTTGCTTTGATTCACTGATTGAGGGATTGTGCATAGCAAATGATGCAGGGGAAATCGTAATGAATAATTCTGCCTGTGAGGAGATTTTTGGTTATGAGCCAGGGGAGCTATTTGGAAAATCCATTGATATTCTCATCCCTGAACCCCACAGAAACGTTCACCACTACCATTTTGAGTCTTATTTTCAACACCCCCGAAAATTCAAAAAGGGCAAGGGACGCGAATTTTTGGGCCGACACAAGAACGGGGAGATTCTCGATCTTGAAATCGGACTTAACTTTTTCGAATACGAAGGCAAAAGGTACGCCAAGGCACTAATCTCAGAGATCGGTACGAGAAAAAAGAAAGTATCCGAGATCAAGGAATCCAACCGTCGGCTCGAGAGTGAAGTGGATCGAAGAACACAGCTCTTGACCCAAGCGGTTTCAGAGCTGGAAAAAGCCAATTTTTTATTGAAAGAAGAGGTTGAGGAAAGGATCCGGGCCGAGGAGAACGCCAAACGGGCATTTGAAAAAGAAAAGGAGCTCAGCCAAATGCAGGCCAAATTTCTCTCTATGGTTTCTCATGAATTCAAAACCCCGCTCAGTGGGATACTGACCTCAGCCAGTCTTGTTGAAAAGTACAACGAAAAGCGCCCCAACGAAAGGATAAGTACTCATGTCGCAACGATCAAAAACCTCGTTCTTCAGCTGAATGACATCCTGGACGACTTTTTGTTCCTTGAGAATTCTGAATCGGGCAGGTATCAATTCAGCAGTAGCAGTTTCATTATTTGTGACCTGATCCGAAAGATCGTTTCAGACGCCGCGGCACTCATGAAACCCGGGCAAAAGTTTGACATCGTTGCTTGTAAAAAGTCTGTGCCGGTGGTTCAGGATCGAAAAGTGGTCGATATCATCCTTCGAAACATTATCTACAACTCAATAAAGTATTCTCCGGCAAACAGCACGATTCATGTAAAAATCAGGATCAATGACGGGGTTCACATTGAGATTCGTGACGAGGGAATCGGTATTCCTGAAGAGGCCAAAGAACATATTTTTGACCGTTTTTACAGGGCTAAAAATGTACTGCACATTCAGGGTACAGGCATTGGTTTGAATATAGTGCGCCGTCATCTTCGTAGCATGAATGGCTCCATAGAGGTCAGGAGCAAGGAAAATGAGGGAACAACTGTTTCTCTTTCTTTGCCTCTCTTGGGACCTATGGAGCAGTTTGAGGTCGGTGATGGGATGCTTAAGGATGAGAAGATCCGGGAAGAAACCATTTGAATGGCACAGGTAAAATGACTTGAGATGCGAAAAAAAATACTGCTCATAGAAGACGATCAAATTGTCAGAGAGAATACCGCGGAAATTCTTCAATTGGCGAATTACGAAGTCCTAACCGCTGAAAACGGCAAAATGGGCCTTGAAAAGGCAAATGTCTTCAAGCCTGACCTGATCATTTGTGACATTCTGATGCCCGAGCTGGACGGCTACGGAGTCATGCAGATCGCTATGAGAAACGAGGACCTCCAAAGAATTCCGATCATTTTCATGTCGGCCAAAACCAAACACGAAGACATTCGCAAGGGAATGGACCTCGGAGCAAGCGATTACATAACAAAACCCTTTGAAGAATCAGAACTGCTCAGCGCCGTGGCCACACGTTTAAAGCGCAAGGCCATCATGGAAGGAGCGCTCCAGAATACCGTAGTCAAGGAGAGGAAATGGCGGATCGAAGACATTGAAGAGGCTTTTGCCCACAAAGAGCGCTTTGAGTACAGGCCCGGTGCGACGATTTATTGCGAGGGCAATGTGGGCAATCATGTTTTCTACATCACAAGGGGAGAAGTCAAGACCTACATGGTGAATGAAGATGGCAAAGAGCTAATCACAGAATTGTTCTCGGATAAGAGTTTCTTTGGCTTTACTTCCTTTCTGGCTCATAAACCGTATTCCGAAAATGCTGAGGCGATTCGGGCCACGGAGATTATAAAGCTCGAAAAAGGGGAGTTGTTGAGTTTGATCAAATCAAACCCTCAACTGGGCCTCAATTTCATAGACCTGCTGTCGAATGACCTCGATACCGTGAAGGAGCATTTGATGCACCTGGCTTATGACTCTGTTCGAAAGAAAACGGCTGATGCAATTTTACATCTGTCACCTGAGTCAACCAAAGATAAAACAGTACGAATTTCGCGCTCGGACCTGGCCAGCATGATTGGGATCGCCAAGGAGACCCTGACCCGTACACTCACGGATTTCAAAGAAGAAAAACTGATTCGAACCAATCGCAATACCATCCAGGTTCTCAATAGCCAGAAATTAAGGAATATTCATTGAGAGTGATCAGGATCAGTTGCGGAGTTGACCATGGTCAGCGAATTTCATGGCACTAGGTGTTAATTTTGTACTGCAGTACGAATGTTTCACGCATCTAAAAAAGCAACAGCCCTATGAAACGCATTCTTCTTCCCACCGACTTTTCAAGTATTTCACTCAATGCAATCAGGTATGCACTTTCCCTTTACGAGGAATCGAAATGTGAATTCTATCTTTTGAATGTTTACCGGGTTCCCTACATGACAAACGAGGAGCTCATGGAAAATGACGCTCAGCAACTGGCGATTCTCGAAACAGAGATGTATGAGTCCTCTCGAAAAAACCTCAAGGCTTTGGTTTCGGGTTTCAATGAAAATGATAATCACGTCTATCATACGATCAGCGATTACAATTTCTTCATAGATTCAGTGAAGCAGAGCGTATTGGAGAAAGAAATTGATCTGGTGATCATGGGGACCAAGGGAGCTACCGGGGCCAAAGAGATTTTCATAGGCTCAAATACCGGGGATGTTTTAATGAAGACAGATTGCAACATGATCGCGATACCCGAGAATTCTACCTACAAGGCTCCCAAGGAAATTGTTTTCCCAACCGATTTCAAGCTCCGATACGAACGGGATGATCTTTCTCCTTTGATCGAGCTGGCTGAGACGAACAAGTCGACCCTTAGAATTCTTCATTTCAGCCAGGACGGCCAGTTGACAGAAGAACAAGTGAGCAACAAAAAGGTTCTCAGTTCCTATTTGGAAACTATGGAGCACTCTTTTCACACACTGACCAACATAGACTTTGAAGAAGCCTTGAACTGCTTCGTGCAAAGCAGGGGCAATATTGACATGATCGCAATGATTTCGGGTCATTACAATTTTTTCCAAAGACTGTTCTTCAGACCGAAAGTCATGGAGTTGAGCTTCCATACAAAGGTGCCGTTGTACGTGCTTCATCACAAGGAATAGAGCCTTGCACGGAATAGAACCTCAAAATTCAAAACATGGACATATCTGTTTTTTTAGCCAAGTTCTGGGGATGGTTTATGATACTCTTCTTTTTTCTATTGATGTTGTATCCAAAGAGAATCAAGCAGCTTTTTGCTTTTGCAAAGGATGACAAATTCATCATATCGCTTTCGATTCTCACCATAATAATCGGTTTGCTCAATGTAATTGCGCACAATGTCTGGACGGCTGACTGGCGGGTCGTGATCACCCTGTTTGGATGGTCCAGCCTTTTAAAGGGAATTGCTCAGTTTGCTTTTCCTTCGGTGGCATGGGAATGGATGGAGAAGATCGATTTCAAGTGGTTTCAATTCATGATGTTCATGATGTTCGTAATTGGGGTATTTCTGGTCAATCAGGCTTATCAATGGGTGCCTTTCTGAATAAAATTGACCAAGATCAATTTTGAAATTGACCGCGATCATTGTTTTGTTCGAATCCCGCATATATCTTTGGTCCATTGATTCATAGGATATGCGCACACAGGAATCAAACTTTGCGAATATCTGTTTCAATGATCAAATTCTATGAGAATTAGTTGAGAATGAAACTTGAGATAACAGACACTCAACTATAAATTGGAAATAGGTTTGATAGGTTAGCAAGTATCCAATTTCAGACAAGGATCTGAAAAGTAGGAAATCAGTGAGACGGATACGATAAGCGTATTAAAGGTATTTTCAATTTGAGAGCAGGAAACCAAAAATTTCCTGCTCTTTTTTTGTGTTGTTTTGTCTATTTCATTGACTACAATCAATGTGTGTCTTGAGCCAGATCATTGCCGAGGAGCTTTTCGCGGAGTAATTTTACAGGAGTAATGAGAATATTTGAACTAAAACCAAAAGCATCATGAAAAAATTATTATTGGGTTTATTGGCACTTGGATTAACCACCCAGTTCTACGCTCAGGTAATTGAAGACGGTATGCTCCCGGAAGTGGAAGTACGTGCGACAAATTACAAATACCTGAACAGCGTAGACAACAGTGAAGCTGCCGTACCAGTGCAACTTCTTGAGAAAAAAGCCGCTCAGTTCGATTTGAAGAGCGCCGAGTTTTATGAAGATGGCAGTGATTTTTACAGGGTTTATTTTTACATCCCTGATGGAACACTCGTAGCGGCCTATGATCGTGACGGAGAAATCCTTTACACTATTGAGAAATTCGAAAACATTGCCTTGCCGAATTCAGTGACTGACGCTATAGGAGAGAAGTTCCCAGGGTGGAAAATCTCGAAAGATGTGTATAGAGTCAACTATACAAAGGAGAAAGGATCCGTGAAACGCTACAAAGTTGTACTTGACAATGGTGTTAAAACAATTCGAGTCAAAGTGGATGAGAACGGAGTATTCCTGTGATATAATGCATAAGGATAACCAAGAGAAACTCATCGTTGAAGCGGACCAAAAAATACCCTCAAGCCGAGGGTATTTTTTAATGACGAAAATCAAGTTTTCGGTTGATCGCTATCATTGAATTTGTTCTATCCCCTGACTAGCTTTGGATTGTTATTCATTTAAATGATGTATCATGACACTTGTGAAATTTAAAAGACCCAGATTACCTTGGTACGACACTATGTTTACAGACCTTTTAGGCACAGACAGGTTGCTTACCAATGACCTTTTCTTGGAAAACAAATGGGTTCCTGCGATGAATGTGAAAGAAACCGACGATCACTTTGAGTTGGAAATCGCAGCACCTGGGTTTAACAAGAAAGATTTTGACGTCTCCATTGACAATGGAATCCTGAAAATTCAGGCTGAAAACAAAGAAGAAATGGAGAAAAAAGAAGACGATTACACTCGAAAAGAGTTTAATTACAATTCTTTTTACAGATCATTCACACTTCCAGAAAATGTGAATGCGGATGAAATGATCGATGCTACTTACAAACGTGGTATTTTGAAATTAGTTTTGAACAAACTTCATGTAGATGAAAGTACTCCGAAGAGAGTTATTGAAGTACATTGATCAGAGCAACAGGGAGCCTTGTGCTCCCTGTTCTTCATGTAAAGCAGAAATCTTAACCTATAAAGGATTTTGACATGGAAGAAAAAACGAAAAATATATACACCCTTCACGACGAAAGTCTCAAATGGATAAATGAGCTGGAATTCATTTCAGATGAGCAGGTTTTTCTGGAGAACTTGTTGAGTTCTCATTTTCTCCAACTCAGCAGCTCTGAACACTATGAATCTACACGCAAGCTGATAAAGAAATTGAAGGATGTAGAAAAATCAGGAAGAGACCTGATGGACACCATAGAGCTGCACAACAAGCATATGGCAACGATGATTGAGAATTTACAACTGGAATACGACGATCGTTTGGCTGCAGAACACGAAACCATTCAAACGGATTTTGACAATTACCTGGTCAAATTCAAATACGTAAAAAAGAAAATCTTTGGCATTATAAAAAAGATCATGCTGGATCACAAGCAAAAGTTACTGATCAACAAAACCTGAACCTTCCAGTTTTTCCACTTTTCCCCTCATTATGAGCGAATAGGTCTTGCAAAAGGGCCTATTCGTTTTTTATGCGGAATATCTTTGACTCTAGAGGCGCAAGAGATAGTTTGACCTGTCCCAAGCCATTTTCTATCGAGAGCTCTCCAATGCTGCCGGAATCCAAGATTTCTTCGAGTTCATAGGAGCCGTTTTGCAGATTCCAGGAGCTTATGATATCCGATGGAACCTTGAGTTCGATCTCATAGCTGCGATTTGTGTCAAAATTCGAGACGATGATCAGCTTTTCCTTGTCCGACCAGCGAACAAAAGAGAAAATACGGTGATCATATCCGGGGGTTTGATCTTTGTTGAAATAGTGAATTTCCCTGTAATCTCCCATCAGTGCCTCACTTTCCAGGGTAAAATTGAGCAGGGTTTTGTAAAACTCTCGCAGATCTCTCTCCTCAGCAGATAAAGACCCACCGTCAAATTTCTTCCCGTTCATCCAGCGCTGATGATTAGGCACGCCGATGTAGTCAAAAATGGAAGTCCTTGTCGGGCTCCCAAAACCGGCATTTTCTGCTCCTGGCTCTCCCACTTCCTGACCGAAGTAAACCAGGGTGGGCGAGGTGCTGATCGTCGCTGACACAACCATGGCAGGTTTTCCTTTCTCAGCAGATCCGGCAAAGTCGGGGCTTGCAATGCGTTGCTCATCGTGATTTTCTAGAAAGTGAAGCATGTGATGCTCAATATCCTGAATCTCTTCCTGGACCTTCGGGATATGATCGGTCCATCCGTAACCCTTGACAATGTGTTTAATCGAGTCGTAAAAGGCCACCTTGTCGTACAGATAGTCCATTTTCCCTTTGTGGAGATACTCCCGGTATAGGGAAGGATTGTAGACCTCGGCAAGCAGAAGAGCCTCGGGAAATTTCGTTTTTATGGAGGAGTTGAGGTAGCTCCAGAATTCAACCGGAACCATTTCGGCCATGTCGTAGCGCAAGCCGTCAACACCCTTGCTCAGCCAGAAGTGAGCAATGTCCCTGAATTTCTTCCACGAATCCGGAACCTCTTTGCCGTTCCAAAATTCATTGTGAGCAAGGTGACCGAGAGAGGCATATTCCTCAGGAAGCTCCTCAAAGTCTTTACCTCCGTCAGGTCGCACCCCGTAGTTGATCTTTACAGTTTCATACCAGTCATTCATATCGGGTTGTGATGCTCTCGATCCGTTGCCCGTCCATTTTGCAGGGCTTTCGTCAAACTTTCCATCTGCCTGGGGATGCGCTTCGCCACCCAGAGGCAGATAGCCGTCTTTCCATTGAGGAACCTGAAAGGACTCGCCTAGCACATAGTAGAAATTATTGTCTTTTTTATAGGCCACCGAAGTGTCGTCGTTGGCTCCGAAGTCGGATACTCCTTGCGGGTTGTTCTTGCCTTCATACTTGCGGGCGACGTGATTCGGAACGATGTCAATGATGACCTTCATGCCGTGCTTGTGCGTTCTTTCAATCAGGGCCTCGAATTCTTCCATGCGTTTCTCCGGGTCAACCGCCAGGTCAGGGTCTACACTGTAATAGTCTTTGACCGCGTAGGGAGATCCTGCCCTTCCTTTGACTACATCGGGATCGTCATTTGTTATCCCGTAAGCGGTATAGTCAGTCACCATAGCAT
>CBDUAY010000055.1:0-16286 GCA_965365245.1 uncultured Flavobacteriaceae bacterium | reverse complement strand
TGACGAGCGATGGCGTCCATTGCTGAACCACCAATTCTACCGATACCGATACCGGCACCAATTACAACCAATCCTGCACCTACAATAGCTGGAATCTCCATAGTGTATAAATTAAAAATTAAACATTCAACTTAGTGTGCTTCATCATGTTCGTGCTCTTCGACGGCAAATCCGAAGTAGAGGGCTGAAAGCATGGTGAAGATATAGGCCTGCAACAAAGCGACCAGCAATTCAATCATCGAAATGGCAAAGGCAAGCACAAATGACAGGCCCGAACCGATCCAATTCTTGAATACAAACATCAATCCCACGAGACTCATCAATACGATGTGTCCAGCCATGATGTTCGCATACAAACGAATCATCAGGGCAAAAGGCTTGATGAAAACTCCCAGCAATTCGATGGGAGCCAATATGATTTTCATCGGAACCGGAACTCCCGGCATCCAGAAAATGTGTTTCCAATAGTTTTTGTTTCCTGAGAACTGTGTGATCAGGAAAGTGAGCAAAGCCAGCGCAAAAGTCACGGCAATGTTACCTGTAACGTTAATTCCCAGGGGTGTCAATCCGAAAAGGTTGAGGAACCAGACAAAGAAGAAGACCGTAAGCAAAAAGCTCATGTACCTCTTGTAGTGCTTCTCTCCAATGTTCGGTATTGCGATCTCGTCGCGGATATAAACCACGATGGGCTCGAAAAAGCGACCCGCTCCCGTGGCGATGGGTCCTTTTTTGAAGGACTTGGCCAGACCTGTGAACAGGAGGAGCATGAGGATCCCTGTGACAATGATCATGAACACGCTTTTGGTGATCGAGAAATCAAGTGGTTTTACATTGGTTGGATGGTGGTGGTCATCGAAGGTAAGCGATCCCTCCGCATCCGTTCTGTAAACTTTATTGTGGTATAACTTGTAATACTTTCCGTTGCTTTCGGCTACTGTTTCTCCGTGATGGAATTTCGACGAAGAGAAGACGTGAAGGCCTTCATCAATCAAAATGACTGGCAATGGGAAGCCGTAGTGTTTGTTCGCTTCGGTATCACTGAACAGGACGAAGTCATAAGCGTCCTGGATGTGGTGATTGATACTTTCTTTGATTTCCGTTTTTATTTCAACTTGCTCCGGGGTTCCTTCGTGTTCTTCATGCTGGGCGTTTGCAGTCAAACTGAAAACTAAAACCGTGATTGTAAGGAATTTTGCGAAAAACTTACTTTGCATCTGTAGCGGGTTATTTTGGCTATAAAAAATCGGTGCAAATGTAATATTTTTATTTGGTTCAAAACGAATTCTAAATCTATTTTTTTAGAAATTTGATAATGCCCGAAGTCTCTAGTATCAGGCTGATTGAGTAGGGGATGAAGAAGGCGGCGAATTCTGCATTTGACATGTCGCCATCGAGTTTGTAAGAAGGGTAGAACAGAACAAAAAAGAACAGGAATTTCAAAAGGCTTCCACCCATGTAAAGGAAGCCAAGTTGCGAGGTCATTTTCTCCTGCAGGAGATACAGGGCTCCATAGATGGCAATTGCCAGGATGTAGTTCACCGAGTAGGCGAGAAGGATTTTGTTGTCCCACATGGGGAGTCCAAGTCCGTTGAGGATATATAGATGTATGGCAAGCGCAGCGAGCAGAAGCGCCAACAGAAGCAGGGAGAATTTCAGGAAGTCATTCATTTTAACCGTCGAGGTTCTTGATCTGTCTCAACAGACTGTAAAAGGAGAGGACCACCCCCGCCAGGGTACACACGATTGTGTAGGTGTTCGCATCTCCGTATTTGGCATCCAGCCACTTCCCAAGATAGGCAGCCAGGTAGATTGTGACGCCCATTTGAAGGCCGATGCCGGTTAGAACAATATACCTGTTAAGCCGTTTTTTTGGTTTCTTCACCTTTGTTTTTCATTACTTTCACCGAACCTTTCATGGCGCAGGTCGCGTTGAACGAAGCTCCCGGTTCTACAGAAAGTTTGCCCATGATCACGTCTCCGCTGATGTCGGCCGTGCTCTTGAGTGACAGGATCTCATTGACAATCAATTTTCCTGAGAAAGAGCCTTCGATGTCAGCGTGGTTGCATTCGATCGTTCCGCTGACAAGCCCGTCTTTCCCAATGACGACTCTTCCGCTGGTCTTGATCGTGCCTTCGATTTTCCCGTCAACTCTGAAGTCTCCGTCTGAATTGATGTCCCCTACAAGCGAAGTGTTTCTTGCAATGATGTTTCGTTCTCCGATTGGACTCTGATTTTCTTTTTTGTCGTTGAACATAATTGGATAGTTTTTATTTTTAGTCATTTTGGATTTCTGTCATCTGATTCAATTTCTCCAGGGCTGCCTCGGCGTGATCGCTTTCTTCCGTGTTCGGATAATTGATGATCACGTCATTCAGTTTCTCCTCAAAGGCCTCTTCACCATCGGTTTTGAGCAAGAGAAATGCCTTGAGCAATTCTAATTTGGCCTCGATTTCCTGTCCCTGGAAACGTTCCAAAGCTCCATTTACGGTCGTAAGTGCATATTGATAGTCCTCCTCCTCATAGCAAATGAAAGCAGATTTGTAAACGGATTCCGGGCTATCCTCATCGTTCGAGCTCTCAGTGAGGCTTTTCGGATTTTTAATGATCTCGGCATAACGCGAATCCGGATAATTAGTAACGATTTCCTCGCGGTATTTATTGCTCTGCTGCTCGTCAAAATATTCATAGGTTTTGTAGAGGTGGTATTTGGCTGGCAGGATGAGATTTTCAATGGGGTCTTTCTCCAGGAATTTTTCGAAGTCTCGCGCGGCAACCGGGTAGTCACTGAATTGTTCTTTGTATATGAGTCCAAGGTTATAGTAGGCATCGTTTCTAACGTACCGGATGCTGTCGATTTCCTTTTGCGCTGTTGGAATTTGAGATTTGTAGAAATCCACATTGAATAGCGCACTGGTGTCCACCTGAACCTCGGTTTCGGTGGATGTCAAACCCTGGGTGATGCCCGGGTTCTGAGAAACGAGCCAGAAATCGCCATAAGGTCGCTGACCGTATTTTATCTGGAACTGTTGTCTTCCCAAACCGACAACCTGAGGATTGTAGAAATAAAACTTGCCGCTCGTGTCATAGTTTTGAGAATTCGCTGTGAAAGTTCCCAGACCGAGGTTGGCCTGATTCTGCTCTTCGAGCATCCGTTGCGCTTCCATTTTGAGCTTGAGGTCCTCGATATGGGCCCCGAAATATCGGTCCCGTTCTTCCTCAGACATCTCCGTAAGGCTTAAAATGCTGTCATTTCTCTTTGCAATGCCTTCGTAGAGGATCACGTCGTTCAGGCTCTCCCTTTTCCTGATGATCCTTCGCATGCGTTTGGTGTTCTTGTCTATGGGGATCTGAATCACGCTGTCGAAATAGGCTCCTGCCAACTCAAATTGGCTCCGATTGAAATAGAGCTCACCCATTTGCTCGTAGGACATGCTTTTCTGAAAGGGCTTCCGCGTATTCTCTCGCAGGGAACGCTCCAGGAAATATTCGGCCCGGTCCTCATTGCCTTCAGCGAGTGCCAAGATCCCCGACATGTAGTAAAGCTCGTCCAGGTAGGGCCTGTTGTCCCTGTCTTCAATGAGATCCTGCAAGGTGTAAACGATCATCGAGGTGCTGTCTGCCTCTTTGTAGTTCTTGGCCCTTTCGATAGCGGCGTGAACCGTGTACTTCCTCGGAATCTTTTTCATGTAGGTGAGGGCATCGAACACCATATTCGATGAATCGATCTTGTTCTCCTCACGGTAAATCTGTCCCAGTATGAATAGGTTTCTGGCTCCCTGGTTCGGATCCTCAAAATACAGGGTAGATTTTTTCAGATGATCCACGACGCGATGCGTGCTGTCGAGCTGGGTATAGGCCATGGCCATCGCCGTATGGGCTCTTTCGTACTCCGCCTCTGTCAATTCAGGGCTTCTGAGCACGGATCTAAGGGTCTCAATGGCGAGCTCCTCGTTCTGGAGCCTTACATGCGCCTTGGCCTTCCAAATCTTGGTTTCTCGGTAAAGGCTGGCGTTGGGATAATTCTCAATCCCGAAGTTGAACGCCTCCAGTGCCGGCACGAAGCGTTGCAGGTAGTACCTGGATTTCCCAAGCAGGAGATAGGCCTCGTCAATCTGGCTGTTGCGCTCGTAGCCATCTATGACCATAGAGTGCTTTTGCACCGATTTGACAGCTTTTTCCTCGGCCTTTTCAAAACCGGTTGCCTCTCCTTCATCAGGCAGCTGTTGACCGGGAAGCGGAATTCGATCTTCTTCAATTTCAAGGGGCTCTATAGGCAGGCGTTCCCAGAAATTGTCTTCATAAGTAGCGTCGAGCTGTTCCTTGGCTTCTTCAAAAGCTATGTTGCCGTTGAAAAGTACGTTGTATTTGGTCGACATGGCATGCCCCGTACGATTCAGAAACGTGTCCTTTTTCGTCGAGCAGTTCCAGGTGAGCAGCAGAAGCGTGCAGCCTAAAAAGACGGCCCCGTTCTTCATCGCTTTTGCCATGCGTTGTTATTGAGTTCGATTTCTACTTGCGAGGGGAAGGATAAAGTTACGAATCGTAAACGAACTTTCCGAACTCACTTGTTATGGTGAGTTTTTTCCCCTTGTTTTTTTCTACCCTTCCGATGACCTGAGCATCTATGTTAAAGGATCTGGAGATTTCTATCAGATCTTCGGCGATCTCGGCCGGAACGTAAAGCTCCATTCGGTGACCGCAATTGAACACCTGGTACATCTCCTTCCAATCAGTCTCAGACTCACGTTGGATCAATCTAAATAACGGGGGAACATCAAATAAATTATCTTTTACAATATGGAGGTTTTCAACAAAATGGAGCACTTTGGTCTGGGCACCGCCACTGCAGTGGACCATTCCGTGAATTTGCCTTCTGTGCTTCTCCAGCATTTCCTTGATCACAGGGGCATAGGTGCGGGTGGGGGAGAGCACCAGTTTCCCTGCGTTCAGAGGTGCGTTTTCTACATTATCTGTCAGGCGAGTGCTGCCGGAATAAACCAATTCTTCCGGAACATCATGATCATAGCTTTCCGGGTATTTTTCTGCAAGGTATTTTTCAAAGACGTCATGCCTTGCACTGGTGAGTCCGTTGCTTCCCATGCCTCCGTTGTATTCGCTTTCATAGGTGGCCTGCCCAAAAGAGGCCAGACCCACGATTACATCTCCATCAGCTATGCGCGCATTGTCAATCACGTCGCTTCTCTTCATTCGGGCCGTTACCGTTGAGTCTACAATGATTGTTCTTACCAGGTCACCCACATCAGCCGTTTCGCCTCCTGTAGATTTTATGTTTACCCCGAATTCTGCGAGTTCGGTAAGTAACTCTTCCGTTCCGTTGATGATGGCCGAGATCACCTCGCCTGGAATCAGGTTCTTGTTACGACCAATGGTCGAAGACAGTACGATATTATCTGTGGCTCCCACGCAGAGCAGGTCGTCCACATTCATGATCAAGGCGTCCTGGGCGATGCCTTTCCATACGCTCAGGTCTCCGGTCTCTTTCCAGTACATGTAGGCCAGCGAAGACTTGGTGCCGGCTCCATCGGCGTGCATGATCAGGCAGTAGTCTTCATCCCCGGTAAGGTAATCCGGAACGATCTTGCAGAAGGCCTTCGGATAAAGCCCCTTGTCTACATTCTTGATCGCCTTGTGAACGTCTTCCTTTTGGGCCGAAACCCCTCTCATGCTGTATCTGTTGTCCTTGGCCGTCATTTTTTCCGCTTGTTGAATAAATATAGATACTTTTTGTCGTAATCGATGATCGCCTTGCTCTCGATCAGGATGTCTGCACCGATGATTCCATTTACAGGTTGGGCATCCTGCTTTTGGAGGGCATTGTTGATGTGCTGCAGGTCTATAAGGATCAATTGGGTTCCTTTCAATTTGAATTTGCCGATTTCCAGCGTGTTTTTTTCAGACATCAGGGTGTCGATCTCACTGGGTCCGGCCCCGCTGGCCTTGTGTTCGGACTCTTCGGTCATCAGGTTGAAGACCTCCGCATCCTCTATGCCGACACAAGATTTGGACGCTCCGGTGTCGAGAATGAACCGACCCTTTGCCCTATTGATCTTAGCCCTGATTTCAAAGTGATTGGTGACCGTTTTTTTCATTTTGACGCGAACATAACCTTGTTCCGCAAGAAAATCCCTGAGATCCTTCATGGTCAGATCACGGATTTGAACTGTTCCAAAAATCGGATGTCGTTTTCATAGAACATTCGGATGTCGGGAATTTGGTAAAGCAACATGGCAATCCGCTCGATACCCATTCCAAAGGCATAGCCCGTATATTTTTCAGGATCGATTTTCGTGTTTTTCAAAACATTCGGGTCAACCATTCCGCATCCCATGATCTCCAACCAGCCGGTGCCCTTGGTGATCTTGTAGTCAGTTTCCGTTTCCAGCCCCCAATAGATGTCAACCTCCGCGCTGGGCTCGGTGAATGGGAAATAGGAAGGTCTCAAGCGAATCTTCGATTTGCCGAACATCTCCTTGGTGAAATAAAGCAATGTCTGCTTCAGATCCGCGAAAGAGACGTCTGTATCGATGTAAAGACCTTCGATCTGGTGAAATATGCAGTGAGCCCTTGCCGAGATGTCTTCATTTCTGAAAACGCGTCCCGGAGAGATTGTTCGAATGGGCGGCTTATGACTTTCCATATAGCGAATCTGGACTGAAGACGTGTGTGTCCTCAGCAAAGTATCCGGGTTCTTTTCTATGAAGAAAGTGTCCTGCATGTCACGTGCCGGATGGTATTCCGGAAGGTTCAGCGCCGTGAAGTTGTGCCAGTCATCCTCGATTTCCGGTCCTTCAGAAACCGTGAAGCCTATCTTGGAGAAGACATCTACGATGCGATTCTTGACAATCGAGATCGGGTGACGTGCTCCGAGTTCCAGCGGAAGGCCCGGTCGGGTCAGATCTCCGTATTTCTTGGACTCAGTTGAGTCAGAGTTTAGGGCCTCTTTCAGTTCTTCTATTTTCGAACTGGCCTGGGTCCGCAAATCATTCAGAGCCTGGCCAATTTCCTTTTTCTGAGCGGGTTCTACCGTTTTGAACTCGCCAAACAACTGTTTGAGCAATCCCTTGCTCCCCAGAAACCGGATGCGAAATTCTTCGATTTCCTTCTCGCTTTGAGTTGTAAATTGCTGTATTTCAGCTAATAGTTCTTCGATTTTTGCCTTCATCTCTTAGGGTGGAAATAGATGGCAAATTTACATTTTTTTGTGAGATATGGGCTGGCACTGCTGGCAAATTTGAGACCGGATACAACCGTGTGCATGGCAGTTGAAAAAAAATTGAAAAAATCGAAAAATAGACCCCACTTTAGAGCTATGATATTGAGAATTTAATTAATTTTGCTATGAAAAAATTTCATTTCTATAATTTAATCCTCGTAAAATTATGAAGTCAAAAATTGATGCCTTTATGCAAGAAGTAGAGGCGCGTAACGGTCACGAACCAGAATTCATGCAAGCAGTTCAGGAAGTGGCAGAAACAGTCATACCTTACATCGTAACTCAAGACATCTACCATGGAAAGAACATACTCATGCGAATGGTCGAGCCTGAAAGGGCCGTGACATTTCGAGTTTCCTGGGTGGACGACCAGGGTGAAATCCAGGTCAACAGGGGTTACCGCATTCAGATGAACTCTGCCATCGGACCTTACAAAGGTGGTTTGCGCTTTCACCCGACAGTGAACATGAGCATACTTAAATTCCTTGCCTTTGAGCAGGTTTTCAAGAACAGTCTCACCACTCTACCTATGGGAGGTGGTAAAGGAGGCTCTGACTTCGATCCCAAAGGAAAGTCTGACGGTGAGATCATGAGATTTTGCCAAAGCTTCATGAGCGAGCTATATCGCCATATCGGTCCGAATACAGATGTGCCTGCAGGGGATATCGGAGTTGGAGGCCGTGAAATTGGCTTCCTCTATGGTATGTACAAGCGATTGAAAAATGAATTCACCGGGGTTTTGACCGGTAAGGGAATGTCCTGGGGAGGATCCTTGATCCGTCCTGAGGCAACCGGATATGGAACCGTCTACTTTGCAGACAGCATGCTCAAAACCAAAAACGATTCCTTTGAAGGGAAAACGGTATTGGTTTCCGGTTCGGGTAATGTGGCCCAGTTCGCTACGGAGAAGGCGACACAATTGGGTGGAAAGGTTGTGACCTTGTCTGACTCGGGCGGATATGTTTATGATCCCGACGGAATCGACAAAGAGAAACTGGCCTTTGTGATGAATCTCAAGAATGTGAAAAGGGGCAGGATCAAAGAATATGTAAAGAAATATCCGGGTGCCACCTATCATGAGGGTAAAACACCCTGGCATGAGAAGTGTGACATAGCATTGCCCTGCGCTACTCAGAACGAGTTGGATGGCAGTGACGCGAAGGAGCTTCTCAAAAATGGTTGTATATGCGTCAGTGAGGGAGCGAATATGCCCTCTACGCCGGAGGCGGTCCATGCTTTCCAGGATGGTAAAATACTCTATGCCCCAGGTAAAGCCTCGAATGCAGGAGGAGTTGCCACTTCAGGTCTGGAGATGAGTCAGAACTCACTGAGATTGAACTGGACACGCGAAGAAGTCGATACCAAGCTCAAGCAGATCATGGGTAACATCCATGACGCCTGCATTGAGTACGGTAAAGACGAAAACGGTTATGTAGACTACGTCAAAGGAGCTAACATAGCAGGTTTCGTAAAAGTAGCCGACGCCATGCTGGCTCAGGGTGTGGTTTAAACCACTGGAGTCTCTGAAAAAAGAAAACCTTCTGCATTTCTGCAGAAGGTTTTTTTATTCGAGTATAGAGAATCTCTGCGATTCTATGGGCGTTAATCTATTTTACGCTGAGCATGTAGGCCTCGAGGGCTTTCAGCTCTTCTTCTTTCAGGTCCTTGACAAAACCGTCTAGATTCGCCTTCATGATCGCTACCTGTCCGGGGTCAGTGTCTACGATTGCTTCCTGCTCTCCTTTAAGAAAGCTCACAATGCTCGCATCCTTGTCTTCATAGATCTGAACGATGTCCTTGATCGAAGGTCCTACGATCTTGGCCTCGGCCTGGTGACAGGAAACGCAAGTCTTGTCTGTGAACAGTTTTTCTCCCATGGCCACGAGGTCCTCACTTCCGGCAGATGCAGCAGGAGTTTCCTTGACCTCCTCTTTAGGAGACTCAATTTCTTTTTTCACTTCTTCTTTCTTGCTTTCACCACAACTGGCGACTACGAAAGCAAGAACAGTAAATACCAAAAGTATTCTTTTCATTGTTACGTGGGTTTACGGGTTAAATTACTCCTACAAATTTAATCTAAAATCGACAATTCTCTCAAGAGTTTGGGAGTTATTTTGCCCTTATGTAACCTAAGTTAGGCCGGTAGTCAAAAAGTGTTAAATTTGCCGTATATATTTTCAGTATGATAGATAAGCTTAGGATAGTGAAACAACGATTTGATGAGGTGTCCGACCTGATCATTCAGCCGGACATCGTTACCGACCAAAAACGGTACGTCCAGCTGAACAAGGAGTACAAGGACCTCAAGCAGATCGTTGATTTGGGAGCCGTGTATGAAGAGGTCCTGGCGAATCGGGATGAGGCCAAGGAGATTATCTCCGATGGTTCGGATGCCGAAATGGTCGAAATGGCCAAAATGGAGCTGGAGGGGGCCGAGGAGCGAATTCCAGAACTCGAAGAACAACTTAAAATGCTTCTGATACCCAAAGATCCGGAAGACGCGAAGAACGTCATCGTTGAGATACGGGCCGGAACAGGTGGAGACGAGGCCAGCATATTCGCTGGAGACCTCTACAGAATGTACACGAAATTTGCGTCCGATAAAGGGTGGAAAGTGGAACTTGAGGATTTTAGCGAAGGCTCGTCTGGAGGATTCAAGGAGATCATTTTCAGCATTAGCGGCGAGGAGGTATATGGTACCATGAAGTTCGAATCCGGGGTGCACCGGGTTCAGCGGGTTCCCCAAACCGAAACCCAGGGCAGGGTGCACACCTCTGCCGCCACCGTGATGGTGCTTCCTGAAGCGGAGGAGTTTGACATCGATCTGAAGATGAGCGACGTGCGAGTTGATTATTTCTGCGCCTCGGGGCCCGGGGGTCAATCCGTCAACACGACGTATTCTGCGGTAAGACTGACGCACGTCCCTACAGGGATTGTCGCCCAGTGCCAGGATCAGAAATCCCAGCACAAGAACAAAGACAAGGCCTTCAAAGTGCTGCGTACCCGTATTTACGAGAAGGAGTTGGAGAAGAAGCTCGCTGAAGATGCTGCCAAGCGAAAGACCCTGGTGTCCAGTGGGGATCGCTCGGCCAAGGTGAGAACGTACAACTATCCGCAAGGCCGGGTTACCGAACACAGAATCGGATTGACCCTTTACGACCTGTCGAGCATCATCAATGGGGACATCGGTAAGATTATTGAAGAGCTGAAGCTTACTGAGAATGCTGAGAAGCTGAAAGAGGCTGAGGCCGATCTGTAAGCTTTACTTCCAATCGAGTGCAAAAATCAACCAAAACCAGGCACGCCAATCTTATTTAATCTTGTAGAAAGAAGGATGAAAAAGAACCTTTTGATAAAATTGATGCCTTTAGTCGCATTGCTCTTTCTTATGTCTTGTGCCAAGACGGAGCGGCCATCCGGGAAGGAGGCGACTTCATTGAAAAAGGAAGCGAGTTCAAAAACTGAAGGCAAAACGGTATTTGAAAAGATTCCCTCGGTCGAGAGCGGAATCGACTTCGTCAACAAGCTGGAGGATCGCATAGACACTAAGGAGAATCTGTTCGATTACGATTTTTTCTACAATGGAAGCGGAGTGGGCATAGCCGACCTCAACAATGATGGTCTCGATGACATTTTCTTTACTGCCAACCAGGAGAAGAACCGACTTTATGTGAACAAGGGTGACCTGAAATTTGAGGACATTACTGAATCCTCAGGGGTGAATGTCAATAAAAAATGGGCCAGCGGGGTAACTTTTGCTGACGTGAACAACGACGGATGGCTCGATATCTATGTCTGCCAGGGAGGCCCTTACGAGGCTGGGGAGCGAAGAAACCTGCTCTACATCAACAAGGGTGATCTGACATTTGAAGAAAGGGCCGAGGAATTGGGGCTTGCGGATACCGGCATAAGCACCCAGGCTGCTTTTTTTGACTATGACAAAGACGGTGACCTGGATTGCATCGTGTCAAATGAGAATCAGCTCTACGGACTGGACCCCATCCGGTTTCACGAGATATTGAAGAGCAGAAAAGGACTGTTGGAACAGAGCAGTGCCCACCTTTATAGAAATGACAACGGGAGTTTCGTCGATGTGAGCAAAAGTGCAGGAGTTCTCAGACCTGCCTTCGGGCTCGGTCTCACCGTCGGTGACATCAATGCCGACGGATGGCTCGATTTTTACATTGCCAACGACTATTACATTCCTGATGTCATGTACATCAACAATGGGGATGGAACGTTTACCGACAGGATCAAAGAGAAGACCAAGCAGATTTCGTTTTATGGAATGGGCGTCGACATGGAGGATATCAACAACGACGGTCACCAGGACATCTTTGTGCTTGACATGGCTGCGAATGATCACGTGAGGTCGAAGACCCTCATGGCCTCGATGAACGTGCCTCGATTCAATCTGCTGACCGAAACACTGGGCTTTCAGAAGCAATACATGTACAATTCACTTCAGCTCAATCTCGGGAACAACAACTTCCACAACATCGCTCAGTTCGCCAAACTTTCAAAAACCGACTGGAGCTGGGCAGGTCTGATGGTCGATCTCAACAACGACGAGCTCAAGGAGATCTATGTGACAAACGGGTATCGACGATATGCACTGGACAATGATTTCCAGCAGAAAGTAAGAGACGCCAAAGCCCAATACGGGGGCAATGTGCCTCTTCAGGTTAAAGAAGACCTGTATTACCAAATGCCGTCCGAAAAGCTTTCGAATATCCTCTATCAGAATACCGGGGATCTGAACTTCAAGGACAAGACTGGTGACTGGGGCCTCAGAAACCCCTCCTTTTCAAATGGGGCGGCTTATGCTGACCTGGACAACGACGGGGATTTTGAATTGGTCGTCAACAATATCGATGAGGAAGCCTTCTTGTACAAGAACCTCTCGGTAGAGAAAAACCTTGGAAATTTCCTCACTGTCGAAACGAAAGGGAAGACATCAGAGAGCTTTGCGAAAGTAACGTTGAAATACGGGGGCAAGATTCAATTCGTCGAATCCAAGCGCGTCAAGGGCTATCTCTCTTCAACTGATGTTTCTGCGCATTTCGGACTGGGAGAAGTTCAAAGCATTGACACCGTCAGGGTGGAATGGCCATCAGGCAGAGTGGAGGAGCGCTACGGAATCGCCGCAAACACCTTTATGTCATTTGAAGAGGGCAAGGCCGGGGTTGCCAAAAAGGAACCGTTGTCAGCGCCTTATTTTACCGAAGATTCTCAGGTTGTTGCAGCATTTGAGCATAAGGAGAATGAATTCAACGATTTTGAAAGAGAGGTGCTGCTTCCCTATAAGCAATCTACGCTGGGTCCTTTCATTACCGCTGGTGATGTCAATGGAGACGGAATCGATGACTTGCACATCGGCGGGGCATCCGGTCAGGCAGGACAAATATTTTTGGGCAGCCGATCCGGTTTCAAAAGAATCAATGTTCCTGCCCTTGACAGGGACGCAGGCTGTGAAGACATGCAATCTGTATTTATTGATATCGATGGGGATGACGATCTTGATCTTTACGTAGTGAGCGGTGGAAACTCCAAAACCTTTCCATCAGACCTGTATCGGGATCGTTTGTACCTCAATCAGGGTGATGGCAGATTTGAGAAAACAGAAAGCCAGGCGCTTGAGAGCACGATCTTTAGCGGGGGAGCGGTTGAGGTGATTGATTTCGATCTCGACGGTGACCACGATTTGCTTGTGAGCAATCGGATCTATCCGCAAAACTACCCGAAATCTCCACCGAATCTGATCTTTGAGAACCGAGAGGGTGAGCTCTATGAGGTGAGTGAGAAGGTGGCTCCGGCATACGCTGAGTTCGGTATGGTCAATGACCTTGTGAGTTGTGATTTTAACGCAGATGGCAAGATGGACTTCATTGCGGTCGGCGAATGGACCGGGATCGGGCTTTTTGAGAACAAAGGAGGATTCTTCGAGGAAGTCTCAGCCAATAGCAGCCTGGATGACGAGAAGGGCTGGTGGTTCAGCATCCAGGAGATCGATGTCAACAAAGATGGCTTGAAAGACTACGTTTTGGGCAATGTTGGAAAGAACATCAAGTTCAAAGCGAGCAAGGAGAATCGCTTCAAGGTATTCGCGAACGATTTTGACGACAATGGCACCCTGGACGTGGTGTTGAGCAGCAAGTACAATGGTGAGTATGTGCCGGCAAGGGGCAGAGAGTGCTCTTCCCAGCAGATGCCTTTTATCACCGATAAGTTCAAAACCTACAACGAATTCGCCAATGCCACCCTGACAGATGTTTACGGGGAGAAGCTGGAGACTTCAGTTGCCCTGGAGGCCTCTGAGTTTCATTCGGTCGTCCTTATCAACAAGGGCAACAGCCTCTTTGAGAAACAGGCCCTGCCTGAGAAGGCCCAGTATTTTCCGATTCTGGATGCAGCAGTTCTGGATGTCAACAAAGACGGTTATGAGGATATCGTCGCCGTAGGCAACATCTACGATACGGAAGTGGAAACGCCACGGCTTGACTGCGGGACGGGTCTTGTTCTGCTCTCAGATCAAAAAGGTGGTTTCAAACCTCTGGAGTGGTCTGAATCCGGTCTTTATATCGACCAGGACATAAAATCTATGATTAAGCTTAACCTGGGAGGGAAAGAACACTTGCTGATGGGCATTAACAATGGGAGTACCCGGAGTGTGAAATTGATGCGTTGAGCTAGAGGGGTCAAGATCAAAGGCAGATAGAAAACAGTGGTATAAAAACAAAAAAACCTGAGCGTGAGCTCAGGTTTTTTTTATAAGCAAGACTATTCAAATTATTTTACTTTATCCACGATGGCTTTAAAGGCATCCGGGTGGTTCATTGCCAAATCGGCCAAAACCTTACGGTTAAGATCGATGTTATTGGCTTTCACCTTGCCCATGAATTGTGAATAAGACAATCCGTGTTCACGCGCACCTGCATTGATACGCTGAATCCACAAGCTTCGAAAATTCCTTTTGTTTTGTTTTCTGTCGCGATAAGCATAAAGCAATGCTTTTTCCAAAGCGTTCTTCGCAACTGTGTAAACATTCTTACGTGCACCAAAGTATCCTTTGGTTTGATTTAAAATCTTTTTTCTACGAGCCCTTTTGGCTACTGAATTTACTGATCTTGGCATGTTTTAATTTTTTTTGAGAAAGGCAGCTTCTTTTTTCTGAAGCATTTATACTGGCCTGACCCAGGGTTAATAAATAATTACCACTGCAAACCGCTTCGAGCGATTTACTTCAACGTCAATTGTTGTCTGATGTTCGCCTCGTCTGCTTTGTGCACGAGTCCGGCGTGGGTCAGCTTCAATTTACGCTTCTTGCTTTTCTTGGTCAGGATGTGACTCTTGAAAGCGTGCTTTCTTTTGATCTTACCAGAACCCGTAAGCACAAAACGCTTCTTGGCACTGGATTTCGTCTTCATTTTAGGCATTTTCTTCCTGCTTTAATTGCTTGCTTATATTCTTTTTTATTTCTTCTTCTTTGGAGCTATGAACATGATCATTCGCTTTCCTTCCAATTTCGGCATCTGCTCAACGGTTCCGTATTCTTCAAGCTCCTGTGCCAATCTCAGCAACAGGATCTGTCCCTGGTCTTTGAACACGATGGACCTTCCTTTGAAGAACACGTAAGCTTTCAATTTAGCACCGCTTTCTAAGAACTTGATCGCGTGCTTCTTTTTGAATTCAAAATCGTGCTCATCGGTATTAGGCCCGAAACGGATCTCCTTGATCACCACCTTGGTCGCTTTCGACTTCAGCGCCTTTTCTCTTTTCTTCTGTTCGTAAAGAAACTTCTTGTATTCGATGATCTTGCACACCGGGGGTTTGGCCTTGGGCGAGATTTCAACCAGGTCCAGACCCAAATCCTGTGCGATTTCTCTCGCTTTGCGAATTGGATAGATTCCTGTTTCTACGTTTTCTCCCACGAGTCGTACCTCGGGGGCCTCAATTTTTTCATTGATCTTGTGCGGATCTTCTTTGATGATTCTCCAGGGTCTCCTGGCACCTCTGTTTCTTCTGATTGCTATAGCTCTATTGGTTTATATCCTTTCGGATTGGTTTGACTTAAAATGACTTTAATGTCTTATTTATTTCGTTTTCAATGAGTTCGGCAAAACCTTCTATCGAGTATGTGCCGAGGTCTCCTTCGCTGTGCTTGCGGACGGAAACTGTCCCGTCTTTTTCTTCATTCTCCCCGATAATCAACATAAAAGGTATTTTATTCAACTCAGCATCTCTGATCTTCCTACCTACCTTTTCGTTGCGGTTGTCAACGAGGGCGCGAATTTCGTAATTTTCCAACAAATGTAAAACATTTTTGGTATAATTTTCGTATTTCTCGCTGATTGGGAGCAAAATAACCTGCTCCGGAGTCAGCCACAAGGGGAAGTTTCCACCTGAGTGTTCAATGAGTATCGCGATGAACCTTTCCATGGATCCAAATGGGGCCCTGTGGATCATCACCGGCCTGTGGAGCTGGTTGTCGGCACCCTTGTAAGTCAGGTCAAATCGTTCAGGGAGATTGTAATCCACCTGAATGGTTCCAAGTTGCCATGACCTTCCCAGCACGTCCTTGACCATGAAGTCAAGTTTAGGGCCGTAAAAGGCGGCTTCTCCATATTCAATCACAGTTTTCAGGCCTTTTTCTTTGGCCGAACGGATAATGGCATTCTCTGCTTTCTCCCAATTCTCATCGCTTCCGATGTATTTTTCCTTGTCCTCAGGATCTCGCAGGGAAATCTGAGTGGTAAAGTCTTCAAAGCCCAAAGAGCCAAAGACATAAAGAACAAGGTCGATGACGGCGTTGAACTCTTCGTTCAATTGCTCAGGCGTACAGAAGATGTGTGCATCGTCCTGGGTAAATCCCCTAACACGAGTGAGTCCATGGAGCTCGCCGCTCTGCTCATAGCGATAGACGGTACCAAACTCTGCATAACGTTTTGGCAGATCCTTGTAAGAGTAAGGTTTGCTATTGAATATCTCACAGTGATGCGGGCAGTTCATGGGTTTCAACAGGAACTCCTCGTTCTCTTTCGGAGTGTGAAT
>CBDUAY010000054.1:0-16390 GCA_965365245.1 uncultured Flavobacteriaceae bacterium | reverse complement strand
AGGTGATAATTAAGGCGATGAGTAAAGTTCTTTTCATGCTTGAATGTTTTTAGTCTGGCAAATTCAATTCTCCCTAGATATTGAAAAGGACAAAAAGGGCTGCGTTAACAGCCCTTTATTTATATCCTTCAATAACCTATTTCTCGGTCAGCGTGTAAGTTGGCACACTTGGGTTGGTGAAATCCAGGACGATGTCGTAGGTTCCTGCGATTACTTTGATGTTGTTGTCGTCTTCCGTATCGAGAATTCCATCCACCGGGTCCTTGTCTCCGTAATTGACCGTCCAATCATTATTAAGCCTGATTTTGATTTCTCCGTCAATCAGAGGAACGTCATAGGCATAGTAGATTCCTTCATTACAATAATCCGGTTCGAACGGGAAGTCAGGAGTAACAATTCCGGTATCCGGGTCAGGATTACCCCAATTATTGTATCCTGAGCCGACGACACCCCAGACATCGGCTTCAACGATCTCATAGGTCAGGTCGTTGAAATTGACCGTAATCTGGTACGTTCCGGCACTGACCGGAATGTTTCCTCCAGGGGATTCAAGAGTGCCGGGAGCACCTCCCATACCATAATTGACCGCCCAGTCATTGTTCTGACGTATCTTCCATTCTCCATCGGTTAGCTCAACTATCGCTTTCCAAGTATCGGAACAAGGGTCGTATTCCAAGGGAAGATCAAGAATGTCAGGGCTACCCCATCCGCCGGGGGTGGCACTGCCGACCAAGCCCCATGTGAACGGCTCAATGGTGTAGGTCAGATTGTTCTCGTCGAAGGTGATCTTGTAAGTGCCTGGGTCTACCGGAATGTTATCTCCACCCGGTTGCAAGTTTACACCGTCATTGGAACCATAATTGACATCCCAATTACTGTCTCTGCGAATCTTCCAAAAACCTTCGGTCATCGTGATATACGCCACATAAACGCCGCTTTCATCCGTCTTGTAGAACGGCGTGTCTGGTCCGTCACCCCATCCGCCGGGAGTGGCATCTCCTACAACACCCCACGGAGTGGTCAGGTCGATGACTCCAGAGTAGGCCGTAGCCACAAGATTCACCGGGTCTGAGGACTTGCTGACCTGCTTGGACAAGATGATGTCCACATTGACATCCATCGAGGCCTCGGCTCCGGGTTCGGCTTCCAGGTTCAATAGGATTCGGTTGAGTTCACCTGTCGTGAAGTCCTTCTTCATCATTCCTCCTTCGACCATAGGCCTTCCGGCATTAACCGTCTCTACATTCGCACCTAAAGCAAAGAGAATGTTGTACTCCGCCGCCGCATCATAGCCAAAAACGGGTTCCTCCCAGGTCACTGTTAAGGCGGTCAGATCTTCATTGGCCTCTTCAAGCACAATGTTGTTGTCACTCAGTGCAATAGTCGTTGTGAAATCTTCATTGATCACCACGAGATCTTCTTCCTCGCAGGAGGAGAAGACTGCGACAAAGCCGAGCAGTATTAGAAATTTATTCATTAAATCTTTCATAATCGTAGTCATTTAATAATTTTAATAGCCTTCGTTTTGCGTAAGCAAAGGATTCGCAATGATATCCGTGGAAGGTATTGGGTAGATGTCACGGAAAGCTTCCGTTGTCTTACCATCTTTCACACCACCTTTCCAGGGCCAGATTCCGCTTGTTGTGAACTGTCCGAATCTGATCAGGTCAGTTCTTCTATGGGCTTCCCAGTGCAATTCTCTAGATCTTTCATCTAGAATGAAATCCAGGGTAAGGTCTGTGGCGGTAATGTTGCCCGCAGGACTGCCGTAAGCTCTTTCGCGAAGCATATTGACATAGGTTGCGGCCTGGCTTGCACTTCCGCCTCCTCCTCTTAGGAAGATTTCAGCGTACATAAGGTAGGCATCCGCCAGACGGAACATCGGGAAGTCAACGTCGACGAAGTCTCCTCCGGCGTCTGATCCCTGGTTGCCGTTAACGTCTACGTTTCTGAACTTCTCAACAGCGTATCCGTCTGTGAAAGTGAAAGGATCCTCAATCTCCAGGTTTTGATCTTCCGTGAAGAAATTCTCTCTTGAGTCTCCGGATTCTGAAATCGTATAGGTGTTGTTCGCAGTGTTCAGGGTTATGTAGTATAATCCATCGCTCGGAACTGGAATGTTTGATCCACCAGGCTCAAGTGTTCCGTCAGTGTCATTGTCACCCAGGTTGACTCCCCAGTCGTTGTCGAATCGAAACTTCATTTCACCTGCGACAAGATTCGCATAAATGCCATACTGATCGGCACCCGACTCGTGCATGCTCATGTCAGGACCGTCCCAACCATTTGCGGTAGCACTTCCGACGAGTCCCCATTGGGAGACAGGACCGATCTGATCGTTCAAAGTGCCGGTATCGACGCCTCCCTCAAATTGGAAAACAAAGTTCTTGGTGGTTCGGATTCCTCCCCAACCTCCGTTGATTCCAAATTTGGCAGGGTCCATTTTTCCACCTACTGGTGCATGAGTCAGGAAAGTTGTCCCTCCAAAGCCAATGGTGCTCAAACCGTCGAATCGAATAGGAAAAATGATCTCATTCTCAGCCCCGTTGAAGTCATTGTCGGCAAGGAAAAGGTAGTTGTAGTTGTCTACCAGCGTATAACCGGCTCCAATGACCCGCTCAACATAATTCAAAGCTTCTGAATATCGAGGAGAACCCGTGTAAACCTCTGCATTCAAATACAATTTGGCCAGCAGCATCCATGCTGCACCTTGGTCCGCCCTTCCGTATTCATTCTGTCTTGCAGAAACCAACAAGGGCTCAATCGCCAACAACTCACTTTCGATGTAGTTGAAAATCTCAGTTCCCTCTCCCGGTTCCGGAAAGAAATTCCCTACGGGATCCTCTTCATCCACAAATGGGATGTTGGGCCCAAAGAAATCAATCGCATGCCAGTAGCTCAAAGCTCTCATGAAACGCGCTTCTGCCCTGAAAACCTGGATTTCTGCCCTAAGGTCACCCTCAACTCCTCTTGAGTTGAGCTTCTCTTCGGTAGTCTCTCTCAGATATTGGTTCGTGATGCCAATCTGGAAATAAATCCTGTCGTACATGGCACGGATGAACTCATTTGCAGGGGTCCATACGTGGTTGTGAAGATCGTGAATCGTTCCGTCGTTCCAGGCGATGATCGCCTCATCGGTGTTGAGTTCCTGGTGCTTCCAGAACTGTCTCAGGTAGTTTGAGAAACCCTCGTCTATCCCCCGGATATCAGGGCGACCGGCAGGACCTTCCTGTCCGCTTACAGCCAGACCGGCATACACTCTTGCCAAAAACTCTTTGTACGAGGCCGGATCGGCAAAGACCTGGCTCTCTGTCAACTCTGTAACAGGTTGTTTGTCCAATTCATCCTCACAGGATACGAATCCTATTGCAAGCACGGCGACGACAACCCAAAAATTGAATATTTTATTCTTAAAAACTTTCATTGTCTCTGCTTTTAAAAGTTAAGGTTCAATCCAACGAGGAAAGTCCTCGGTCTTGGATAAAAATTATTGTCAATACCTCCGTTGATCTCAGGATCGAGTCCGTCATACGGAGTAACCACGAACACGTTCTGAACTGTAGAGTAAAGTCTCAGTGCCGTGTTTCCTTCATTCAGATTCGAGAAGGTGTATCCCAGTGCAACGTTGTCCATTCTCAGGAATGATGCATCCTGCACATAGTAATCTGACCAGAATTGCTGCTCCCTGAAATCAGTTTCCAGTACCGAGGAGTGTGCATTTCTAAGCGAGTTCAACTCCCATACACCTGCGTAAACACCGTTGGCAGAAGCCACATTGTTGTATACGTAGTTGCCCAAAGACGCCCTCATAGTGAAAGAGAAGTCCCAGTTTTGGTAGAACGTCATGTATGAAGACAGGCCAAAGAGGTAGTCCGGGTTCGGATTCTTGAAAATCCTTTTGTCACTGTCGTTGATGATTCCGTCGCCGTTTTGATCGACATAAACACCCTCAAGCGGATTGCCGGACTCGTCGTACACTTGTTCATACACAAGGAAGGAGAATTGAGGCTGTCCGACTTGCTGGGTTTGCACGGTGTTACCCACACCTCCGGATATCCCTCCAACCGGAAGACCCACATAGTCAGGATCGTCAACATTGTTGAGTTTCTTGATCGTGTTGGTCAGATAGGTCGCATTGAAACTGAGGTTCCAGGTAAAGTTCTGTCTTTGGAACACATCGGCATTCAGGGTGAATTCAACACCGCTGCTTTCGAGGTCACCAATGTTCGTATAGATCTCATTGGTCAGGTTTGAACCGGCTGGAGGTGCCACCCTGTTCAGAATGTCTTCCGACTGTCTCTGGAAGTATTCGATCGATCCGGTAAGACCGTCCGCGAGGAAACCAAAATCAACACCGATGTTGTAGGTGTCTGATTCCTCCCATTTGATCTCAGAGTCGTAGCCGTCCGGACGGAGAGTATTGTAATACTCATCGTCAAAAGGATAGCTTACGTTAGGAAGACCCGGGGTGTAAACCGGCAGGTAACCAAAGTCAGATTCGATTTCCTGTTGACCGGTTTGACCGAAACCAAGTCTCAACTTGAGTGTTGAGAAGGTTTGTGAATCCGCCATGAAATTCTCGTTGGCGATATTCCATGCAAGGGCTCCAGAGAAGAAATTTGCCCATCGATTTTCAGGTGAAAACCTTGAAGAACCGTCACGCCTGTAGGTGAATGTCACCAGGTAGCGGTCGTCATATCCGTAATTGACACGGGTAAATAACGATTGCAAGGCATTCAGGTTGACCAGCCTGGTCTCTTTGACCTCGCCTACACCCGGTGTATTGATACTCGTTTTTTCCTTGTAGAAATCCTGGAAGGAATGACCCAGAGTCAGATCCAGCTTGTGCACATCGTTGAAGGTCTTGGTGTAGTTCAAATAGATGTCGGCAAGTGTGTTTCTCTTGAGCTGCGTATAGGTTTCCTGTGACCCCTGGCTGTTGAAACCACTGGCCGATGTCGCGGGAGTGAATTTGTTTCCCCGCACCTGGGCATAGTCAAAACCAAAGTTCATCACCAGTTTTAAATCTTCGAATCCGTGAAACTTATAGTCAAACTTCGCGTTTCCGATATAGCGACTCGTATTGGCCTTTTCCTCATACTGTCTGAGAAGACCCACCGGGTTTCTCGGAGCCAGGTTGTTAGGTGCTCCTGAGCCATTCGGATCGAGCCATTCCCAATATCCGCCGTAGGCTTCATTTCCGGAAAAGACCGGTTTCGTAGGATCAAATTGCACAGAGGCTCCAATTGCTCCGCCTTCGTTGAAATTGTCTACGACCCAGGCCCCACGAATGTTGAAATCCATTTTGAGGTGATCGTCAAATGCATTCTGACGCACATTCATCGCGAAGGATTTTCGCGTGTAATCATTTGTCTCTACAATACCCTCCTGGAACATATACCCCAGGGCGATGCGATAAGAAGTGTTGTCAAATCCCTGCGAGAAAGTCAGGTTGTTGTCAGTACCGAAAGCTGGGCGGTAAATCTCCTCCTGCCAATCAGTCTCGTCATCGGTCAAAGCGTCAATCGCGTCCTGATTGCCCAATGAATTGTTTACAAAGTCGACATATTCATCTTTAGTCAAAACATCCACTGTATTGGATTTGTACCCCATGGAGACCTTAGTGTCAAAATCCACCTTGAAATCGGAGTTCATGTTTCCAGATTTGGTGGTGATAATGATCACACCATTGGTCGCACGTGAACCGTAAATTGCAGTGGCCGAGGCGTCTTTCAGGATGTTGAAGCTCTCGATGTCATTCGGGTTGATCGAGTTCAGTGCCGGTCCTTCTGTCTGATCGATCGGAACTCCGTCAATCACGTAAAGAGGGCTGTTGTTGCCCAAAGAGGAAACACCACCCCTGATTTTCACCGTACCCGACTCACCGGGCTTACCACTTGGCGGAACTACATTCACACCGGCTGTCTTACCCGTGATCAATTGTTCGGGAGAAGCAATCAGTCCTACGTTGAACTCTTTCTCACTTACCCGCTCTACCGCCCCGGTGGCGTCTTTCTTGGTCGTCTGTCCGTATCCGATCAGAACCACCTCGTCCAGGCTCTCCGTGGATTCCTGCAGGATCACCTGCATGCCATCGGAGGCCTCTAACTCCATTGTAGAATACCCCATGTAAGAAAATACAAGTATGGCATCTGATTCCTCGACTTCGAGCTCAAAATTTCCGTCAAAGTCGGTTGCTGTTCCCTGCGTGCTTCCTTTGATTATCACCGAAACACCGGGAAGATCTGTTCCGAGCTCATCTTTCACATTCCCTTTGATCACATCCTGAGCAGACATGAACAACGGAAACAAAAAGACAATTGCAAGGAATAATTGTCGAGATCTTTTCATAAAATTAATTTTGTTATTATCACTGATTT
This sequence comes from uncultured Flavobacteriaceae bacterium, assembly GCA_965365245.1. Taxonomy (GTDB): domain Bacteria; phylum Bacteroidota; class Bacteroidia; order Flavobacteriales; family Flavobacteriaceae; genus Lutimonas. The sequence continues at coordinate 10,010 of CBDUAY010000054.1, read as the reverse complement.
GAATAAAAAAACTTGCTGGAATTTTAATACTTCAGCGGGCGAATATATTCTGTTAACAAATACTTAACACTGACGAAAATCACGTTTTGAAAGGCGAAAACGTTTTCGTGTTCATAAGTTTTTTTACGCAAACGTTGGAGTTGAGAATTATTTTTTCGTCCAAATTCATTGTCATATTGAAAATCTCTTTCCATTTAATTTTTATATCGATAAAAAATGTGAATATAAATGTGAATCTTGCAATTTGTCGTGTGCTGCTACTCATCGCCAGTTTTTTGCCAGAACGATAAAATCCGTACTTTTAACTTGCAAATTTTAAGCACTACCGGGCGGTGTGTTGCCCGGCTGTTACAGGATGAAACAAAAAATTACGCTCAAGAAGATTGCCAAGGAGTTCGATGTATCCATCTCTACGGTTTCAAAGGCTCTGAAAGACAGCCATGAAATCAGCGTTGAATTGAAAGAGAAAATTCAGGCGTTTGCCCGTTACTATCACTACAAGCCGAACAGCCTGGCGCTGAATCTTCGAAATCAGAAAACAAAGACAATAGGGGTTATTCTTCCCGAAATCGTGCATCATTTCTTCACCAAGGTCATCACCGGCATTGAGCAGCTTGCGAATGAGAAAGGGTACAATGTGATGATCTGTCTTTCGAATGAGTCTTATGAGAAAGAGATTCTCAATCTCGAAATGCTCGCCAATGGCGTCGTCGATGGGATCATTCTTTCAATCAGCAAGGAGACTGAGGAACGAGACGATTATCAACATTTTACTGATCTGATGCGCAATGGAATTCCGCTGGTCATGTTTGACCGAGTTGTGGATAAGATCGAATGCAACAAGGTGATTGCCGATGACGTTGGAGGGGCCTTCCTGGCCACAGAGCATCTGATCCAAAATGGCTGCTCGAACATTGTGCTCATCACGACCCCTGACTACGTCGTGGTGGGAAATGAAAGAAAGCTGGGGTACGCAAAGGCTTTGAAAGAATACAAGGTTCCTGTGAGAAAGGAGTTGGTGCTGAAAGTGGAGCATGAAAACGAAATCGAAAGCGCATTGAAAAATCTTATCTTGTCGTCAAACCCACCGGATGGCATATTCGCAGTCAATGAAGTTTATGCAGCTGTCGCGATGCGCGTTTGCAGAGAAAACGGACTGGTGGTACCGGACGATGTCGAAGTGATTGGGTTCACGGATGGGGTGATTTCCGAATTTACAACACCTTCTTTGACGACTGTGGCCCAGCATGGAAGACACATGGGTCGCAAAGCACTGGAGCTGTTACTCGATGAGATCGACTCCAAGGAACCGAACTACAAATATAAAACAGCACTGATACAAACTGATTTGAAAATCAGAAATTCCACAAAAGAGGTCCAGATGCAGAACTAATCAAAAAAATTATATCTTTGTGCAGTACTTTGTACGCAAATTACGACTTGCTGACTTTTTAATACTTCACATAACGAAACGGCAGAGTTCGCCATTTCTACATTTTTTTTGATTTTATCTCACACGATTAGAGTTTTTGACATATGTCAATTATTCTCCGTCGAAATTTGGAATCAATTTGTGAACCAATCTTAACAGGCAGCAAAAAATGAAAAAAAGACGACTGAGTTTTTGGGAAATATGGAACCTGAGTTTCGGGTTCCTGGGCATTCAAATGGGTTTCGCTCTTCAGAATGCAAATGCAAGTCGGGTCCTTCAAATTTTCGGAGCAGATGTTCATGAGCTTTCGTGGTTCTGGATCGTGGCTCCTCTAACCGGACTCATCGTTCAGCCCATTATTGGATACTACAGCGACCGGACCTGGACGCGCCTTGGAAGAAGAAGACCTTTTTTTCTCACAGGTGCTCTCCTGGCCTCTGCCGGGCTCATCCTGATGCCGAATGCCGACATGTTCACCGCTTTTCTACCCGCTCTATGGGTTGGCGCGGGGATGTTGATGATCATGGACGCCTCCTTCAACATAGCTATGGAGCCCTTCAGGGCGCTTGTGGCTGATGTGCTTCCAAGTGATCAGCGGACCCTGGGATTCAGCGTCCAGACCGTACTGATCGGAATAGGCGCCGTTATAGGTTCCTGGCTCCCTTATGTATTGACCAACTGGATAGGCATCAGCAACACAGCGGAGCCCGGAAAAGTTCCGTTGAGCCTGATGCTTTCCTTTATCATTGGAGCCGGGGTTCTGATTGTCAGCATCCTGATCACCGTGATCACCACGAAGGAGTATTCACCGGAAGAAATGGCCCTGATGGAGGATGCTGAGCCAGAAGAAGAGAAGACTGAAGAGGCCAGTTTGCTTGACATCTTCACCGATTTCAAAAATATGCCTTTAACCATGAGGCAACTGAGCTGGGTACAGTTTTTTTCCTGGTTCGGGTTGTTTGGCATGTGGGTTTTTTCGACACCAGCCATCGCCCACCATGTGTATGGTCTTGACCTGAACGACACTCACAGCAATGCCTACCAGAATGCCGGAGATTGGGTAGGGATACTCTTCGGGGTATACAATGCAATCTCTGCCATTTACGCTTTCTTTCTTCCTGCCATTGCAAAAAAGCTCGGACGCAAGAGAACACACACAATATCCCTGGTCATTGGAGGACTCGGATTGATCTCCATCTACTTTGCGCCCGATCAGAACTGGCTGATCCTGTCGATGGTGGCCATAGGTATTGCCTGGGCGAGCATCCTCGCCATGCCCTATGCCATACTCGCCGGATCGATACCGGCGAAAAAAATGGGGGTCTACATGGGTATTTTCAATTTCTTCATCGTGATTCCCCAGATTATCAATGCTTTGATTGGCGGCCCTATTGTCAAGTATTTGTACGGTGGCAATCCGGTATTCGCTCTTGTCACAAGCGGGGTGTCCTTTTTGATTGCAGCCTTACTGGTTGCCAAGGTGAAGGATGAAGATGATGTAGTGGTGACCGACTAATGAACCTGAACTGAACACAATGAGCAACAAGGCATTTATTTTTGATTTGGACGGCGTCATCGTCGACACGGCAAAGTATCATTTTCTCGCCTGGAAAGAACTTGCAGATTCCCTTGGCTTTGACTTTACCGAAGAACAAAATGAACTCTTAAAGGGGGTAAGCCGGGTGAGGTCTCTCGAGATTCTTCTCGGTATAGGGAATGTCCAATTGTCCCAGGAAGAGAAAGACAAATATCTTCATGAGAAGAACGAGCAGTATCTCAGCTATATTGAGAAGATGGACACACGGGAGATCCTTCCGGGGATACCCGAACTCCTCGCCTTTCTCAAAGCCGAGAAAATCCCTTTCGCACTTGGGTCAGCCAGTAAGAATGCCCGGTTGATCCTTGAAAATTTGAAGCTTCTGGACGACTTCGATGCAATTGTTGACGGCAATGACGTCAGCACCGCCAAGCCAGATCCCGAGGTGTTTTTGATAGCTGCCGAAAGGCTGGGAAAAGACCCTAAAGACTGCATCGTCATTGAGGATGCTTATGCAGGAGTGCAGGCTGCCAATTCCGCAGGAATGACCAGCGTAGCCATCGGGGATCCGGAAGTGCTCAGAGGTGCCGACTATAACCTGACGAGCACTAAAGAATTAACCGTGGACCTGGCCCGCCAACTCATGAATTGACATCCGGGTGCTGACAATGAAAACAACAACAAGAAAAAAAATCTGAAGACCAATAAAACTGCAGACTATGAACTTGAATTATATCAAACCCGATGAGTGGAAAATCGTAGAAGAGGGATTTGACAAAGACAATGTAACCGCTTCTGAAAGCCTGTTCAGCCTCGGAAACGGAGCCATGGGTCAACGTGCCAATTTTGAGGAAACCTACGGTGGAGAGACCTTTCAGGGAAGTTATATCGGGGGTATCTACTACCCCGACAAAACCCGTGTGGGCTGGTGGAAAAACGGTTATCCCGAATACTTTGCCAAAGTACTCAACGCCCCGAATTGGATTGGAATTGACGTGACTGTGAACGGTCAGGAGCTCGACCTCAGCAAATGCAATATCATCGAATTTCAGAGGGAGCTCAATATGAAAGAAGGCGTCTTAAACCGTTCTTTTATAGCCGAACTTGAGGGTGGAGACACAGTTAAAGTAACCTCCAAGCGCTTTTTAAGCTTGAAACACAACGAAGTCGGAGTCATTAAATACAGCCTCACCCCCATCAATTTTGACGGTGAGATCTGTTTTTCCCCCTATATCGATGCGGGGATAATGAATGAGGATGCCAATTATGACGAATTCTTCTGGGAAATTCTCGACAGCAGAGAGGAGCAAAATGAGGCTTATATCTTGTCGAAAACCCTCAAAACCGATTTCCATGTCTGCACCGGGATGAAAATGGAAATGGCACTGAATGACTTCCTCATCGATATTGAAAAAGAGGTTTCGAAAACCGACAAGAAGATTCGCTACACCTATAAGACGGAGGTCAAGAGCGGGGATACATTCACCTTATTCAAGTATGGTGGATATGTCCAATCTATGAACCATCCGAAAGGAGAGCTTTTCAACGCATCAAAGCGTTCGCTTAAAGAAGCTGCTGAGATTGGCTATGATGACCTGTATCGAGCTCAGAAAGATGCCTGGGCGACAATCTGGGACACCGCTGACATAACCATTGAAGGCGACATAAGCGCACAGCAGGCCATTCGATTCAATATCTTTCAATTGAATCAGACCTATTCGGGCGAAGACTCGAGGCTTAACATTGGTCCAAAGGGCTTTACGGGCGAGAAGTACGGAGGAAGCACCTATTGGGATACGGAGGCCTATTGCATCCCGTTCTACATGAGCACCAAGAACAAGGAGGTCGCTCGCAACCTCCTCGTGTACAGGTACAATCAATTGGGAAAAGCCATCGAAAATGCAGAAAAGCTTGGCTTTGAAAACGGGGCTGCCCTCTATCCCATGGTCACCATGAACGGAGAGGAGTGTCACAACGAATGGGAGATCACCTTTGAAGAAATTCACAGGAACGGAGCCATGATCTACGCGATATACAACTATGTCAACTATACGGGCGACTTCGAATACATCGTTTCACACGGAATGGAAGTCATGATCGGCGTAGCCCGATTCTGGTCACAACGTTCGAGCTTCTCTTCTGAAAAGAACAAGTATGTCATTCTTGGAGTAACCGGACCGAACGAATACGAGAACAACGTCAACAACAACTGGTATACCAACTATATCGCTCAATGGTGTCTGAAATACGCCCTGGAGAATCTCGACTTGTTGAAGGAAAGCTATCCGAAAGATTACCAACGAATCCTGGATAAAACAGGACTTGAGGGCAAAGAGACCCTCCGTTGGAAAGAAGTTGTGAAGGACATGTATTTCCCATACAGTGAGAAACACGAGGTATTTTTGCAGCAGGACGGATTTTTGGACAAAGAGCTCATTCCTGTTGACCAACTTCCGAGGTCTGAGCGACCCATCAACCAAAAGTGGTCATGGGACAGAATTCTGCGCTCACCCTACATCAAGCAGGCCGACGTGCTGCAGGGCTTTTATTTCTTTGAGAATCACTTTAGCCCCTTGGAAGTAGAAAAGCATTTTGATTTCTATGAACCGCTTACCGTGCATGAATCCTCGCTCTCTCCGTGCGTTCATTCCATCATAGCCTGTTCACTGGGGCGTGAGGAAAAAGCCTATGAAATGTATTTGCGCACCTCCAGACTTGATCTCGACGACTACAACCATGAGGTGCATGAAGGCCTTCACATCACGAGCATGGCCGGCACCTGGCTTTCGATCGTCCAGGGCTTCGGTGGCATGCGAAATTTTGACGGAAAGCTGTCATTCGACCCGATAATACCAAAGAACTGGGAGTCTTATTCCTTCAAGATCAAGTACAGGGATCACACGATCAAGGTATTTAAGAACCATGAGGGATGCAAGTTCTACAATGAATCAGACAGCCCGGTCGACATTGTGGTGAAAGGGAAAGACGTGAAGATCTACAACCAGGATCTTGTGGTCATTTAAATGGTCATTTAATCGGAGGTTTAATCTTTAGTCCTAATTATTAGCATGAAAGCATTCTATACGATGATTCTCACCTTGCTCACTCATACGGCAATCGCACAACTGGAACGCGTGGAACCTCCAAACTGGTGGATCGGTTTCGAGGACAACACGCTTCAACTGCTGGTCAGGGAGCCTGGCATCTCAGCCTATACCCCTGAAATTGATTATCCGGGAGTATCCATTGCTGAAGTCCACAAACCGGATAGCCCAAACTATCTGTTTATCGATTTGTTGATCCGGCCAACAGCACAGGCCGGAAAATTTGAAATCACCTTCAGCGCAAAAGGGAAAAAGAAACTGAGGCACACCTATGAATTGAAAAATAGAATTCGTCCCTCGGAGGAATTCGCCGGTTTTGACAGCTCTGACGTAATCTACCTGATCACCCCCGACCGATTCGCCAACGGTGATCCTTCCAATGACATTGTCAAAGGCCTAAAGGAGGTAAAAATCGATCGAGAAGACGACTATGCCCGACACGGAGGAGATATTCAAGGGATTTCCAAACACCTCGACTACATTGACAAGATGGGCTTCACTGCGATCTGGTCCTGTCCGCTGCTGACCAATGACATGCCCAGGACTTCTTACCACGGGTATGCAATTACCGACTTATACCAGATCGACCCGAGATTTGGGAACCTGGATGACTACCTGACTCTTTCCAAACAAGCCTCTGAAAGAGGGATGAAAATCATCATGGACCAGGTTGCCAATCACTGCGGCAGCGAGCACTGGTGGATGAAAGACCTCCCCTTCGGCGACTGGGTGAACTATCAGCACCCTTATAAGCAAGGAGAGCGAACCACATACTCCAACCACCGGAGAACGTCAAACCAGGACATCTACGCTTCTGAGATTGACCGCAAGGAGATGGCCGATGGCTGGTTCACAGATAGCATGCCCGACTTGAATCAGCGCAACCCGTTCATGGCAAAATACCTGATTCAAAACAGCATTTGGTGGGTTGAAACTGCTCAATTGGGAGGCATCCGACAGGATACCTATCCCTATTCGGACAAGCAGTTCATGTCAGACTGGGCCGGCGCGATCATGCGTGAATACCCGAATTTCAGCATTGTAGGCGAAGAGTGGTCGTACAACCCCTTGCTGGTAGGCTACTGGCAACGCGGGGCGCAAAACAAAGACGGCTATGAATCGAACCTCAGGTCATCGATGGACTTTCCGATGCAACGTCAGATCGTTCAGGCAATGACAGAAGATGAGTCCTGGGACACAGGCCTGGTGAAATTGTACGAAGGACTTGCCAATGACTTTCATTACCCCAGCCCTTCTGATCTCTTGATTTTTCCTGACAATCACGACATGGACCGCATCCACACCCAAATGGGAGAAGACATGGTGCTGACCCAAATGGCTCTTGCTTGCGTGCTGACCCTTCCGAGGATCCCGCAGGTTTATTACGGAACCGAGATCTTGATGCAGAACTCTGCCAAACCGGGTGATCACGGCCTTATTCGAACTGATTTCCCAGGGGGATGGGAGGGAGATCCGACAGATGCATTTTCCGGTCAGGGTCTTCGTGATGATCAAAGGGAAATGCAGGAGTTCTCACGAGCCCTTCTTCAATTCCGAAAAAGCAGCAAGGCCATTCATTCGGGCAAAACCACGCATTTCGCCCCCAACGACGGAATTTATGTGCTTTTCAGGTCCTTGAATGACGAAACCGTGGCTCTGATCATCAATAAGAATCAGGAACCCGTTTCTTTGGATTTGCAACGCTTTGAGGAAATGAACCTGAAGGGAAAAACCCTCTTCAATGTGATCAATGGTGAAGAAGTGCTGTGGAACGAGAAACTTGAGCTGAAATCGAAGGGAGTCCTGATCCTTGCCACGAAGCAATGATCTCAAATATTGGAAAAGACAAAAGAATTTTTAAGAGTTAATGAAATGAGAATAAAACATTTGAATCATAATTTTGGAATGAGCCTGTTGTTGCTCTTTTTGGTCGCCTTATTCGCATGGAGCTGCAAAAAAGGTGAAGAGGACAAGGGGTCAAACAATGAGGAACAGACTGCCGTGAATGCAAAAACGGGCACTCCGTTTGATTGGCGCGGAGCCAACCTTTACTTCCTGCTGACAGATCGATTCAACAACGGGAATCCGGGGAACGATCTCAACTACGACAGGACACTGCCTACAGCGCCCCTCAGGGGCTTCCAGGGTGGAGACATCAAAGGGATCACCCAAAAGATTGAAGAAGGATATTTCACAGATTTGGGTGTCAACGCCATATGGTTCACTCCTGTCGTCGAACAGATTCACGGGGGCACGGATGAAGGAACGGGCTTCACCTATGCTTTTCACGGTTACTGGACCAAAGACTGGACGGCTCTCGATCCCAATTTCGGAACCATGGAGGACCTGGCCGAGTTGGTTGCCACTGCTCATTCCAAAGGAATCCGCATTGTAATGGATGCCGTGATCAACCATACCGGACCGGTGACGGAAAAAGACCCGCAATGGCCCGACAGTTGGGTCAGAACCGAACCCAAATGCACTTATGACTCCTACGAGAATGCCGTTCGCTGCACCCTGGTTGAGAATCTGCCCGATATCCGAACCGAATCCGATGAGCCTGTCGAACTGCCCGAAGCATTGGTTCAAAAATGGAAAGAAGAGGGGCGCTATGAACAGGAAATGGCAGAATTGGACGCCTTCTTTGCGAGAACGGGATATCCCCGAGCCCCAAAATACTATATCATCAAGTGGCTCACCGATTTCATTCGGGATTTTGGCATCGATGGCTTCCGGGCAGACACTGTCCGGCACATCGAAGAAGAGGTTTGGAGCCAGTTCAAAGAGGAGTGCAATGCCGCTTTTGCAGAGTGGAAAAACGAGCATCCCGAAAAGGTCCTCGACGACACCTCCTTCTACACGGTTGGGGAGGTCTATGATTATGACATCATTTCTTCGGGAAACCAGTTTGACTTTGGCGATGTCAAGGTGAACTACTACGCCCACGGTTTTGACAGCATGATCAATTTTGAGTTCAAGAAAAGCGCAAATCAGGATTATGAGTCTCTTTTCTCCACCTATGCTGCTGCTGTCAACGCAGAAGGCTCTGGTATCCAGGTGCTGAATTATCTCACTTCCCACGATGACGGCTCTCCCTTTGACAAAGAGAGAAAAAGAACCATGGAGACAGCAACGAAGTTACTCTTGTCACCCGGCACCTCCCAGATATATTACGGCGACGAGAGTGCTCGAAACCTGATTGTGGAAGGAACACAGGGAGACGCGACTCTCCGTTCTTTTATGAATTGGGAAGACATTCAAAATGATCCGGAAACCAAGGAGCTCCTGCATCACTGGCAGAAATTGGGTAGTTTCAGAAGAGATCATCCGAGCGTTGGTGCCGGAAGCCATAAGGTGATCAGCAACACGCCTTATCTGTTCTCAAGAACGTATTCGAATCCTGATTTTTCAGAACAGGTGATTATCGGTCTGGACCTGGATGCCGGTCCTAAGGAACTGAGCATCGGTGATACATTTGAAGATGGAACACAACTCAAGGATGCCTATTCGGATACAGTTGCAAAGGTTTCCGGAGGCAAAGTCAATCTGGATACTCCTTTTACTATTGTGTTGTTGGAAAAAGTTCAATAAAAAAGGCCATGAAAGGAGCAAATTTCTTTTTTTTGATGCTGGCAGTCTTCTTACTGGCTCAATGTGACAAAGAAAGAGTAAACCAAACTAAAGAACCTGTTGTGAAAGAACGAAAAAAGGTAATCTACCAGGTGTTCACCCGCCTGTTCGGCAATGAGAACACCCGAAACAAACCCTGGGGAACTCTCGAAGAGAACGGGGTTGGAAAATTCAACGACTTTGACGACAAAGCTCTAAAAGAGATACATGACCTGGGAGTTTCGCATGTCTGGTATACGGGCGTGCTTCATCATGCTATGGTGACTGACTATACCGCTTACGGGATAACAAATGACGATCCCGATGT
>CBDUAY010000053.1:0-16488 GCA_965365245.1 uncultured Flavobacteriaceae bacterium | reverse complement strand
TGCAGGGTTAACAGTAGGTCCTGCATTAACCGGTATTGAAACAGATGTCTTGTTAAAAGGCCTAGCCGCTTCCGAGTCTAATGCATTTACAATAATGATTAACTCATCATCAATATGATAAGTGGGAGAATAGCTGTCCAAACCAATCGTGTTGTTCGTGCTGTCCATGCCATTGAAATAGACAACGTCATCTTTGGTTGCACAGGAAAATAAGAAAACTGAAAGCAATGAAAGTATAGCAATTTTTTTCATAATGAGGGGTTTAGTAAGAAACGAATATAGAAAATTATTTCTTAACGACAAATGAAAACTATCTGGTCTTCTTGCCAATCTGATAGTACTCGAATCCCTTTTGGTCCAGGCGGAGATGGGAATACTGGTTCCTCCCGTCAAAAATGATCGGGTTCTTCATTTTCATCTTCAATTCCTCGAAATCAGGTGAGCGGAATTCTTTCCATTCGGTCAACAGGATCATGGCGTCTACATCCGCAAGGGTTTCATATTTTGAATTGAAATAGTCGATATTCTCTACTTCTTTAAGGTAGAAAGACTGTGCCTCATGCATTGCTTTTGGGTCATAGGCTTTAATTCGGGCTCCCCTTTTGACAAGGTCCCGAATAACATAGATCGACGGCGCCTCCCTCATGTCATCCGTTCCCGGTTTGAAGGCAAGCCCCCAAACAGCGAAAGTTTTGCCCTTTAATTTTTCTCCAAATCGATCAACCACTTTATTCGCAATTACGAACTTTTGACGATCGTTGACGGCTTCTACCGAGCCAATCAGTTCTGCCTGGTAGCCATTCTCATCTGCAATGTGCTTCAAGGCTTTAACATCCTTCGGGAAGCAAGAACCACCATATCCGCTGCCCGGATAAATAAAACTGTAGCCAATTCGAGTGTCTGATCCGATGCCGATTCGAACCTGGTTCACGTCTGCATCGACCAATTCGCAAATGTTGGCAACCTCGTTCATAAATGAAATTTTCGTTGCTAGCATGGCATTGGCGACATATTTTGTCATTTCAGCTGAACGTACATCCATCTCTATCATCCTGTCATGATTGTGCGTGAATGGCGCATAGAGATCTCTCATTGCCTGGAAAGCCTCCTGGTGGTCTGCACCCACGACAATGCGATCAGGCTTCATAAAGTCGTCTATAGCGGCACCCTCCTTCAGAAACTCGGGATTGGATACAACATGAAAATCCAGATTTAGACTTCTCTTTTTCAACTCTTCATCAATCACGTCCCGGACCTTGTCTCCTGTGCCCACGGGCACCGTCGATTTATCGACCACAACCATTGGTCTGCTCATTTTCTGCCCAATTTCCCTCGCCACAGAAAGCACGTATTGAAGGTCTGCGGAGCCATCCTCTCCCATGGGCGTGCCCACAGCTATAAAAACGATCTGACTGGAGGAGAGTCCGTCTTGGAGTTCTGTGCTGAACTTTATCGTATTTCTATCTATATTTTTTGAGACCATCCTTTCCAAACCCGGCTCGTAAATTGGAATGATTCCTTTTTTCAGGTTCTCAATTTTTTCAATGTCTATGTCGATGCAAGTCACCTTGTTGCCCATTTCGGCAAAGCACGTCCCAGTGACCAAACCAACATATCCCGTTCCAACAACCGTTAAGTTCATTCTAATTTATTTTTGGATTAGCTAATTATTCTTAATTGTCTTTTTCTCTATTTTTCTCAAAAAACTGAGCGGTATATTCACGTTGAAACTGCTTCCCAAAGAATCTATATTCACCACAACCCTGTGGTTTTTACCCTCATTGATGCAAGTTGCGATAAGGCCCATAAAAGGCCCGTTAGTGACCTCAACGTCATCCCCCTTGGAAACGCTTATCCCTGGTTCTATATTGTGACTTTCGCTATTATTGCTGAGGATTCTCAAATTCTCGATTTCAACCTCTCTTATTTTCGCTGGCTTGCCCAGATGTTTGAGAACGCTGACCGTACCCTGAATAGGAAGAGTTCGATACAATTCCTTCTCCGGCAGACAAACAAAAATATAGCTCGGGATAAGCGGGACTTCAAGCGTCTTTTTTCGGTCACTCCATTGGCGTACGGTCTTCACCAGGGGTAAAAAAGCTTCAATTTCATGGTCCTGCATTCGCTGCAATACCTTTTTTTCGGATCTGGGTTTCGTGAAAATTGCGTACCAGTTCTTCTCGTTTTCAGGGGATTTTGCACTCATGGTTTGTATGTTGGTCCTTTCCAATTCAAATTCGGGAATTGTAAGACCCGCAAATATAAATATTAATATCTTTACTGGAAGCCAATCCTTGGACAATCCTTGAATTCCTTACTAATTAGCTTCTTTGTCTAAAAGAGCAATCATATCTGTGACCAATGACTTGCAAACCGATCAAAGAGTCGAAAGGGCATGTCATGCCTTAACGGAACAAGGCTATGAAATTTTGCTTATCGGAAGAAAGTCAGAGGAACACTTAAAACTCCAGATTCCCTTCAAAACAAGGCAATATCGGATGCTATTCACAAAGGGGTTCTTATTTTACGCCGAATTCAACTCGCGTTTGTTCTGGACGCTCCTTTTTGAAAGGAAAAGTCTGTTGTATGCGAACGACCTCGACTCTTTGCTTCCCAACTTTTTGGTATCAAAGTTCAAGGCTGTTCCGCTGGTTTATGACAGTCACGAATATTTTACAGAGGTGCCCGAACTCGTAAACCGACCTTTTGTGAAATCTTTTTGGGAAAAGTTGGAGGCGTCCATATTTCCCAGATTGAAGAACGTCATCACCGTAAATGAAAAACTGGCCGAGATATATTCAGAAAAGTACAATGTCCCTGTAGTGGCCATAAGAAATGTGCCGGAATTGATTCAGGAAGACACTCTTGATAAAAACGAGATCATGGTCGGCAAACCCGTTGATGCATCGAAGGAAATTCTAATATATCAAGGCGCTTTGAATTTAGGCAGGGGCATAGAGCTCATGATCGATTGCATGGAGTTTTTACCAGGAGTCAAATTGTTGATCGTGGGAACCGGTGATATTTCCAATGAATTGAAAATTCGGGTTAAAAATCGGAATCTCGGAGATCGTATTCATTTTACAGGTCGTTTAACCCCGGAAAAGCTCAAAAACCTGACAGCGACTGCCTCGCTGGGAATGAGTCTCGAGGAAGACCTGGGTCTAAATTACAGGTACGCGCTTCCGAATAAGATATTTGATTATCTTCATGCTGGAATTCCAGCCATTGTTTCCGATTTGCCTTTAATGAGCGATCTTGTCTCAGGCAATGGAGTTGGTGAGATTCTGAAGGACAGGACTCCGACTGCTTTGTCCGAACTGATCAGGAAAGTCCTGTCGAATAAAGCTTCGTACAACACCAACCTTTACAATGCCGCCAGGAAATTCAATTGGAACAGAGAAAAAACACTATTTCAAAAATTCATTGACAGCATAGAAAAACCTTGAGTAAAAAGCTGAATATCGTATCCTTCAATGTGCCTTATCCTCCGGATTTTGGTGGAGCTATTGATGTCTTCTACAAGTTGAAATCGCTTTCTGATGCAGGGGTCCGGATACATTTGCACACCTTCGAATACGGAAGAGGCAGACCGTCTGAACTTGAAAAATATTGTGAGAAGGTTTTCTACTACAAGCGTGACCAATCATTCTTCAATGGGATTCTTCTTTCACCCTATATTGTCACCAGTAGAAAGAACAAGGACCTCATCAAAAACCTCAATGCATTCCCGGCTCCGATTCTTTTCGAAGGCATCCATACAACAGCTCCTTTAAAGAGCAAGGAGTTAAAATCGGAAGGAACCTATGTGCGAATGCACAATCTCGAGCATGATTACTACAAGGGCCTCTTTAGAACCGAACCCAACATCATGAAGAAATTATTCTATTGGGTGGAAGCAAAAAGATTGAAACGTTACCAGAAAACCTTGAATACAGCGGATATGATCCTGAGTATTTCTCCTGCGGATCAGTCTTATTTTGAAGAAAATCTCAAAGTCAAATCTACTTTTATTCCGGCCTTCCACCCCAATGTGAAGGTCAGGCACCTTAAGAAAAAGGGGTATTTTGCGCTGTTTCACGGCGATCTTTCAATTTGGGACAATCGCAAAGCAGCTCATTTTCTGGTAAATGTTTTCGGGAAACTGGATATTCCATTGATCATTGCGGGAAGAACAGAGGACAAAAAATTGTTGGAAAAGATCGAAGCCGCTAAAAACCTCAAATTTATCTCATTGGAGACCCAGGATCAACTTGATGATTTGTTGCAACGGGCCCATATCAACATATTTTGGTCCTCCAATGCTTCCGGAATCAAGATCAAGCTGCTCAATGCACTTTACAACGGCCGTTTCTGCCTGGTCAACAAACCCGTTGTGGCCGGATCGGACCTGGAAGATCTGTGTGAAGTCGTGGATGATGAAAAATCCCTGGTGTATAAAGCCATTCAGCTTATGGATGTCGAATTCTCCGATGAGCACTACCTCCACCGAAAGGAGAAAATGACGCCTTACGACAAAGAGCAAAATACCAGGAGGCTTCTTGAAGCCCTCAATTTATAATCAGCAAATCAATTAAAAATCACACGACTTCAAAAACCTTATTGCCTTCACATTTGATGGTTTTGTGCGGAAACTTGAGGATCAACGCATAATCATGTGTAGCCATCAAAAACGTGATGCCGGACTTGTTGATCTCTTCCATCACATTCATGATTTCGACAGAAGTTTTCGGGTCCAGGTTTCCTGTAGGCTCGTCGGCCAGGATCATTTCCGGCTTGTTGAGGAGGGCCCTCGCGATGGCCACTCGCTGCTGTTCTCCTCCTGAAAGTTGGTAAGGCATCTTGAATCCCTTGGTCTTCATGTCTACCATTTCGAGAACCTCATTGATTTTTTCATCCATCAGGTTCTTGCCTTTCCATCCGGTTGCCTTGAGCACGAAAAGGAGGTTTTCGTGAACGTTCCTGTCATTGAGCAATTGAAAATCCTGAAATACAATCCCAATCTTGCGCCGAAGAAAAGGAATGTCCTTTTCCTTCAGTTTGCGCAGATTAAACCCGACGATATTGCCTTCTCCAACCTGGAGAGGAAGGTCTCCGTATAGCGTTTTCATCAAGCTGCTCTTACCACTGCCCGTCTTTCCGATAAGATAGTTGAATTCCCCTTTTTCGATTTCCAGGTCTATGTTTGAAAGGATCAGGTTTTCTCTTTGAAATATAGAGGCGTCCTTCAGTTGAAGCATGGTTTACAATTATGGTTGAATCACAAACTTAATGTTAAATCTTGGAATAATAAAGTTCCCTATATTTGATTTCTGAACATGCGCAATTTCTTTCTCCTTCTTTTTATCATTTTTCTTTGTACCGGATGCAAAACAGATCCATCCCCTGGCGGGAATTGGGCAATTACCCGCATTGGAGTCCTTCCGGAGCCAGTATCCAATCAAGCTGTAAGTGAAGGTTTTGTGAATGGAGTGCCCTACCTCTACAGTTTCGGCGGCATTGATTCTACCAAGCTCTTTTCAGGCATACACCTCAGGTCCTATCGGATTGATCTGCAAACGGGAATTGCTGAAAGAATAGAAGATATCCCAGATACGCTGGGTAAGATCGCATCTGCGGCCTCCAGGATCAATGATACCATCTATGTCATCGGCGGTTATCACGTGTTTGAGGATGGAAGTGAAAAATCCTCGGACTGCGTCCATCGTTTTGATATTTCTCAGAACCGATTCCTGGAGGACGGAGCGAAGGTTCCGGTTCCAATTGACGATCACGTTCAAGTGGTGCACAAGAATCGTTATATCTACCTGATCACAGGCTGGAGTGACACGAAAAACGTACCATCAGTGCAAGTCTATGACGCTATGCAGAACCGGTGGTTTGAAGGCTCTCCTGTTCCAAACACTAATTCCTTTAAGAGCTTCGGAGCCTCCGGCTCTATTTTGGGTGACACGATTTACTATTTGGGAGGCGCCTCCATGGGACCGAATTTTCCCATACAGGCGGTTCTAAGAAAAGGGTTTATCAACCCCAAGGACCCATCTGAGATTGAGTGGACAGCTCACGGACTTGATTCCCGTTTTGCAGGATACAGAATGGGTTCTTTTGTCAGAAAAGGAAAGGTGTTCTGGATTGGAGGGAGCAATACTACCTACAATTACAATGCAATCGCATATGATGGAACCGGGGGTGTCGAACCCAATCGTCGAATTCTCACTTTCGACGGTAAAAACTTCACAGAAGAATTTAACAAAAATATTCCTATGGATTTGAGAGGAATTGCTAATATTGACGACTCATTGAAATATGTGGCCGGTGGAATCACCGAAGCACAAAACTCAAGTCAGGAAATAATTAAACTGGAATGGAAAGAATAAATATGAAAAGAATTCTTCAGAATAGTTTTTGTGCCAACTTCAAGAAAACAGGCATCATTCAGGCAATCCTGATCACTATTGCTTTTTCGTCCTGTGAGGAGCCATTGCCAAAAGCAGGTTTGAGTGAGGGCATTTGGAGAGGAGAGATCACGGCGCAGAAGAACCAGATCCCTTTCAATTTCAATGTTAAGAAGCAAGAAGGAATCTACAGCATCACTCTCATTAACGGAGATGAGGAGCTTCAAATTGACGATGTGAACATCATTGGAGATTCCCTGTTTTTCAACATGCATATTTTTGATATCAGCATTCGGGCCGAAATGAAAGGCGACTCCTTGAGAGGAACATACACCAAAAATTATGCTGACAATTACGTCCTTCCCTTTGAGGCGGTTCACGGAAAAGCAGGGCGCTTCGACAATGTTAGCAGTTCGAGCGATTTCGACGGAACCTGGGAAACAACCTTTTACACTGAAGACGGAAAGGAAACTCCTGCTGTGGGTATTTTCAAGGCCGAAGAAGGGGTGTTGAAAGGCACTTTTCTGACCAAAACCGGGGACTACAGGTTTCTTGACGGATACACAGAGCAAGACACCATGCATTTGTATACTTTTGACGGCAACCACATTTACAAGTTCAAAGCTCATAAGGAAAGTGACTCCATTCTGAAAGGAGAATACTGGTCGGGCAAAACGAGTTACAAGACCTTTGTTTCCAAAAGAAACGACACAGCAAGTCTACCCGATGCGAACAGTCTCACCTACCTCAAAGAGGGCTATGACCGGATTGATTTTTCTTTTCCTGATCTCGAGGGCAAGCAAGTAAGCCTGACGGATGATAAATACAAGGGCAAGGTGGTAGTGCTTCAGATTTTCGGAACCTGGTGCCCAAACTGCATGGATGAGACCCGTTTTCTTTCGGACTGGTACAGGAAAAACGCCGATCAGGGGGTGGAGATCATCGGGCTGGCCTATGAGATAAAACCAGACTTCAATTACGCCCGTGATCGAGTTCTGACCATGAAAGAAAAGCTCGACGTGCCTTATGACTTTTTGATTGCGGGAACCTCCACGACGGAATCCGCCTCGGAATCGCTCCCGATGTTGAATCGGGTCATGTCTTTTCCAACGTCGATAATTATTGATCGCAAAGGAGAGGTCAGGAGAATACACACCGGTTTTTCGGGACCTGCCACAGGGGTCTACTACGAAGAGTTCGTAGATGATTTCAACCAGTTCATGAAGGACCTCATAGACGAGTCTGAAGCTTAAATTGGCAGAGTTTTCAACAATCGAGTGAACTAATCAACAATTTCACAATATATCTCCTAAAGGTCGTTAGCTAAATAGGTCATATTGCTATTTTTGACCCTTAACAGAATTGCTTTCGATGAAGATGCTCCCGAAGTTTTCTCTCTTGTTATTTCTTTTTGTCGGATTTTGCTTCGGGCAGAAATCAAAGATCTACACCAATGACATGGTGGCCTTCAACAATGCGGTCAAGCTCTATGAGGGCAAAGACTACGCTGCGGCTCAAGTTAAATTCAAAGAGATTCGGGACGATTATGATGACGATTCAGAGTTAAAGGCCAGGTCCTATTACTATGAGGCCTTTTGCGCCATTCGACTTGGACAATCCAACGGTGAGGATTTGATGAACAGCTTCTTCGAGAAGTTTCCAACCAGCACTAAAAGAAGCAGCGCCTTCCTTGAAGTTGGTGACTATTATTTCAACAACCGTCGATACGCCTATGCCTTGAAGTGGTTTTCCAAGGTTAAAACCTCCAACCTGACCCGCTATGACAATGAGGAATTCAGTTTTAAAAAAGGCTACAGCCTCTTTGCGGTGGGAAGTTATCCGGATGCGAAAAGGTATTTTTCCGAATTGCTCGACTCTGAGGAATTCGGTGCCCGAGCCAAGTACTATTACGGATACATGGCCTATCAAGACGATAATTACGCCGAGGCAGACAAGTATCTCAATGAGGTAGCAGACGAAGCTGGCTATGACGAGGATATCGACTACTACCTGGTCAACATCCGATTCAAGACAGGGAAATTTCAGGAGGCCATAGACACAGGCATCCCATTGTTGGAACAATCTAATGGAATTCAGCGATCTGAGCTTTCAAAGATCATCGGTGAAAGTTACTTCAACCTCAATCAATTCGACAAGGCGATTCCTTATTTGGAGGGCTATGACGGAAAAAAGGGCAAATGGAACAACACCGATTACTATCTGCTCGGATATGCCTATTACAAACAGGATAATTACCAGGAAGCCATCGCCTGGTTTTCGAAGATCATCGATGGGAACAATGCGGTTTCGCAAAATGCTTACTATCACCTGGCGGAGTGCTATCTCAAGGACGACAGGAAACAAGAAGCGCTGAATGCTTTCAGAAATGCCAAGGAGATGGATTTCAGCCCTGAGATCAAAAAAGACGCCTGGTTGAACTATGCCAAACTGGGCTATGAGATCGGCAATCCATACAACAGTCCCGCCATTGTGATCGAGGAGTTTATTCAAGCCTTTCCGGAGTCTCCCGAGGAAAAGGAAATGAAGGATCTCCTGGTTAGTGCCTACCTGAATGCCAATGATTACCAGGGCGCGATGGACTACCTCGACAGGAACGAGGAACAAAAGGATGAGACCTATCAAAAGGTGGCTTATCTCTACGGGATCATGCTCCTGAAACAAGGAAATTTCGCAGAGTCAGTCAAGAAGTTTGACCTTTCCCTGGGAACCCCAGTCAACCCGGAATTCCAGGCACACGCTTCCTTTTGGAAAGCCGAGGCTCTTTACAGGTTGGAGCGTTACGAGCCTGCAATGACAGAATTCAAAGGTTTCGGCGAACTTCCCGCCGCCAAGAGCATTGAGGAATACGATTATTTCCACTACAACCTGGCTTACACCTTCTTCCAACTTGGCGATTACAACCAGGCTGGAGGTCATTTCAACGAATTCATTGAAGAAGGAAAAAGACCCGACCTCGTGCCTGACGCATATTTGCGCCTCGGGGATTGTTATTTTGCACTGAGCAACTATTTCAAAGCCATCCCTGCCTATGAAGAAGTGGTGGAAGCCAATGAAAAGGATGTGGATTACGCGCAGCTTCAAATCGCATTCTGTCAGGGATTTATGGGGCAAAATGAAAAGAAAATAAACTCCCTGATTGATTTCACCAAAGTGAACTTGAAATCGCCGCTGAGGGATGATGCCTATTACGAGCTTGGAAACACTTATGTCAAAAGCAATGAGTCGGATAAAGCTCTTGCAGCATATGACAACGTAATAGAGAATTACAGGATGAGTTCCCTGGTTCCCAAAGCGCTTCTCAAACAGGGCCTGGTTTATTTCAATCGCGATCAAAGCGAAGAAGCCCTCAAGAAATACAAGGAGGTCGTTTCCCGCTATCCGGGATCAGAAGAATCCAGGGAGGCCATAGCGAACGCCAAGCAAATCTACATGGACCTCGGCCGTGTTGACGAATATGAGGCCTTTATCAACAAGGTGGATTTCGTTGAAGTCGGCGGGGATGAAATAGAGAATACCATGTACGCTTCAGCTGAACAATTTTATCTCACAAACAAATTGGACAAGGCCGTTCCCGCTTTTGAGAAATACCTGGAGAGATTTCCAAATGGGGCCCAATCACTGAATGCGAATTTCTATTTGGCCGACTCATATTACCGACAAGGTCTGAAAGAGAAAGCCTTGCCCTACTACGAGAGAATTGTCGACATGGAACAGAACGCGTTTTCCGAACGGTCTCTGATTCGGGTTTCCCAGGCCTACCTCGAAGAAGGCAATTGGGAGAAATCAATTGTGCTCCTGAAAAGACTGGAAGAAGGGGCAGAATCGTATGAAACCATTGTATTTGCACAAAGCAATCTCATGAAGGGATACTACGCCACGAAAAATTACGAGGAGGCTGTTCAATACGCCGAAAAAGTCCTGGCTCAGGAGCAAATAGAAAAGAAGGTAGAGTCGGATGCGGAAATCATCATTGCCCGGGCAGCCTTTGAGACGGGAGACATGTTGAAAGCAGAGGAAGGTTTTGCGAAAGTCGGAGAAACCGCAACGGGAGAGCTCAAAGCCGAGACACTCTACTATGAGGCTTTTTTCAAGCACGAAGAAGGAAATTACAAGCTTTCAAACGTCTCTGTCCAGGAATTGGCTTCCAAATACTCCGGGTTCAGGCATTGGGGTGGCAAGGGTCTGATTGTTATGGCAAAAAACTTCTATGCCCTGGAAGATGCCTACCAGGCCACCTACATCCTGGAAAGTGTCATTGAAAAATTCTCAGAATACCAGGAAATTACCGATGAGGCAAAAATCGAACTGAACAAAATCAAAATAGAACAATCCAAAACAAATTCTTCAGTAATCATCGAAAACAAATAGAAGGGAAAACCAGGATGAAGAGATTTCTTTACATACTCGTAATAACGCTGCTGAGCCTGCCTGTCCTTTCCCAGGAAAAGGAGAAAGAAAGGCTTCCCTCGGAAGAGATCAATGTAGTGAAGCCCTTCTCACCCACAGTGTCAAAAGCTGTTAAGATAAATATCGAACCTGAAACCGACAGCATCGACCTTGGATTGAGCAAAGCGATCGACTACTCCATAAATTCCATACCTGTGGCCTCCACATTCACTCCCGCAAAAGGCAAGGCCAAATCGCTTAAAAGGGTTCCCAAAGAACGCTTTTATCAGAATTTCATTTCTGCGGGATACGGGAGCTACAGTACCCCAATCATCGAGATGTTTGCCCATAGCAATACCTCGAATTACAATGATTTTGGCGGGTTCTTCAAACTTCACTCCTCCGGCGGAGGCATAGACGGAGTGGAACTCGACAACGGATTTACAGACGCGAAAATTGATCTCTTCTACAAACAGTCAGAACGCTACTTTGAATGGAAGGCCGCTTTTGGATTCGATCATCTCTCAACCAACTGGTATGGCCTCTCGGATGAGATCCCTTATACCAGCGAGGTGATCAATTCCATTGACGAAAAGCAATCGTATAACGATATTCACCTGCAGGGAGACATAGAATTCTATGATGCTCTGCTGCACAAAGGCAAATTCGATTTTCACCAGTTTTTTGATGCGGCCGACAGCAGGGAAAGTTTTGCCGATTTAAAGGGGATAATTGATTTCCCTGTTAGGGATCAACTCATTTACACAGAGATCGACCTGACCTTTCTGACCGGAAGGTTCAAAAACGACTTCTTGCAGACCGAGGAACTCAAATACACTTATTTCAACCTGGGATTGAGCCCTAATTTCGAACTGCTTCGAGAGGATTTGACCCTCAACATAGGCCTTCGTCTTTACTACAGCATCACTGACTCCTTTGAGGGCAGTAAATTTTACGCTTATCCCAATATAACCGCATCCTACAATATCAGCGAGGAATCCTTCATCGCCTACGCCGGGGTCATCGGAGACCTCCAGCAAAATACCTATCGCGATTTTGTCGGCTTGAACCCTTTCGTGTCCCCTACGCTTTACATACAACGGACCAACCAGCAGTTCAATGCTTATGCCGGCATCAAGGGCTTGTTGAATTCCAAGATACGCTTCAACCTGAAGGCCGGATACATCAGCGAAAATGACAAACCCCTGTTCAAGCTGAATCCTTCGCTGACAGATGGGTCAACTGAGGTTGACGAGGGCTACCAGGCAGCCAACTCTTTCCAGGTGGTTTACGACGATGTGAACACCATTAATTTTCACGCAGAACTCATCTTTGATCTTTTCAAAGAGTTCCAGTTCGGTGGAAATGTCGACTTCAATTCATACAGCCTGGATAACGAGGAACACGCCTGGAACTTACCCCTGGTAACAGCTGCACTTTTGGCGAAATACAAGCGTAAAAGCTGGAGTGCCGGAGCCGATTTGTTCTTTTCTTCAGACCGTAAGGACGAACTTGCGATCATTCCCTCGACAACTGAGCGCATTACCAACTCGGCCTATCTCGATCTCAACCTGAACGGACAGTACCATATCAATGACAAGTTCGATGTCTTTTTGAATCTGAACAATATTCTCAATCAGAACTACCAGGAGTTCACCAATTTCAGGGTGCAGGGCTTTCAGGTATTCGCCGGGGTGAAATACAAATTCGACCTCTAACGATCTTATTGGACCTCAACAGATCAGCACAGGATTAATGATCAAGGCCTATCCGTACATTTTTTCATAGTAATCCTGGTATGCACCCGATGTAACGTGTTCCAGCCATTCAGGATTCGAAAGGTACCAATCCACCGTTTTTTCGAGTCCCTCCTCAAAGGTCACGCTTGGTGCCCATCCCAGGTCTCGATTCAATTTGCTGGCATCAATGGCATATCGCCTGTCATGACCCGCACGGTCTTTTACAAATCGGATCAGCTCAGCTGAACTGCCGGGCTTGCGTTCGAGTTTTCGGTCCATGATTTTACAGAGCACATGGATAAGGTCGAGGTTGGTCCATTCGTTGAAGCCCCCGATATTATAGGTCTGTCCGGTTTCTGCCTTGTGAAAGATCTCGTCAATAGCCCTGGCATGGTCGACTACATACAACCAGTCCCGCGTGTACTGCCCATCTCCATAGACGGGAAGCTCCTTTTTATTTTTGATGTTGTGAATGAACAGGGGAATCAGCTTTTCAGGAAACTGGTGTGAGCCGTAATTGTTTGAGCAGTTCGATATGACGTAAGGCATCCCATAGGTGTTACCGTAGGCCCTTACCAAATGATCTGAGGAGGCTTTTGAGGCCGCGTAGGGAGACTGTGGGTCATAGGGTGTCGTTTCCGTAAAGAGGCCCTCTTTCCCAAGCGAGCCATAAACCTCATCCGTGGAAACGTGATAGAACAGTTTCTCATCAAATGAGCCCTGGTGTGCTGCCATAAAGGCATTCATCAGGTTGGCGGTCCCCATGACATTGGTCTCGATAAAATCATTCGGGTTGGTTATCGACCGATCGACATGACTTTCTGCTGCCAGATGGATGACTGCATCGAATTTCTCTTTGTCAAAAAGATCGAGGATAAAATCCGCGTCTTTGATATCTCCCTTCACAAAGCGATAATTCCGCGATTTTTCAACGTCTCTTATGTTTTCCAGGTTTCCCGCATATGTTAGGGCATCCAGGTTCGTGATCTCATAATCCGGGTATCCGGCTACAAACTGCCTAACGACATGGGATCCGATAAATCCGGCCCCTCCTGTGATAAGAATTTTCTTTTTGCTTTCAGCCATAACTACTTACAACGAATTTCATTTTCTACTTTTCCATATTTTTCTGCTGCCATTTCCATGCGGATCTCAAGGCGTCATCAAGGTTCAACTCGGCTTTCCAGCCCAGCTCCCTGTTCGCGATGGATGTATCTGCAAAGGCGGCTGTAATGTCTCCCGCCCTTCGATCAACGATTCGATACCTCAGATCCATGCCACTCACTCTTTCGAAAGCTTTGATCACCTCGAGAACGGAACTTCCTTTTCCCGTGCCCACATTGAAAAATTCCATTTTAGACTTGTTTCTTCCATCCAGGAGACGCTCAAGGGCAGAAATATGAGCCTTGGCCAGGTCGACAACGTGAATGTAGTCTCTGACAGCAGTCCCGTCAGAGGTTGGATAATCATCTCCAAAAACCGACAACTCTTCCCGAATTCCAGCTGCTGTCTGGGTCACAAACGGGATCAGGTTTTGAGGAATTCCCAGGGGCAACTCCCCGATCAAGGCGCTTTCATGCGCGCCAATCGGATTAAAATACCGCAATGCAATCACATTGAGATTCTCTGATTTGGTGACATCCTCCAGGATCTCCTCGCCTATCTGCTTGGTATTCCCATAAGGAGATTCCGCTTTTTTGACGGGTGCGTTTTCTGTAATCGGCAACTCATCTGCCTGTCCGTATACCGTGCATGAAGAACTGAATATGAACGATCTGACATCATTATCCAGCATGGCCTTCAACAAATAAACCAGGCTTCCAATGTTGTTTTCGTAATAGAGCAGGGGTTTCTCAACGCTTTCACCCACGGCTTTAGACGCAGCAAAATGAATGACGCCATCGATCTGCCTCCCCTCGAAAAAGTTGAAGACCGCCTTCTTGTCTCTGAGATCCAGCTCAACAAACTCCGGGGCTTCTCCCGTAATGGCCTCAATTCCATCCAGGACTTCCCTTCGGGTATTCGAAAGGTCGTCGATGATGACCACGTCGTATCCTGAATTTTGCAATTCCACCACAGTGTGGGATCCAATAAAACCCAGACCTCCTGTAACCAATATCTTTCTCATAGAATTCTTTCTAGGATTGCTCGACTGCCTCAATCACCGATCGAATTATCAGATCCTGCTGTTCTTTATCGAGCTCGGTATGCATAGGAAGAGAGATTACCGTCTCTGCCAGCGCATTGGTCACTGAAAAATCTTCTTCCTTGTACCTGTCATCCTGATAAGCTTTCTGACGATGCAAGGGAACCGGGTAATAAATGGCGTTGGGTATGCCCAAATCATTGAGATGTTTATGAACCTCATCTCTTCGGCCATTTGTGATTTTCAGGGTGTATTGATGGAAGACGTGACAGTCGCAAGTATCACATATCTCTCCGCATTTTTCAGTTACGGGAGTCAGTATATTCGGGTTGTCCCGAAATCCTGCATTGTAGTACTTTGCCGCTTCCCGTCGGGCCCGGCAATACTCATCGAGATGAGGCAGCTTTAACCTCAGCACCGCAGCCTGTATGCTGTCAAGTCTCGAGTTAACACCCACAACATCGTGATAGTACCGTTTGTACATGCCATGATTGACCATCCCTCTCAAGGTGTGCGCCAAATCATCGTCGTTTGTAAAAATCGCTCCTCCGTCTCCATAGCAGCCCAAATTCTTGGATGGGAAAAAGGACGTGGTTCCCACGGTTCCAATAGTCCCGGCCTTTTTCTTCGAACCATCACTGAATGTATAATCAGCTCCGATGGCCTGGGCATTGTCTTCAATCACATACAGATCGTGCTCACTGGCAATTTTAAGAATCTCTTCCATCTGGGCGACTTGCCCAAAAAGGTGGACGGGCACGATGGCCTTAGTCTTAGGGGTTATAGCCTTTTTTATAGCCTCCAGGTCAATATTGAAGGTCTTTGGATCAACGTCGACCAACACAGGGGTTAGCTGAAGCAAGGCAATGACTTCCACCGTTGCGGCAAAGGTAAAATCCGCAGTAATGACTTCGTCACCCGGTTCGAGACCCAATCCCATCATCGCAATTTGAAGGGCATCGGTGCCGTTGGCACATGGAATAACGTGTTTGACGTCCAAGTATTCCTCCAGATCCGTTTGGAAGGTTTTGACTTCGGGTCCGTTGATAAATGCTGCCGACGAGACAACGTCAAGAATTGCTTTGTCAATTTGAGGTTGAATCCTGGCGTATTGGCTTTGCAGGTCAACCATCTGAATATTTTTCATAGAGCCTTGATTTTTGGGTCCTTTTTGGACCGGATAAAGGACAAAAATACAAATATTTATCGCGCGCTTGTCTGAATTCTTTATTTTAGCTCAGGCGTGAATTTTCTCTATGACATAGGCATTTTCTTACTCCGGGGCACACTTGGTCTTTTGGCTCTTTTCAATAAAAAAATTGAGCTCTTTCTCACAGGAAGAAAAAGCACTTTCGAGCAACTTGAAAACACCATAGAACAAGGGGATCTCACCTTGTGGTTTCACTGTGCCTCCCTGGGAGAGTTCGAACAGGGCAGACCGGTAATTGAAGCTCTTTCTTCGCGCAATCCGGAATACAAAATTGTCGTGACCTTTTTTTCTCCATCCGGCTATGAAATTCAAAAGAACTACGCTTTCGCGGATGCAGTAGTCTATCTTCCCCTGGACACCAAGAAGAACGCGAAAAAATTCCTTGAAATCGTTCATCCAAGCCTGGCTGTATTTGTGAAATACGAGTTTTGGCCAAATCTATTGAAAGAGATGAAGACCCAAGGCGTCCCTACATATCTGATATCAGGGATTTTCAGGGAAGACCAGATTTTCTTCAAAGCCTATGGTGGTTGGATGAGAAAACTACTGCATGGCTTCTCACATTTTTTCGTTCAGAATATGCAGTCTCTA
>CBDUAY010000052.1:0-16711 GCA_965365245.1 uncultured Flavobacteriaceae bacterium | reverse complement strand
CAAAGGAGCCTGAAGAAGTGGTCGAAAAATCCAAGGAAAGCGCATCCAAGGAATCGGTTAAAATCGAGATTCCCAGAATCCAGTTTGCCAAACTCTCTTTGGACGATCTGACAAAAATTCTCGATGATTTTCTAAGAGACTATGACATCCAGGACATAAAGAACCAGATCGAGGAGCTAAAAACAGTTTTCACAAAGAAATTCAAGGATCTTTTAAAAGAAAAACGGGAAGAGCATGTCAAGAGTGGCGGCGATGAGACCGGGTTCTATTATGAGTCTCCGGTAAAAGGGAAGTTCGATGCACTGATTCGGGAGTACAAGCGCCGTCGCCAACAGTATTACAAGGACATTGAACGAGAGCAGAAAAACAACCTTGAGCTCAAGCTAAAGTTGATTGATGAATTGAAAGAATTGATCGATTCGGCCGAGCCGGCTACGATGTACAACAGCTTCAAGGATTTGCAGGGGCGATGGAGGGCAGTCGGTCAAATTCCGCGTGCCAATTACAATGATGTCTGGAGAACCTACCACCATCACGTAGAACGCTTTTACGACTTGCTTCACCTGAATAACGACTTCAGGGATCTCGACTTCAAACACAACCTGGAAGAAAAGACCAAGTTGGCGGAAAGAGCAGAGAAGCTTGCACAGCACGAGGATGTCAATCACGCTTTCAAGGAATTGCAGATTCTGCATCGGTTGTGGAAAGAGGAGATCGGGCCGGTCGCCAGGGAGTACAGGGAAGAGATATGGGGTCGGTTTTCGGAAGCCACCAAAGAGATCCACAGGAAAAGACATGAGCTTCAGGACAAGCTCGAGGAGAAATACAGGGCGAATGTAGATCTCAAACTGGAAGTCATTGAAAAGATTAAATCCATAGATACAAGTCAGATAAATTCTCACAAGCTATGGCAAGATCAGATCAAGAAACTTGAAGCTCTGCGCGAGGAGTTCTTTGCAATCGGCAAGGTTCCCAGGGCGAAAAGTGATGAGGTTTGGCAGCTGTTCAGAAAGGCGACAAGAGAATTCAATGCCGCAAAGAACGATTTTTACAAGGGCTTGAAAAGGGGCCAGTCAGACAACCTTAAAAAGAAGTTGGAACTGGTTGAAAAAGCAGAAAGCCTGAAGGATAGCGAGGCTTGGGAAGAGACGACGGAAATCTTCAAAAAAATCCAGGCCGAATGGAAAACCATCGGTCATGTGCCAAGAAAGGACTCCGATAAAATCTGGAAGCGCTTCAAAAATGCGTGCAACCACTTTTTTGACCGATTACACGAAAAGAAAAGCGACATCACCCAGGAGCAGTCTAAGGTCATTGATGAGAAAAAAAGCATGTTGGATGAGCTGAAGACCTTCATCGAATCGAAGGATCTGACGATGGATTCCGTTGAGAAATACCGGAACGACTGGCGAAATCTTGGGAGATTGCCCGAAAAACTCCGGCATTTGGAATCCAAATTCAACAAACAGCTGGATGTGGCGTATAAAAAGCTGGGTCTTGACAAGCAGGAGTCTGAATTGCTCAAATTCAAGAATCTCATGGACAGCTACGCTGCGTCGAATAATTCGAGAAAGCTTGATAACGAGCAGTTGTTCGTTCGAAAGAAAATTGATGAGATAACGAGGGAGATCAAACAGCTGGAGAACAACATCAGCTTTATCTCAAATGCGTCGGAAGACAATCCGCTCGTTAAAAATGTGTACAAGAACATAGAAAACCACAAGAAAGACCTGGAGGTCTGGAAGCAGAAGCTGACCTACCTGTCTCAGATGGACTATTAACAATCCCAATCAAATAATCGAATAATGTCAGACGATAAGAAGGTCATCTTCTCCATGGCAGGTGTGAGCAAGACCTATCAGAGCACCAACAAACAAGTCCTAAAGAATATCTACCTGAGTTTTTTCTATGGCGCCAAGATTGGAATTCTTGGGCTAAACGGCTCCGGTAAGTCCACTTTGCTGAAAATCATTGCGGGAATCGAAAAGAACTACCAGGGCGATGTCGTCTTTTCGCCGAATTACACCGTTGGCTACCTGGCACAGGAGCCTGAGTTGGATGATTCTAAAACTGTTATTGAGATCGTCAAGGAGGGTGTTGCAGAAACTGTGGCTGTCCTTGATGAATACAATAAAATCAATGACATGTTTGGCCTGGAGGAGGTCTATTCCGATGCAGATAAAATGGAAAAGCTCATGGCACAACAGGCCGAGCTTCAGGATAAAATTGATGCCCTGAATGCCTGGGAGTTGGACACGAAACTCGAAATTGCCATGGATGCGCTCAGAACCCCGGAAGGGGATACTCCCATTCGCAATCTCTCTGGAGGAGAGCGTCGGCGGGTTGCGCTCTGCAGGCTCCTTTTGAAACAGCCTGATGTGTTGTTGCTCGACGAACCTACGAACCACCTGGATGCCGAATCCGTGCACTGGCTCGAGCATCACCTGGCACAGTACAAAGGAACTGTTATAGCGGTCACGCATGACCGGTACTTCCTGGACAATGTGGCGGGATGGATACTCGAACTGGATCGGGGAGAGGGCATTCCCTGGAAGGGCAATTATTCATCCTGGCTCGAACAAAAGTCGGACCGGTTGGCAAAAGAAGAGAAAACGGCATCGAAACGACAGAAAACACTGGAGCGAGAGCTCGAATGGGTTCGAATGGCTCCCAAGGGCCGCCATGCCAAATCCAAAGCAAGGCTCTCCAGTTACGACAAGCTTCTGTCCCAGGATCAAAAGCAAAAAGAGGAGAAGTTGGAAATTTACATTCCCAACGGCCCCAGACTGGGTAATAACGTAATCGAGGCCAAAGGCGTGGCTAAGGCTTTTGGGGACAAACTGTTGTACGATGACCTGAATTTTAACCTGCCACCCAACGGGATTGTGGGCATTATCGGTCCGAACGGAGCGGGTAAAACAACAATATTCAAAATGATCATGGGGGAAGAGACCCCGGATAAAGGAGAATTCCTGGTAGGTGAAACTGCGAAGATCGCCTATGTGGATCAAAGCCATTCGAATATCGATCCCGAAAAATCCATTTGGGCGAATTTCTCGGATGAGCAGGAAATGATCATGATGGGTGGTAAGATGGTCAATTCTCGTGCCTATCTCGGGCGTTTCAACTTCAGTGGCTCAGAGCAAAACAAGAAGGTCTCTGCGCTTTCTGGCGGGGAGCGCAACCGACTTCACCTGGCAATGACCCTGAGAGAAGAGGGTAATGTATTACTCTTGGATGAGCCAACTAATGATTTGGATGTCAACACATTGAGAGCCCTTGAGGAAGGTCTCGAGAATTTTGCCGGCTGTGCGGTCATCATTTCGCATGACAGGTGGTTCCTCGATCGGGTATGTACGCACATCATGGCGTTTGAGGGCGATTCCCAAGTTTACTATTTTGAAGGGTCCTTCTCGGAATATGAAGAGAACAAGAAAAAGCGTTTGGGTGGCGATATGATACCAAAGCGGATCAAGTATAAAAAATTAACGCGCTAGATCGGTGAATCCGAAAGTCAAAAACGTAGAGAAGATTTTATTGTCTGACAATTGGTACACCCTGAACAAAGTTGTTTTCGATTATCAGAACAGGGACGGAAGCTGGTCTTCTCAGGCGCGTGAGGCCTATGATCGAGGAAATGGCGCAACCGTTTTATTGTACAATCGCGAGAAGCAGACGGTTATCCTGATCAAGCAGTTTCGTATGCCTTCCTATCTCAACGGAAACATTGATGGCTTTCTTATCGAAACTTGTGCGGGCTTGCTGGACGGGGACGATCCTGAGACCTGCGTTTTGAAGGAGGCTGAGGAAGAATCTGGCATTCGTCCTAAGAAGGCAGTAAAAGTCTTTGAGTCCTACATGTCACCGGGAGCGGTGACTGAAATCATTCATTTTTACGTCGCCGAGTATACGGAAGCTGATCGCGTCGGGCCTGGCGGAGGGCTGGATTCGGAACAGGAGGACATCGAGGTGCTCGAGGTGCCCTTTGAGGAGGCCCTGAAAATGGTTTCTGATGGAACGATCAGGGACGCCAAGACCATCATGCTGTTGCAATACGCAAAACTTCAAGGTCTGCTCGACTGACTCCCCTGTTCACATCAGGGCAAACCGTGCCCTGAGTTCATTCATGCTGTTTTTCTGAAGGTTCATTTCTTTTTCAATCTGTTCAAACCCTTCTTTATATTTATTTTTTAACTGTTCCGAGAGATCGAGATAGTAGTCGATGCCCTGCTGAAGATTTTTTGAAAACGTAGTGATGTACTTTTGTTGCTGTTTGGTTGGAGCTTCTTTGATCTCATCTATTTTATTGGAAAGGTAAGTCAGGTAGAGCTGCAGTTCTTTCACAAACATTTGCGGTCGGTTATTTCTGGTGATGACATTGATCCGACCGTAAATATGATCAGCGATGTCCTTCAAACTCATGATTTTGTCAAAATAGGCCATGTTCGGTCCCGGACAGATTGAAACTCCTTTTTTCTGTGCAGAAGGTTCAAGATCGTATACCTGCGCGGATGCTTCACCAAGGCCCATGCAGAGACAAGCTTTCTCGATGATGCTTTTAAAGATTCTATCGTATTTTTCTTTTGGCAACTCAGATTGATTGAGCACTTTTATCTTGTTTCTCTGGTACTGTCGCGAAGCGGTGCAAAGGTATTTTGACCCTGGCTCAGCGTGTAGAGCCAGAAACTCTTTGGGGCAGGGACTGCCGGGTCTTCCGGCCTCTGCTTTTTCCATTTTCTCGACATCTTTCGAGTTGTCTTTCAGATTGTTGAAGGGAATACCCAAAGGTGAGATCTCACTGAGGTAGAGGTCATCTTCCTTGGCGGAAATCAGTTTTTTCATCGTTTCGCTGTCAACAGTGGTAGCTTCGGGCACGAGAAGGAAAGGAGACCCCCAACCGATGGAGTCCAGATCATACTGTTCAATCAGACACCTGTGTTCTTCGCTGGTACCAACTCCGCCCTGAGCGGTTATTCTGATTTTCATGCTGTTTTCTGGAAGTGTTTTTTCTTTGTCTCGCAGAGCTTGAATTAGAAGAGATTCCAGAGTTTCGGTGAGTTCTTTTCGGTTCTTGCCAAATTCCTCCAGTATGGGTCCCATAAGTGACCCTTCGGTTGCAAAAGCATGCCCTCCGCAATTCAGTCCGGACTCAACCCGGAACTCGGAAACCCAGATTCCTTTCTTGGCCAGGAACTTCCCCTGGATGAAGGCCGATCTGTAGTCGCTTACTTTGAGGATGACTTTTTTCCTGATGTTTCCCTCAGCGTCCGGGAAAAAATCATCAAAATTTTCCAAATAGCTGTATAATCTTGGGTTCATTCCTGCAGAGAAAACCACGGAGGATTCAAGATCGCTCGTTGCATATCCGCGCAATGCTGCATGTGCATCGTTGTGCTCAACTCCCAGGGGTTCACCTTTTAAAAAGTTGGGCTTGTCGAGTTTGGTCATTATGTTAACATCGATGCTACCCTGACACATATTTTTATCGACCCAGTTTTCCAGATCCGTCAAAGAATCCAAATTGTTCTTCAGCGTGTTGAACTGGGCTATGAGCTCAGAATTGTCAGGAAGCAGATCCAAATATTTTCTGATTTCCCTCATCGACTCGCGGGAACCGTTTTTCAGGGCATTGAATCGTTTGGTGACCAAATCGTTGAGAAGGTTGAGGTATGATCTGATTCGCTTTGCCCGAAAGTCCTCCGCATTTTTTGTAATGGCCGTATAAGAAATGTCAAATCTCCTGCATAGCATCCGCCTCATTTTCTCTATCAATACATCGTCAACTATAGACACGACGGAATCAATGCCCAGGTGGGCTACTTTAAGGGGTGTGTCGAGAGTAAAGCCGGTTCCCATGACAGGGATATGGAAGGTGTGTTTTTTGGGCATTTTAAATATGTTGAGTTGAAATAAAAGAATTTTCACGATCTGTAAAAGTAGGTATTGAAACTCCGTTCAACTTGACATATGTCATGTATCCAAAAAAATAAACAAAAAAAACCCGCTTCTAAGAAGCGGGCTTGTGCATTCGAAAAAGTGGTAATGAATATATCAGATGGTTTTCACGTTTACCGCGTTCATCCCTTTTCTTCCTTCTTTCAATTCGAATTCAACCGTATCGCCTTCATTGATTTGGTCGATTAATCCTGAAACGTGAACGAAATGTTCGTCGTTTGTTCCGTCTTCAACGATGAAACCAAAACCTTTGGTGGTGTTGAAGAATTTTACTTTACCTTGTAACATTTTGAATAATTATTATTTAAAATGCAAAGATAACGCTATTTATCTCACGCAGAGCAAAAAATATAAAAAAATCAGAAAAGGTTAAACGTGCTCCCCAGATACCACAAGCAGAATCCTATCAGAAACACAAGGCCCAGATAGCTTAGTATCACCAATGGTCTCGGGGGTCTAAGTGATTTTGGCATGTGTTTTCCCGTGACAAGGGTGAGGTTGGCCAGGGCATAGAGAGGTGCCGTTAAGAATGAGAGTATGGTCGCAATTTTCACAAAAGTGATCATGCTCGTCTGAAAATAACTCAGTATGACCATGGTGCCCCCGGATAAAATGAGAATCCAAAAAAGATAGTAGCGATTGGAACTTTTTTTCAAAAGCAGGTCAGTGGTTTTGGCCATTGCCCTTGGTGAGGCATCAAGTGTGGTCAACGTGGTGCTGAACATAGTGGTGAAAGCTGCCACACCTATAAAAATGGCAGCCCCCTTTCCGAGATTGGCGGTGTACATCTCGATGAGTTGTTGAGCAAAACGACCAGCGCTGCTACTGAATTCTTTGTCAGAATGAAACATCACCAGGGCCCCCAGCGACATGAAGCAGATACCGAGGAACACAGTTGCCAGATAGCCCACGTCAAAGTCGAACAGGGCTTTCTGCGTTCCAAACCCCGTCTTCATGTCCTTGTTTTTCTCAATGGCCCAGAGAGAGTGCCAGATGGAAACATCCAGTGGAGCGGGCATCCAACCTAGAAAAGCGATTAGAAAAGCAATTTCGACTGATCCCTGGGGCAGGCTGGGAGCAAGGGAAACAGCTGTCTCTGATTTCATAAGCGCAACGACAACCGCACCAACTGTACTGATCGAAAGCACGGTGATGATGAGTTTCATCAGGTTGTCCAGTAAGTTGTACCTTCCCATTAGAAGTATTCCAAGGCAAACCAGGGTGACGATGATGCTCCAAAGGCCAATATCATCTGTTACCCCGAAAAGATTGTTCGCGAGTCCGGCAGTGACAACGGTAACCGCTGCCTGTATCGTAAACATCGTAAGAAGGGTGATCACAAAATAACTGACCAGCACCCAGGATCCCAATCTCTTGTATCCGTCAATCAGGCTTTCTCCCGTGGCAGCTGCGTATCGTGGTCCGAACTGGAAGAAAGGATACTTGAAAAGGTTGACCAACAGAAGCGCCCATAGAAGTCCGAAGCCGAAATCTGCGCCTGCTCGCGTGGATTGCACGAGATGGGATACACCGATAGCTGCTCCTGCAAAAAGCAGGCCGGGCCCCAGGTTTTTTATGATCCGCAAGATTCTCATCCCGGTTTCAGCCTAGTTCTGAATTTGTTATGATTTCTGCAAGCAGCTTTTTGGCGCGAAGCAACTTGACCTTGATGTTGTTCATAGGCTCGCCGATTTTCTCTGCCATCTCCTTGTAGCTTAGCTCTTGAAAATACCTCATGTTAATGACAACCTGGTAATGTGGCTTCAGTTGCTGGATATAGGCTTTCAGCTGTGCCAGATTCTGTTCCTGAATCAACTGGTCTGCGGGTGTAGGATCTTCATCGACTATTCTGTGAATCTCTTTTGGATTCCGGTGGATCGAAATGGTTTCCGTCTTTTTCTTCCTCAATTCATCGATGAACAAGTTGTTCGAGATCGTAAACAGCCACGTTTTGAACTGGTAATTATCATCGAAGGTGTCGATTTTGTCAAAGGCCTTTGCAAAGCTCTTGATCGTAATGTCTTCGGCCTCATCTTCATTCCGGCTTTTGCTTAGTTGAAAGAGATAAACATCCTTCCAGTAATAGTTTAGAAGATCATTGAAAGCTTTTTGATCTCCTCTCTTTGCCTGAGCAACTAGCTGTGCAATGTCTTTAGATTCGCTCATTGATGTAGTTTAACCCGTGATCTACCATTTTTTTGGAGGAGAGAAAGCATTTGCGACGAACACGTATAACTGCATAAATATAATTGAAATTTCATACAGAGGTGCCAGGGCTACCAAATCTTTTTCCTGTAGTTTTTGAGCGGTCCTTGCAATGGTCAAATAAAAGACAGCAAAGCGAATTAGAATAAGGCTGATCACGATTAATGGAGCCGTTTTAAGAATCAGAAGAACAATTGCCCCCACATAAAAACCTATCTGGGAGAAATAGAAGGCTCCGAGTTTTATTTTCTGACGGGTTTTGTAATGATGCGAAGTGGTGATGTGTCTTCTTTTCTGCCGCAGCCAGGATGTCAGCTTGCGTTCGGGCTCGGAAATCGTAAATGCATCAGGGTGGTCGCAGATGCCGGTATTCTCTGGTGTGGCGATCTGATTGACGAACAAGTCATCATCTCCCGATCTCACGTTCAAATGACTCTGAAAGCCATCGGCCTTGTCAAAAAGTGACTTTTTATAGGCCAGATTCCTACCCACACCCATATAAGCCTGACCTTGCAGGGCATAGGAAAAGTATTGCAAGGCAGTCATCAGGGTCTCAAAGCGAACCAACTTGTTGAGCAGGGAGCCGTTCAGCTTTTGGTAGGCCCCGTAACCCAAAACAATCTCAAATGTCCCATCGAGTCCAGACACCATTCTCGTGATCCAATCGGATGAATTTGGAGTGCAATCCGCATCGGTGAGAAGAATATTTTCTTTCTGAGCCAATTCAATGCCCTTGCCCAATGCGTGTTTCTTGCCAAAAGATTCGGAAGGGGGGATATGAATAACTCGAATCGGTCGTTTTTCAGAATTGAAATCTTCTTTAAACTTCTTTATTATCGTGTGGGTTTCATCCGTAGAGCCGTCATCGACGAGAATGATTTCGTAGTTTGGATAGTTTTGCTCTGACAGACTTTTGAGATGTCTTTTGAGGTGATCGGCTTCGTTAAAGGCAGATACAACGACACTTACGCCAGTGGCGTCAGTTGTTCCGCTTGTACTTGACTGATCCTTGAAGTATTTTGGAATTCCTGTTGGATACGACCCTGACCCGGTGTACTTTCTGAAGACAAATGCGTAAAAATAGATTTGGACTACAAGAAAAAATACAAATGCCAGTAAGAGATACATGGAACCTTAGGCTGCGCCCTTCGGGGAGATTTTCGCACTCTTGTTATCGAGATTCGTGCTGCATCCTTCCTCATTGCCACAACCACAGGTAATTCCCTTGGCCTTCATTTTGACATTGCTTCCGGCGCACGTCCCATCGAATTCACCGTCTTTTTTCGCCCAGATTTTAATAGCGATTCCAGCAAAGCCCAAACCGAGTAATACGATGCTCAACAAAAGTAGTTTCATAGGTATGAAATTATGAGTTGCAAAGATAGTGATTTTGATGGGGATATGAAAGGGTTTGGACTAATCAGAGCGTTATGAAATCCTTCTCAATCCCTCCAGGAAAAGATCCGTATCCTGTTTGAATACATCGCCGGTGAACGTCTTGTCTGATTTGCATTTTTGTTTCAGGAGCTTCATGTCGCCGTTCCACTGATTGCCATCGAAAAAACACAGCCCCTTGAAGTCCCGGACTTTGTACAGGGATTTTTCTCCATAGCAGGTACCGAGATACACGTGTTTCAAGCCGTTGTCTGCAGCCCATTTGATAACTGAGAACATCAGCCACTTGCCCAGCGAATAAGCCTGGTAATCAAGGGAAAAGAAGGCAAACCAGTAATGCAGGGTCCCATTTTCGATTATTGCAACAACATAGCCCACCTCTGTACCGTTGAGAGTAAACCTGAAAATGTGACTGACACTCGGATTGTTCAGGATGTACTTCAGTCTTTGATCACTTATTGACTCGCTGAAGCGCTGCTCCGCGAATTTCGAGCAAAACTTCACAAAGGCAGCCTCGTTCACATCAAATTTCTCGATTGGAACAACTTCAAAATCGGGATTCATCTCGGCTATTTTCTTTGCGACTCTTCGATTCTCAGAAGACTCTGTGAATTCATCGAGATTTACCCGAAGGCTTCGAGCCAGGTAGTAAATTTCTTCATTGAGATCGGGATTGTTCGAATAAGGAAGAAAACCCTTGTCGTAAATGTCTGGAAGCTCTGACTTCGATTCTTTCAGGCAGTATAGCGCGTAATTGAAGGTATAGGTGCTGTAATCGACCAGGCTCTCGGATCTGAATATCTTCATGTAAAGACAATAAAAAACCCGTCAGGTCAGAAGACCTGACGGGTAAAAGTACCAATTTTTTATTCCTTGGTCACCAATTCCTGTTGAATGTTTGAAGGCACAGGTTCGAAAGAAGCGAATTTCGTGGTGAAAGTCGCCCTTCCCTGGGTTTGTGAGCGAAGACTGGTCGAATACCTGTACATCTCCGCTTCAGGAACCCTTGCCTTAATGATCTGGTGCGTTCCGTCGCTGTCCATGCCCATGATGATCGATCTTCTTGACTGCAGGTCGGTCATGACATTCCCCATGAGTTCTTCAGGGACGCGAACTTCAAGGTTCTGAATGGGTTCC
Organism: uncultured Flavobacteriaceae bacterium; assembly: GCA_965365245.1. Lineage (GTDB taxonomy): Bacteria > Bacteroidota > Bacteroidia > Flavobacteriales > Flavobacteriaceae > Lutimonas. The sequence continues at coordinate 6,019 of CBDUAY010000052.1, read as the reverse complement.
AGCAATTTCGGTTTGGCATCCAGGAAGGCTGCTTTGAAGGCATGAGCTCCTGCGATCTTGAACGAGATGTCGTTCGAATCTACGGTGTGCATTTTTCCGTCAAACACCATGACCCGTATGTCTCGTGCATAAGATCCGGTCAACGGGCCTTCTTCCATCACTTCGAGTATTCCCTTCAGAATAGCAGGCAGGTAGCGTGCATCTATTACCCCGCCGGTAATGCAGTTGTAAAAGACGAGCTTGCCACCCCATTTGAGGTCAATCTCTTCTTTTCCCCGGATATTGAATCCCACAGGTTCTTCCATGCCTTCGTGCCAGGGCTCTATTTTCATGTGAACTTCCCCGAACTGACCGGCACCTCCAGATTGCTTTTTGTGACGATAACTCTGAGTCGCCGGACGCTGAATGGTCTCACGATAGGCGATTCTGGGTTGATCGAACTGGGCCTCGATGCCGTAGAGGTTTTTCAGGGTCCAGTCGATGGTTGCCAAATGCAGCTCTCCCTGGCAGGAGAGAATCTGCTGTCTGATTTCATTGGAGAAACTGACGTCTATGGTTGGATCCTGGCTGTGAAGCCTTTTGAGTGCCTCCATCAGTTTTTCCTCATCCTTTTTGTTCACAGCGCTTACGGCCTTGCGGATCCTCGCACTGGGAAATATAATCGGCTTTATCGTGATCTCGGTGTCGGGGTCCCGCAACGTGTCATTGGTTTCGGTGTTCTTGAGCTTCAAGGTCGCACCAATGTCACCAGCTGTAAGTTTTTCTACCGAATCTCGTTTCTTGCCATCCATGATATACAACTGGTTCAGGCTTTCCAGTTCTTCGGTTCTGGAATTTTTGAGACGGTCATTTTGTTTGACCTCCCCTGATTTCACTTTGAAGAAAGTGACCTGACCGAGATTGGGCTCGTGGTAGGTCTTGAAGATGAACAGGGCTGTCGGTTCGGTTGACAGGCATTTCACCTCATTTCCTTCAAGGCTCTGCTCGGGTTTGAGGTCGGATGCGGCTGGGGCCACATTGTCGATAAAGCCCATGAGTCTGCCCGAGCCCATGTCGTTTAAGGCAGAGACAGAAAATACCGGGAAGAGCTCATGATTGAGCATGCCTTTCTGAATCCCGAGGCGCATTTCATCTTCATTGAGAGTTCCCTTGTCGAAATACAGCTCCATGAGTTCCTCATCGTTTTCAGCGGCTTTTTCCACCAGCTCGTTGTGGAGTTGATCTGCGAGTTCCTTCTGATCCTCGGGAATCTTCAGCTTTTCGGGCTTGCCTCCCTCGGGTTTGAACTTGTACATTTTCATCTTCAAGACGTCAATGATGCACTGGGCTCCATCAACAACTATGGGATACTGCACCTTGACGGCATTGTTGCCCACCAGGTCTACAATGCTTTGGAAGCTTTTGTCAAAGTTCGCCTTTGGATGATCGATCTGGTTGATGACAAAAAGCGTAGGTCTGCTGAATTTATTGATATACTGCCAGATGATCTCCGTTCCTACTTCCACGCCGTGTTGTGCGTTGATAACAGTTACCAGGGAGTCAGCCACTCTCATGGTCGAGGCGATTTCACCGATAAAATCATCGAGTCCCGGGGTATCGATGATGTTGATTTTGTAATTCCTCCATTCGGTGTGCAATGGTGTGGCGAATACGGAGGCTTCTCTTTCGTGCTCTATTTCGTGGTAATCCGCCACTGTGTTGTGATCCTCAACGGATCCCCGTCGGTTCAACAATCCGGCTTCAAACAGCATGGTTTCGGCAAGTGTGGTCTTGCCGCTGTTATGGGCGCCAACAAAGGCCACGTTTTTGATGTGCTTTTCGTCATATACTTTCATGAAATTAGTCTTTTATGGTTCACTCGCATAAAGTTATGAAATTATGGAGGAACTATTTCATGACATATGTTAGGCCATGAGAGTTTTTTGACTGATTTTTCAAGCAGTATGACCCGATCAAATGATGTTGACCTCGGTGTGAAGTTCAATGCCAAAACGATTGAGGACTTCGGCCTGAATCCGTCTTGCCAAATCGAGTATTTCCTCACCAGTAGCACTTCCGTGATTGACCAGAACCAGTGCCTGTTTGGCGTGAACACCGGCATCTCCGAATCGCTTGCCTTTGAACCCGCTTTTTTCAACGAGCCAGCCCGCAGGGACCTTTGCCAATTCAGAGTCGATCTCGTAAAAGGGTATCTCGGGGTAGCTTGCCTTGAGCTTCTCCAGCTGCTCTTTGGGGATCACCGGGTTTTTGAAAAAGCTGCCGCTGTTGCCCAATTCCTTGGGGTCGGGCAGTTTGCTTTGCCGTATGGCGATAACGACTCTGGAGATGTCTTCGATCCCGGGATTTTCAATACCTCTTTCTGAAAGTTCGGACTGTATGGCCCCGTAACTTGTGACCAGTTTGTGATTTCTTTTTGTCAATGAAAAAGTCACACTCAGGATTATGAATTTTCCTTTGAGCTCATTCTTGAAAACCGATTCACGGTAGCCGAATTGACATTCTTCACCCGAGAAAGTCACAATCCTGCCAGTTTCAATCTCCATAGCCTCCAGCTCGTGGAAAACATCTTTGATCTCTACTCCGTAGGCCCCGATGTTCTGCATGGGGGATGTGCCCACCTGTCCGGGGATGAGCGAGAGATTTTCAAGGCCTCCGAGGTCATGGGCTATGCACCAGGTCACGAATTCGTGCCAGTTCTCTCCCGATTGAGCCCTGACCAGGACATGATCCGAATCCTTCTCTGTAACTACTTCAATGCCCTTGAGCATTATGTGCACCACAGGCTTTTCGATATCCCGAGTAAGCAGTATGTTGCTTCCACCGCTCAAGACAAAAACATCTTTATACGATTCCAGAATCGACTTTAGCTGGTCTATGGTTTCTACCGTGGCGAATCGACTCGCATTGGCTTCAATGCCGAAGGTGTTGTAAGGGCGCAAAGAAATGTTTTCCTGAAACATCAGCCGGGATATTGATCCAGTGCCAGGCGAAGCAATTCAACCGATCGCAACAAGCTTTCCTTGTTCAGCACGTAAGCGATTCGAATCTGGTTCTTTCCCGAGCCCGGGGTGCTGTAAAATCCACTGGCCGGAGCAACCATAACCGTTTCTCCTTTATCTTCGAATTTCTCGAGCATCCATTGGGCAAAATCGTCTGCATCTTCAACAGGGAGCTCCGCGATGCAGTAAAAGGCTCCTTTTGGGGACGAAACCCTGACATTTTCGATTTCCTCCAGGGCATTGATCAGAACCTTTCTTCTCGCGTCGTATTCATGGATCACGTCGTCAAAATAACTCTGCGGCGTTTCCAGGGCGGCTTCACTTGCCATGAGTGCAAAGGTGGGGGAACTCAGCCGGGCCTGGGCGTATTTCAGCGCCGTCTGGATCACTTCCGGATTCTTGGATACAATGCAGCCGATTCTTGCCCCGCACATGCTGTAGCGCTTAGATACCGAATCGATCATTATCGCATGGTTTTCCAACCCTTCCTGGCTCATTACGGAATGATGCCTGATCCCGTCATAGACGAATTCGCGGTAGACCTCGTCAGCGATCAGGAAGAGGTCATGCTTGAGAACGAGGTTCTTCAATTTGACGATCTCTTCTTCAGAGTAAAGGTAGCCTGTCGGATTGCCCGGGTTGCAGATAAGAATGGCCTTGGTCTTTTCTGTGATCTTTTCCTCAAACGCCTCGATAGGGGGCAGGGCAAAGTCATTTTCAATGTTCGATTCAATGGGCACTACCTCAATGCCATTGGCCACTGAGAACCCATTGTAATTGGCATAAAAAGGTTCGGGGATGATAATCTGATCTCCAAAATCGGTTATGCTACCCAAGGTGAATAGAAGTGCTTCTGATCCCCCTGTGGTAACAATGATATCTGATTCACTTACATCGATGTCATGTCTCCTGTAATAGGATGCCAGTTTCTTCCTGTAGGTTTCTGATCCTTCGCTCCGAGCATAGGCTAAAACCTCGATGGAATTGTTTTTGACTGCTTCAAGTGCCACTTTGGGCGTTTTAATGTCAGGTTGCCCAATGTTGAGGTGGTAGACCGTGGTTCCTCTTTTTTTCGCTTCTTCGGCGTAAGGCACCAGTTTCCTGATCGGAGATTCGGGCATGTTGAGCCCTTTGACGGAGATTTTCGGCATTTTCTAAAGATCCAGAATTATGTTGCAAAATTGCAAAATATTCCTCTATATTTTCGATGATTTCCTATCTTTTTTCAAGGATAATGCGTATCTTTAACTATCTGTTAAACTATAAAATGAGATATTATGTCAAGTGATTCTAAATTGTTGTTAGGGCTCATCTTAGGTGCAGCGACTGGTGCGGTAGCAGGACTGCTTCTAGCTCCGGCTTCGGGGAAAGAGACCCGGGAAAATATTTCTGAAAAGGCTAGTGAACTGAAGAGCGATCTGGACAAGAAGTTCAATGAGCTATCTCAAAAGATTCAAGATCTCGACGGAGAGTCCATGGCGGAGTTCAAGGAAAAGTTCTACGAGGTGAAGGATTCTTTTAAGGAGAAATACGATCAGATGTCAGCCAAAGTCAAAGACCTTGAAAAAGAACTGACCGCTAAGATGGATAAGCTTAGAAAAGAAGCGAAAACTGTTGAAGCCAACGCGAATTCAATTTAACCCTGATTGAATTTTAATGGTTGAATTGGTAAAGAAATACGTTGAGAACAGGATTCAGCTTGTTAAACTAAATTTGATCGGTGCCATGGCCAATATGGCGGCAGGAATGGTAAGTTCGTTCCTGCTTCTTGTCATGGGCATATTAATTTTGCTCATGTTCAGTATTTCCTTGGCCTTTTGGTTCTCAACTTTCTTTGAAAGCGAGATCGCAGGATTTGCGCTTGTAGGTGCTGTGTATCTCGTCTTGTTTATTGTTTATGCGGCCTTTGCCAAGAAGGGTGTGGAAGCGAAAATAAAGGATGAGATTGTGGCTTCTGCGCTTGCTGAAGTTGATGATTTGACAGAAGGAGATGACGATGAAAGTTGACAGCAGTGCTCCAATACGCTCGATGCGGGACCTGAACCGAGAAAAGGAGAGGTTGCGTCTCGAAATTGCGGATCAGGAGGTAGAATTGCTGGAGCACCCTCTTGTATCTATACCTATGGCTCTCATTGAAGGGGCCTCCGTGAAAGGTTCGATTCACGATTCACTGGAATCCTTTTCACTGGGGAATTACAAAAATGCCCTGATGAGTCTAGCCGGTACTTTCTTGCTGGCCAATCGAAAGACAAGGAAGATTTTCATTGTGTTCATGCTGGCCAAGGAATTGGTGCCTTTCGTCATTCACAAGATGAATGATATCATCAAAAAATAGCGTTTCAAACACAGGTTTTGAAACGCTAAATTTTTCTTAAACCCATTGTCATATCTATTTTTTATAGTACTTTCCTAAGGCTTTACACCTGCGAATGAAGGCCTCGAATGTACTGATTTCTTGTCTGTTTTTTTTGTTGTTTGCCCCGGGGTTTGCCCAGGGGAGCTTTTTCCTGTCGCCTGGACGAGAGGACAAGGCGGTGGTGCCTTTCCAGCTGGTGAACAACATGATGGTCATTAAGGCAAGGATCAATGGAAAAGAGCTCTCTTTTCTCGTTGACACAGGCGTAAAGAAGACAGTCCTTTTCAATGTGCAGGTTTCGGATTCCTTGCTCCTCAAGAATGTTGAAACTCTTAAGCTAAGGGGTCTTGGGGAAGGAAGTTCGATCAATGCCATCAGTTCGAACGGCAATCTGTTCAGCTGCAATGGCATAATCAACCCCGGTCTCTCCCTTTTTATGATCACTGACAACCTTTTTGACCTTTCGGCCAAGATGGGAATTGACATTCATGGTATCATTGGAGGAGACCTGTTCGAAGATTTTGTGGTGAAGATAAACTACGTATCCCAGAAATTGACTTTTTACGATCCTGATACCTTCAAATATCCAAAATGCAAAACCTGTGAGAGCTTCCCTCTAGATTTTTATGGAAGCAAACCTTATATTGACGTCTATGTGACCAAC
>CBDUAY010000051.1:0-16896 GCA_965365245.1 uncultured Flavobacteriaceae bacterium | reverse complement strand
ACAGAAGAGAAAAACATATGAAGCCGATCCAATTCCTTCGCAGCTCACCCATGACGACTACAAGGAAGGGTCCCTCGACGTGGCTTATCACTATCCCTATCCGTTTCCACAATTCCAGGATTCGATTGTGAGCATCGATTTCTTCATGAAATGGATCCAAAGCAATGACAGTCGAACCTATATCGACTTTGAGGAGAACGGGCATCCCGAAAAGGTGTATCCGACGACTCGCATCCGCATCCCCGTCGACAAGGAGGCAGTTATCAAGAACGGAATTGTCCCTGAGAAGGACGCCCACCTGATCGAACCTTATATAGACATCCAGATTTCAGACGCGGCGTTGATCAAGAACAGGATTCTCATGCTCGACATCCTGGCCAACAACAATTGGGAACGCCCCCTCTATTTCACGGGAGGCGCCCAGGCGGACAAAGAATACATTTGGCTAAAAGATTACCTCCAGCTGGACGGACTTGCCTACAAGTTTGTGCCGATCAAAACGCCAATTGCAGATCGCAGCTTTATGGACATGGGACGAATCGACACCGAAATCATGTATGAGAACGTCAAGAAATGGTCCTGGAAGAATACCAACGCCGACATCTATCACGATCCGGAAACCCGAAAAAACGGGATCTCACTCAGAAACAGCCTGGGAAGGCTGGCCGACGAGTTGATCAAGGAAAATGATTTCGCAAAAGCTGAGGAGATTCTCGACATGTCGATCGACAACATGCCGATAGACAAGTATGGCTATTTCAACCTTGTGATCGGCCACATTGAATCGTACTATCGCATTGACAGGCCTGAAAAAGCCAGAAAAGTGACCGAGTTCCTGGTGAACAATTTCCGGGAACGCATCATCTACTACAGTGGGCTCGATGCCTATGAGCTCTCCCTGAACTTCGGGGAGCTTGAAAGCACCCTCGACCTGTATCGCTATGTGATTGCGACCTGTGTGGAATACGACACCGAGGAGTATTCATCCAAATTGAAGCAGGACTTCATGGACTCGGTGACCTTGTTGGAAGAAGTGCTCGAGGCCGCTGAATAAGACGAGTCGAATGAAAATTTAATATTTTTCTTATCTTTTAGGGAATAGTCGGTGGACCTGTATATCAGGTTCATTGGTCCATGAAAGAAAAAACATCATCTATGCGCCCCTACCTGGTAAAAACCCCTTGGTTTGTACAGCGATTCTTCCACAATTATTCGTGGAGAATCAGCACTAAGAAAAAGGAGATTTACCTGACCTTTGACGATGGACCCGTTCCGGACTTTACACCCTGGGTTTTGAAGACCCTTGAGGAGCATGAGGCCAAAGCCACCTTCTTTTGCGTTGGGGAAAACATCAAAAAACATCCCAAGATTTACAAGGATATCCTTGATGCCGGCCATGCCGTCGGAAATCACACCTTCAATCATCTTGTGGGTTGGAAGACACCTACCCAGAAATACGTCAAAAACATATTAAAGGCTGAGGCGTACATTCATGGAAATTCAAAAAAAGGAGGCTCTATTAAGGGCACCAAGCTCTTCCGGCCACCTCATGGTCGCATTCGACCTTTACAGGCCAAAATCCTTCGCAAAAAAGGATACAGGATCGTGATGTGGGATGTGCTCAGCGGCGATTTTGATCAGCACCTCAGCAAGGAGGAATGCTTCGAATTGACTGTCAAAAACATTCAGAACGGGAGTATTGTCGTTTTCCACGACAGCGATAAATCCTATAGAATCCTGGACTATGTGCTTCCGAGAATACTGAAGCACTTTCAAGAACGAGGTTACACCTTCAAGCCCCTCGACTAAACGTATTGCTCAACCAGACTGATAAGGGTATTGGCGTCCTGCTGGCCGGTCTGCCGCCATTTCATCTCGCCGTCCTTGTAGATGATGAATGTCGGGTTTCCCTTGATTCTTAGAGCAGCAGCCAGGGTCTCATTTTTCGAGATGTCAATCTTGACTACTTTTGCCTTGTCTCCGAGTGCAGCGGCGACGTCGCGCAGAACAGAATGCAGGTTGTTACGGTCATCTTCCCAGTCTTTGTAAAAATCAATCAGCGTGGGGGTCTTCGATCCAATCAATTCTCCAAACTTCGTCATTCTCTTGTTTTTGTCAATTCCTACAAATATAGTATTTTCTCCAAACAAGTCTGATAAAGCCCTTAAAAATTAACGGTTTAGCAAAAGGATCAAAACTTTTTATCCCCCCGCACAAATTTGTACTTTTACTCAAATCAAAACCCGCGATCGCGGGAAATAAACCGACATCACATGGCCGAGCAGAAACGACTTTTTTTATTGGATGCCTATGCATTGATCTTCAGAGGATATTACGCCTTCATCAAAAATCCCAGAATCAACTCAAAGGGCATGGATACTTCTGCGATCATGGGATTCACCAATTCCCTGCTCGATGTGATACGTCGCGAAAAGCCGGATCACCTGGCCGTTGCTTTTGACAAAGGAGGCTCTGTGGCGCGCACTGAAGCCTTTCCGGAGTACAAAGCGAACCGTCTTGAAACGCCTGAAGCCATTAAAATTGCCGTTCCTTACATACACAAGATCCTGGAGGCCATGCACATTCCGGTCATCGAAATGGAGGGCTACGAAGCAGATGATCTCATAGGCACCCTTTCAAAGCAGGCCGAAAAGGCTGGATATATGACCTATATGGTCACGCCAGACAAAGACTTTGCCCAACTGGTCTCTGACAACATCGTCATGTATCGCCCCGCTCGCATGGGCAACGGAATAGAGATCTGGGATGTAGACACGGTCAAGGAGAAGTTTGAGATCGAAGACCCAAAGCAGGTGATCGACTTTTTGGGCATGATGGGCGACTCGGTAGACAACATACCCGGCCTCCCCGGGGTTGGTGAAAAAACTGCCAAGAAATTCCTCAAACAGTACGGAAGTATGGAGGGACTGTTGGAAAACACCCACGAGCTGAAAGGGAAAATGAAGGAAAAAGTGGAGCAAAACAAAGAGCTCGGAATTCTTTCCAAGCAGTTGGCGACCATCATGCTGGATTGCCCGGTAGAGTTTCACGAAGAGGATTTTGAACTCAACAGCCCGGATTTGGAAAAAGTCACCGAGATCTTCCAGGAGCTCGAGTTCAGGCGTGCCCTGGAAAACCTGACGCGCATCTTTAACCGGGAAGGAAATACCTACACCGAGGCAGGGTCAGGAACATCGGGTTCGGCTGAGTCCGGCACGAATCAGTCTGATGCCCAAAAGAGCTCCGGCGCTGAGGACGGGCAACAACTTGACATATTCTCACAGCCCTCCGGATCTTCCGATTCTTCAGGCGAGATATTTACCGGTGGCTACAAGACCATAGAAACCAGGGACCATCTTTACCAGTACGTCGACACTGACCTGGGCATTGAATTGCTGCTCGGCAAACTCATGAAGCAGAAATCGGTCTGCTTTGACACCGAGACGACCAGTCTGAACACGCTCGAGGCGCGCCTGGTGGGAATCGCTTTCTCCTATGATGCAGGCAAGGGGTATTATGTGCCCATACCCGAAGATGAGAAGCTGGCCGAACACAGAATCCAAAAGCTCATCCCATTCTTTGAAAGTGAAGAGATCGAGAAAATAGGTCAAAACCTAAAATACGACATCAAGGTTCTGCTCAATTACGGAGTGGATGTCAAAGGCCCCCTGTTTGACACTATGATCGCGCATTACCTTCTCAACCCAGACATGAGGCACAATATGGATTTGCTGGCCGAAACCTATCTCGGCTATACCCCCGTATCCATTGAGACCCTTATCGGCAAGAAAGGAAAAAACCAGGGGTCCATGCGAGACGTGCCCCTCGACAAGGTGACCGAATACGCAGTTGAAGATTCGGATGTCACCTGGCAGCTCAAACAGCTTTTTGAAAAAGAGCTGGAACAAAACGGGCTGACCAAGCTCTTCTCGGAGATCGAAATACCGCTTGTGAAGGTACTGGCCTCCATGGAGCTTGAAGGAATCAATCTGAACACCGAGTTCCTGGCCAAGCTCTCCGGCGAATTCGACAAGGAAATAAAATCGCTGGAGACAAAGATCTACAAAGAGGCCGACACCGACTTCAATCTCGCTTCTCCGAAACAATTGGGCGTGGTACTGTTTGAGAAGCTCAAACTGATGGACAAACCCAAAAAGACGCGTACCGGGCAGTATGCGACGGGTGAGGAAATCCTTTCGAAATTGGCGGCAGAACACCAGATTGTGGCAGACATACTGGAATGGAGAGGGTTGGTGAAATTGAAGAACACCTACGTGGATGCTTTACCTAATGAAGTGCAGGCTTCAACGGGCCGCGTTCATACGACCTACAGCCAGACAGTGGCCGCCACCGGGCGTCTGAGCTCGAACAATCCGAACTTGCAGAACATTCCGATCCGAACCGATCGGGGTCAGCTGATTCGGCAGGCATTCATCCCACGGGGAGAGGACTACACCCTTCTCGCGGCAGACTACTCGCAGATAGAGTTGCGACTCATCGCTGAACTCAGTGGGGATGAAGAAATGAAAGCTTCCTTTTTGAGAGGCGAGGACATTCACCGTTCGACTGCGGCGAAGGTATTCAAAGTGCCACTCGAAGAAGTTTCGAGGCAACAGAGGAGCTACGCCAAAACGGTCAATTTTGGCATCATCTACGGGGTCTCCTCCTTCGGACTGAGCCAACAAACCGATCTGAGCCGCAAGGAGTCCAAGGAGTTGATCGACACCTACTACGAAACATACCCTACCCTGCGGAACTACATTTCCAAACAGGTGGATTTCGCAAGAGATCACGGATACGTTGAAACCATACTCGGCCGAAGAAGGTACCTTAAAAACATCAATTCGAGAAATGCCGTCGTGCGCAGCGCCGACGAACGCAATGCCGTGAACGCACCCATCCAGGGCAGTGCCGCCGATATCATTAAGATCGCCATGATCAACCTGCACAAGATATTCCAGGAGAAGAAATACAAGTCCCGAATGCTGCTTCAGGTGCACGATGAATTGGTATTTGACATCCACAAGGATGAATTGACATCGCTCAGGCCACTGATCAAGAAGGAAATGGAAAGTGCCTACGTCATGAGCATCCCACTGATCGTCGACCTTGGAGAGGGACAGAACTGGCTCGAGGCACACTAAAAGCCATTCCGTAAATTTTTTCGTCTATTCTCCTAATTCTAAATCATTTGCCGAATTCGGAAAGTGCAAAATTATCAGCTTTAGCTATTTGCTAAATGAAGAATATATTGTACTTTTGCAAACTCGTTTGAAACGACGAGGAGGAATGTTTAATATTTAATAATTACGTGTGAACACATTAAGTTACAAAACTGTATCTGCCAACAAGGCCACTGTAAACAAGGAGTGGGTTGTTGTAGATGCAGAAGGAGAAGTGTTGGGACGTCTGGCTTCGAAGGTTGCAAAACTCATCCGGGGCAAGCACAAACCTAACTTTACACCTCACGTGGATTGTGGTGACAACGTCATTGTGATCAACGCTGAGAAGATCAAGTTGACCGGTAACAAATGGAATGACAAGACTTACGTCCGTCATACTGGTTACCCGGGAGGACAGAGAATGCTGACTGCAGGCGAGTTGTTCGGAAAGTATCCGACCCGCGTTGTGGAAAAAGCGGTTAAAGGGATGTTACCCAAGAACAGACTTGGCAGTGCCTTGTTCAGAAACCTTTATGTCTATGAAGGTGCAGAACACGGACAGGAAGCACAGAAGCCAAAGACCATTAATCTAAATGACATCAAATAAAATGGAGACGATTCACAAGATTGGAAGAAGGAAAACGGCTGTAGCCAGGGTTTATCTTTCTGAAGGAAAGGGTGAGGTCACGATTAACGACCGCAAATTGGACAATTACTTCACCACTGAGACTTTGAAGTACAAAGTGCTTCAACCACTCTCATTGACCGAAAACGTATCGAACTACGATATCAAGGCTAAGGTTTTTGGTGGAGGTATCACAGGACAAGCTGAAGCCATCCGCCTGGCAATCACAAGGGCATTGGTTGAGATCAACGAAGAGTTCAAAGCTGTTCTGAAACCAGAGGGTCTGTTGACCCGTGATCCGAGAATGGTAGAGCGCAAGAAATTCGGACAGAAGAAAGCGCGTAAGAAATTCCAGTTCTCTAAACGTTAAATTGAATAAACTGTTGTCGTACAAGTTTAGCATCCAAATGGTCAGGACTCCAAAATTTTAAGGGCTACCGGGTCATTGCTAAAACAAACGGAACGTAAACTAAAACAAAATGGCAAACATTGAAATAAAAGAATTGATCGATTCAGGAGTTCATTTCGGACACCTGACCAGAAAGTGGGATCCCAACATGGCTCCTTATGTATATACCGAGCGCAAAGGAATCCACATCATTGATCTTTACAAAACTGCTGCAAAAATCGAAGAAGCGAGCTCTGCTTTGACAAAAATTGCAGCTTCCGGTAGAAAAATACTTTACGTAGCTACCAAAAAACAAGCAAAAGACATCGTATCAGACAAGGCAAAAAGCGTGAACATGCCGTATATCACCGAGCGTTGGCCGGGAGGTATGTTGACGAATTTTGTAACGATCCGCAAGGCGGTCAAGAAAATGACCCACATCGACAGAATGAAAAAGGATGGATCGTTCGAGGCCTTGTCAAAAAGAGAGAGACTTCAAATCGAACGTCAAAGAGCCAAGCTCGAGAAGAACCTCGGCTCTATCGTGGATATGACGCGTTTACCAGGTGCCATTTTGGTGGTTGACATCAAAAGGGAACACATCGCTGTAGCTGAAGCACAAAAATTAAACATTCCAATTTTCGCTATGGTAGACACCAATTCAGATCCAAGACCTATCGATTTCGCCATTCCTTCGAATGACGATGCCTCGAAGTCGATCGAAAAAGTTCTTTCCTACCTGACAGATGCCATCGCAGATGGCCTGGCAGACAGAAAGAGCAGCAAGGACAAGGAGGGCTCAACTAAAGAAAGTGCTCCGGTTAAAGCCGAAGCAACTGCTGAGGAATCAGAAGCTGCACCAAAATCCTAAGGCGATATTTGTTTGAATTGAATATTAAGGAATAAACACAAATTAAAATGACTAAAATAACAGCCGCAGAGGTTAATAAATTGAGAAAGACGACCGGTGCAGGAATGATGGACTGCAAGAAGGCGTTGGTTGAGGCCAATGGTGATTTTGACCTGGCCATTGAGATTCTTCGTAAAAAAGGACAGAAGGTAGCTGCCAAAAGAGCTGACAGAGAGTCAACTGAAGGCGCTGCTATTGCTGTGGTAAACGAAGACAAGACAGAAGGTGCTGTCATCGTTTTGGGTTGTGAGACCGATTTTGTCGGAAAGAACGAATCGTTTGTCAACCTGGCGAAAGAATTGGCTCAAAAAGCTTTGCAAAGTGCTTCCAAAGAGGAGTTGCTCAATGCGGACTTTGGTGGAATCACAGTAGCCGAGAAACTGATCGAACAAACCGGAGTGATCGGTGAGAAGATCGAGCTCGCTGCATTTGAGAAGATCAGTGCGCCTTACGTTGGATCCTACATCCACTCAGGCAAGATCGCGACTATCGTAGGTCTGTCTGCTAAGGTTGATGGCGTTGAAGAAGTAGCCAAGGACGTTGCCATGCAAGCTGCCGCAATGAACCCGATCGCGTTGAACGAAGACGGTGTTGAGCAGGACGTGATTGAAAAGGAGATTGAGATCGCCAAAGATCAGTTGCGACAGGAAGGAAAACCAGAGGAAATGCTCGACAAGATCGCTCAGGGGAAACTCAGACGATTCTTCAAGGACAATACTTTGGTGAACCAGGATTTCATCAAAGACAACAAGGTAAGTGTCAGCAAATACGTAAAGAGTATTGGTGACGTTGAAATCACAGATTTCAAAAGAGTAGCCCTCGGCTAAACTTTGAATTCATACGTTTTAAAACCCCAGATTCCGATTGATCGGAGCCTGGGGTTTTTTCATGGGAACTAAGACCGGGCTTCCTCCCCAAGGTGCCCAATATTTATTATATTTGTACAACTCACGAAATCGACTATGAAATACAAACGTATTCTCCTCAAGTTAAGCGGAGAGGCACTGATGGGAGACAAGAATTACGGCATTGATCCCGACCGTCTCGCAGATTATGCACAGGATATCAAAGGCATTGTAGAAAAAGGCATCGAAGTGGCCATCGTCATTGGAGGAGGCAATATCTTCAGGGGACTCGCCGGGGCGAGCAACGGTATGGATCGAGTTCAGGGAGACTACATGGGCATGCTCGCCACGATCATTAACGGATTGGCGTTGCAAAGCGCGGTTGAGGAGGCAGGTTTGCAAACCCGATTGCTCACTTCCATAGAGATGAAACAGATTGCAGAGCCATTCATCAAAAGAAGGGCTGTGCGGCATTTGGAAAAAGGCAGAGTCGTTATTTTTGGTGGAGGAACCGGAAATCCTTATTTCACAACTGATACCGCTGCCGTATTAAGGGCTATCGAAATAAATGCGGACGTTATTCTCAAAGGCACCCGTGTGGACGGGATCTACACGTCAGATCCTGAGAAGGACAGAAAAGCTGTGAAATTTGAGAACATCACCTTCAAGGAGGTATTGAACAAAGACCTCAAAGTAATGGATATGACAGCCTTTACCCTGAGCGAAGAAAACGACCTTCCCATCATTGTATTTGACATGAACAAGAAGGGCAACCTGATGAAGGTCGTCCTGGGAGAAAAAGTCGGAACACTTGTAAATTCTTAAAAGTTAGAGTTATGAATGAAGAAGTGCAATTTGTCATTGACAGCGTTGAAGAAAAAATGCAAAACGCAATCCACCACCTGGAAGCAGAATTCGTGAACATCCGGGCGGGAAAAGCCACCCCTTCCATGCTTGCCGGAGTTAAGGTGGAGTACTACGGGACATTGACTCCTTTGAGCCAGGTGGCCAACGTCAATACACTTGACGCGCATACCATCACCGTGCAGCCCTGGGAGAAACAACTGATCTCAGAGATTGAGAAGAGCATCATGGCGGCCAACCTCGGATTCAATCCGATGAACAACGGAGAAAGCATCATCATCAATGTGCCCATTCTGACCGAAGAACGCCGAAGAGAACTCGCAAAGCAGGCAAAATCGGAGTCCGAAATGACCAAGGTAAGCATCCGAAATGATCGCCGGGATGGTAATGCGGAGCTCAAAAAGCTCGACATATCCGAAGACATGCTGGCCAATGCCGAACTCGACATCCAGGATCTGACCGACAAATACAGCAAGAAAGCCGATGACATGTATGCGGTCAAAGAAAAAGAGATCATGACGGTCTGATCGCTGAAGGGCGACCCGGGATAAATTGGAATTTATGAAGTTTTGGCAGGTTGTATCGCGATTTATCCTCAAACAGAGAATTTTCATCCTTGTCGTACTCGCCCTGATCACTGCTTTCCTCGCCTCGAAGATAGGAGACATCAAGTTTTCTCATTCGGAGGCCAACCTGCTTCCCCAGGATCACGAGGAAAACATCAAATACGATAACTTTCTCGACATTTTTGGCGAAGAGGGAAACCTCATCCTGTTGGCTGTAAATGACAGCGCGCTGTTTCAGGTAGACAACTTCAATAGCTGGAACAAATTCGCAAGAGAAATTGATGCCTATTCGGAGGTTGATTTTACCCTTTCTATCGGCGACATTAAGAAACTGGCCAAAGACAAAAAGAATCAAAAGTTTTTTCTGGAACCCCTTTACGGCTCTGACCCGGAATCGGACGAGGAGGTGAATGAGATCAAAACAGAGCTTTTTGACCGGCTGCCCTTTTACGATCATGTCCTGTACAATAAAGAAACGGGAACCATTCAAACTGCGATCTACCTCGACCAGGCGATTGTCAATTCCAAGATTCGCGAACAGTTTGTCTTCAAAGTTCTCAACCCGGCCGTAAAACAGTTTGAGAAGGAGACGGGGTTAGACGTACGGGTATCAGGAATGCCTTATATCCGCACGATGAATGCCCAGAACATCATCGATGAGATTGGAATCTTCGTTGGGCTCGCCTTGTTCATTACCTCCCTGATCTTTTGGCTCTTTTTTCGGTCCTATCGCGCTACCTTCATCACAATGCTCGTGGTCAGCATCGGGGTTGTTTGGGCCTTCGGATTCATTGGTTGGTTCCAATATGAGATATCTGTTCTCATGGCCCTGATACCCCCTCTGATCATCGTGATCGGAGTGCCAAATGCCATCTTCCTGATCAACAAATACCAGCAGGAGGTCAAAAAACACGGTAACCAGGCCAAATCCCTGCAACGCGTCATTTCAAAGATCGGAAACGCCACCCTGATGACCAACATCACCACAGCTTCGGGATTTGCCACCTTTATCTTTACAAACAGTCAACTGCTCAACGAGTTCGGTATCATCGCATCGATCAACATCCTTGCGATTTTCTTTTTGTCGCTCTTCATCATTCCGATCATCTACAGCTTCATGCACAAGCCCAAAGAAAGGCACCTGGAGCACCTCGAGCGCAAATGGATCGACGCGATTGTCAATTGGATGGAGAACACGGTCAGGCACCACCGGATTGCTATCTATATCTCAACCGTTGGCATTATCGTGGTCAGCATTATTGGGGTCTATATGATCAGGGTCTCGGGAAGTCTCATCGAGGACATGCCCAAAGGAAAGCCCTTCTACAAGGACATCTTGTTCTTTGAAAATGAATTTGGCGGCATCATGCCCCTGGAAATCCTGATAGACACGAAAAAGAAAAAAGGCGTCATGAATCTCTCCACGCTCAAGCGGATGAACAAGCTCGAGGAGGAGATCGACGAAATTCCAGAGCTCTCAAAGACCATCTCGGTACTGAACATGGTTCGCTACTCCAAGCAGGCCTTTTACAACGGCAACCCCAAATACTACCAGCTGCCGACCGAGCAGGAAAAGAACTTCATCCTGGCCTACACTAAGAATTCGGGGGCAGACTCCGACATGCTCAAGAACTTCGTGGATTCGACGGGCCAGTACGCTCGAATGACTACGTTTATGCGGGACATCGGCACCGACAAAATGGAACTTATCGAAGAGCGCATCCAGTCCAAAGTCAAACAGGTGTTTCCCGAAGAAAGATTTGATGTTTCGCTGACCGGAAAAGCCCTTGTTTTTCTCAAGGGCACCAATTATTTGGTTAAAAACCTAGTGATCTCACTGTCTTTGGCCATCCTTTTGATCTCGATATTCATGGCTTGGATGTTCAGGTCTTACAAGATGATTCTGATCTCACTGATCCCGAATATGCTGCCCCTGCTGATCACCGCCGGGCTCATGGGATACCTGGGTGTGCCCATCAAGCCGTCGACCATCCTGGTCTTCAGCATCGCATTCGGAATCTCTGTAGATGACACAATACACTTCCTCGCTAAATACAGACAGGAGCTCATTGCCCACAAATGGCAGGTGCGAAAATCAGTTTATGCCGCCTTGCGGGAAACCGGGGTGAGCATGTTCTACACCTCCGTGGTGCTGTTTTTCGGGTTCCTCATCTTTACCGTATCGAGTTTTGGAGGCACCAAGGCCCTTGGCGGCCTGGTCTCGGTAACCCTTCTCTTTGCAATGGTCGCGAACTTATTGTTGCTGCCGTCCTTGCTGTTGTCCCTGGAATCTAAGATCGCGAACAAGAAGACATTCAAGAAACCATCAATTGCCATCATCCCCAAAGATGATGAAGAAAACTAGTACAGCGTTATGAAAGGAATCATTTTAGCAGGAGGAAGCGGAACGCGATTGCACCCGCTCACGCTCTCGATCAGCAAACAACTCATGCCGATCTATGACAAGCCCATGATCTACTACCCGCTTTCGGTGCTCATGCTTGCCGGGATTCGGGAGGTGCTCATAATTTCCACTCCCCAGGACCTGCCCCTTTTCGAGCGACTCTTGGGAGACGGAAAGAACCTGGGTTGCCGGTTTGAATACGCTGTGCAGGAAGTGCCCAACGGCCTGGCCCAGGCTTTTGTCATCGGAGAGGAGTTCATTGGCGACGACAAGGTGGCCCTGATTCTTGGAGACAATATTTTTTATGGAACCGAGCTGGAACGCACGCTGAAAAGCGCAGCCCAAACAGACGGTGGCGTGGTATTCGCCTATCACGTAAGCGACCCCGAGCGCTATGGTGTGGTTGAGTTCGACAAAGACCGAAAGGTCATCTCCATTGAGGAGAAACCCTCTCAGCCTAAATCCAATTACGCGGTGCCCGGCATTTACTTCTATGACAATTCGGTCGTGGCAAAAGCAAAGAGCATCAAACCCTCAAAAAGAGGAGAATACGAGATCACAGACGTCAACAGGGCCTACCTCGACGAAGGAACCCTAAACGTAGTGGCGCTGGGGCGCGGAACGGCCTGGCTCGATACAGGCACGTTCAATTCCCTGATACAGGCCCAGCAGTTTGTGCAGGTCATCGAGGAGCGACAAGGTCTGAAAATCGGATGCATTGAAGAGATCGCCTATCGAAAAGGATTTATCGACGACGAGCAACTCAGATCCATAGCCGAGCCCCTGATCAAGAGTGGCTACGGGCAGTACCTACTGGAAATTTTGAAATGATATACCTTTCATTTCCTCTTTCATTGTGTATCTTTGGCACCTAAAAATTTAAGGATGCAAAACTATAGCGTGGCTGAGATCTTGCAGTCTGACAAATTCCTGCAGGAGATCGTTGTAAGAGGATGGGTAAGAACCTTCAGAAGCAATCGTTTTATCGCTTTGAACGACGGCTCTACGATCAGGAACGTGCAATGCGTTCTCGATTTTGAGAACACCCCGGAAGATGTTTTGAAACGCATTACAACAGGGGCAGCCCTGGAAATAAAGGGTACGCTTGCCGAAAGCATGGGCAGCGGGCAAAAAGTGGAGGTCCAGGTCTCAGAACTTACAGTTCTGGGTGATTCCAGCCCCGAGGAGTATCCCATTCAACCCAAGAAGCACTCCATGGAGTTTTTGAGGGAGAATGCTCATTTGAGAATCCGAACAAACACTTTTAGCGCGGTAATGAGAGTGCGGTCAGCCTTGTCTTTTGCCATCCACAAATATTTTACCGAAAACGGATTCTACAATTTTCACGCCCCCATCATCACCGGTTCGGATGCCGAAGGCGCCGGAGAGATGTTCAGCGTCAGCACACTCGACAAAAAGAACCCTCCTCTCAATGAGCAGGGTGACATCGATTTTACCGAAGACTTTTTCGGCAAGGAGACCAACCTTACCGTTTCAGGACAATTGGAAGCAGAGACCTACGCCATGGCACTGGGAAAAGTCTACACCTTCGGCCCGACATTCAGGGCAGAGAACTCCAACACTTCAAGGCACCTGGCTGAATTTTGGATGATAGAGCCTGAGATGGCTTTTTACGACCTGGATGCGAATATGGATCTCGCCGAGGATTTCATCAAGAGCATCCTGGGATATATCCTGGAAAACTGCCAGGAAGACCTCGAGTTTCTCGAGAAAAGACTGCTCGACGAAGAGAAGAGAAAACCGATTGCAGAACGCAGCGATATGCCACTTCGTGAGAAGCTCAGCTTTATCATCGACAATAACTTCAAACGAGTGACCTACACCGAGGCCATAGAAATCCTCAGGAACAGCAAGCCCAACAAGAAAAAGAAATTCAAGTTTCCGATTGACGCCTGGGGTGCCGACCTGCAAAGCGAGCACGAGCGATACCTGGTGGAAAAGCACTTCAAGGCTCCTGTAATCCTCTTTGACTATCCGGCAAATATCAAGGCTTTTTACATGCGACTCAACGATGACGGCAAAACGGTAAGGGCCATGGATGTCCTGTTTCCTGGAATTGGCGAAATCGTGGGAGGCAGCCAACGGGAAGAAAGGCTGGACGTGCTCAAGGAGAAGATCAAAGCACTTGGCATTGATGAAAAGGAGCTTTGGTGGTATCTCGACCTGAGAAAATTTGGCACGGCAGTGCATTCAGGTTTTGGGCTGGGCTTTGAGCGGATGGTGCAGTTTGCGACCGGAATGGGAAACATCAGGGATGTGATCCCCTACCCGAGAACACCCCAAAATGCTGAATTCTAGCTTATATTTTAGGACGTTGACCCTTTCTGCCTGACGATCTTTTTTCGTAACTTTATCCGAAAGGAAAGGTTCTATGCTCAGACAAAGTCTTCAACAAAAACTCCAGCAGAAATTATCTCCTCAGCAGATTCAGCTGATGAAATTGATTCAGCTGCCCACCCAGGCCTTTGAGCAGAAGCTGGCACAGGAGATCGAGGAGAACCCTGCCCTGGAAAGCGGTAAGGAGGAGACAGATGAGTTCGCTGACAACCAGGAGCAGGAGTATGATGATACCGGCACCGAAAGCATAGAGACGGAGATCAACATTGACGATTACCTGAGCGACGACGAGATTCCCAGCTACAAACTACAGTCGAACAATTATTCAGCAGATGACGAGGACAATCAGATCCCGTATTCCGGGGGAATTACCTTTAATCAACACCTGGTCAATCAATTGCACACCTTCAGCCTGGAGCCCCAGGAGGAGATTATAGCTGAATTTGTAGTCGGATGCATTGACGAGAACGGCTATATCCGAAGAACAGTAGATGACATCGTGGATGATCTCGCCTTTTCGGAGAACATATACACCGACCGGGGCGAGGTTGAAAAGATTCTCGGCATGGTTCAGCAACTGGACCCTGCTGGCGTCGGGGCGCGAAGTCTCAAAGAATGTCTGCTCCTTCAGCTCAAAAGAAAAGAGGAAACTCCGGAGCGAATCCTGGCCATAGACATCCTGGAAAACTCCTTTGAGCTCTTCGTCAAAAAGCATTACGAGAAGCTGGCACAGCGATTTGACATCAGCAAGGAACAGCTCAAAGACGCCATTCACGAAATCGAGAAGCTCAACCCAAAGCCGGGTGGTGCCTTTTCCGGTAACCTGGCTGCGATAGAACACATCGTTCCCGATTTTACCATACGGATCAATGAAGGCAACCTGGAACTCAGCCTGAATGCCAGAAACGCACCCAGTCTGCATATCTCCAAGGAGTACGACAATATGCTGAAGGGATATGCCGAATCAAAGGACAAGACCAAGACCCAGAAGGATGCCGTGATGTTTATCAAGCAGAAACTGGATGCCGCCAAATGGTTCATCGATGCCATTAAACAGAGGCAGCAAACCCTGATGGTGACCATGAATGCCATTATGCATTACCAGCAGGAGTACCTGCTCACCGGTGACGAAAGAAAGTTGAAACCCATGGTGCTCAAAGACATCGCGGATCAGATCGGAATGGATGTGTCGACCGTTTCCCGGGTGGCCAACAGCAAGTATGTCGATACGCCTTATGGGACCAAACTCATCAAAGAATTCTTCTCCGAATCCATGAAGAATGAACAGGGTGAAGACATCTCAACTCGTGAAATAAAAAAAATCCTGCAGACTGAGATCGAGAAAGAGGACAAGAAAAAACCCCTTACCGACGAGAAGCTGTCTCATCTCCTGAAGGAAAAAGGCTATCTCATCGCGAGAAGGACCGTTGCCAAATACAGGGAACAGCTGGACATTCCTGTTGCGCGACTAAGAAAAAAGATTCTCTGAGCATGTTTTTCTACAAATTGATTTCCTATCTCCTGCACCCCTTGCTGTTCTCCTTCCTGGGAACTTTTCTCTACTTGTATCTCAGCCCGGAGCACATGGTAAAGCAACAGGAGTACATCATTCTCCTGATCGTCTTTGTCAGCACTTACATCATACCCGTATTGTTGCTGACCTTGCTCAAGAAAGTCAACCTCATTGAAGACTACCACTTGAGAACCATTGAAGAGCGCAAATTCCCCATCCTGTTCTTCATCATATTGTCCTTCCTTATCGGACGAACCTTGCTTCACATTCGAATCGTTGATCTGTTGGCCTTTTCTTTTTTTGGCATCGCATTGGCCCTCAGCCTGACCTACCTGTTTTTTGCGCTTCGCATCAAATCCAGTCTGCACATGATTGGGATCGGCGGCATTATCGGATTTGTAATGATCATGAGCTTCGAGTACGAACTCAACTTCAACTCGCTCCTTGCGAGCCTGTTTTTGGTAGCCGGACTGATCGGTGTTGCGCGACTATCCCTCAATGCGCACAAGCCCGGAGAAGTCTATATTGGCTTCCTTGTTGGCGTTCTTGCACAGTGGATCAGCTACGAGGCGTATACTATGATTTAGTGAGTTGTATTTTTTAGCACGTCAGAAGACGTAAAAAACCAGTCCTATCCTGAATTCGGTGATGGCAAATTCGTAGTCGTTCTGTGGCTTGTTGGTCAGCAAATCGTTCAAGCCATAATAGACGTGGATGTTCCATTTGTTATAGCCTGCTGAAAACGTAAGACCGTAGAGAAAATCACTGTACTCTACAACTTCATTCACGTCAAAATCAATATCCTTGCCCAGACTCAGGTTCTCAGCAAAAACATAGGACATCTTGAATCCGGGGTAAAACCTCCAAAACTTGTAGCGAGTTGCTGTTGAAGTCCTGAAACGCAACTCCAGGGGTAATTCCACCACATGAAGCATGATCTTGCTGTTCAAGGGGGGCCTGTCTTCACTGGGGTCCTCGTAATCAAACCTCACATTGAAATAGTAATTATTGAATCCATAGCCCAGTCCTGCTCCAAAACCGATATTCCGCCTTGAGTTAACCGGAAAGTCCTTGATAAAACCACCTCCCAGGCCAAAAGAGAAACCCGATTGAGAAATTGGGGGCGGGGTATTGAGCAAGGCTATGTAGGTGAGGTTGAGGTAAATCTGGTCTTCGAGGTATTTGTTGTCCACGAAAGTACTGTCACTCTGGGCTTTAGCACAAGAGCTTATCAAAAGGACCAGAAATAGAAGTTTGCGCA
>CBDUAY010000050.1:0-16979 GCA_965365245.1 uncultured Flavobacteriaceae bacterium | reverse complement strand
AGCAAGCATGATGAAAATCATAAAAATAAGAAAACCAATAACCTACTTTTATCTATTCAATCTAAGAATTAAAAGCTCATGAAAAACCTGGTTCTTGGAAACGAAGCGGTGGCTCAAGGTGCAATTGACGCAGGTATATCGGGAGTTTATGCTTACCCAGGCACACCCTCGACAGAGATCACCGAATACATCCAAAAGTCGAAAATCGCACAGGAGCTGGGAATTCACTCGGAATGGTCAGTCAATGAAAAGACTGCCATGGAGGCCGCCCTCGGAATGTCCTACTGTGGAAAGAGATCCCTTGCGGTCATGAAACATGTGGGGCTCAACGTGGCGTCCGATGTTCTAATGAACATGTCTGTCTCCGGAATAAATGGCGGATTGGTGATCGTTGTTGCAGACGACCCCTCCATGCATTCTTCTCAAAATGAGCAAGATTCCCGGTTTTACGGTCGATTCGCGAGAATTCCCATATTGGAGCCCGCCCACCAGGAGGAGGCCTACACCATGATGCATTATGCTTTCGACCTGTCGGAAGAGCTTCAGCTTCCAGTGCTCGTGAGGATGGTCACCCGATTGTCGCATTCAAGAACAGGAATCGCATTCAGAGAACGAAGGGCCCAGAACGGCATTCAGCTACCCGTCAACACGGACCGCTTTGCGCTGGTGCCGATGAATGCTCGTAAACAATACAAAAAACTGGTTCGCAAGAAGAAAACTCTTCTCAAAGCCTCAGAACGTTCCCGATTCAACAAACTCAAGTTGAGTGAAGACAAAAAGCTGGGAATAATCGCTTGTGGAATTGGCGTGAATTATGTGCTTGAAAACATTGGCGAAGACATGGAATTCTATTCCCTGCTCAAAATATCGCAGTATCCGATTCCGAGGAAGAAGATTAAAAAAATCTATGATCATTGTAACGAGGTACTCATAGTGGAAGAGGGCTTCCCAATGGTCGAGGAGCTGCTCAAGGACTTCCTTGACAGAGATAAAAAAATCCGGGGTAAGCTCAGCGGAGATCTGCCACCTATGGGGGAACTTGATCCAAACACCGTGGCCAAGGGCCTCGGACTTTACCAGGACAGGGTTCCTGAAGTCTCTGAAATCGTAATGCCCAGACCTCCCCAATTGTGCGAAGGATGCGGTCACTCCGATCTGTTCAAAGTGATCCAGGAACTCGTCCCCGAAACCGGCGAGAAAAAAGTCTTCGGAGATATCGGATGCTATGCACTGGGTGCCATAACACCCGAACACCCTGTGAACACCCTGATCGATATGGGCGCCTCTATCACCATGGCCAAAGGAGCCGCAGATGCAGGGGTGGAAAATGCCATTGCCGTAATTGGAGACTCTACTTTCGCCCACTCGGGAATGACCGGCCTGCTAGAGGCGGTAGTTGAGAATTCACCCATTACAGTGATCATTTCCGACAATTCCGCGGTCGCGATGACAGGAGCCCAGGAGTCCCTTGCGGTGGGTAGAATCAAGAATATCTGTCTTGGGATTGGGGTTGAACCCGAACACGTGAAGACTATCATTCCATTGAAAAAGAATCATGAATCTAACGTTCGAACTGTTCGCGAAGAAATTGGATACAGAGGGGTCTCCGTGATCATTTCGCAGAGACCATGCGTACGCTTGTCAAAAGATCTGAAAGAGAAAATAAAGAATAAAGTAGCTTCCCTAAACTAAACCTGATTATGAAATCAAACATCATCCTATCCGGAGTTGGCGGGCAGGGAATTCTGACCATTGCCGCCGTGATAGACATTGCAGCGCTGAACGAGAATTTACACATCAAACAGTCGGAAGTTCACGGAATGAGTCAACGGGGAGGAGCCGTTCAATCTCATGTTCGCATTTCGGATAAGCAGATTCACTCTGACCTGATCCCGATGGGAAAGGCTGACCTGATTCTATCTGTTGAGCCCATGGAATTATTGAGGTACATCCCCTATTTGGGCAAGAATGGCTGGATCGTCACGGATTCGAGCACCTTCGAGAATATCATGGACTATCCCTGTAAGTATGATCTTTTCAAACAAATCAAGTCCTATCATAACCACATTATCATAAACGCCAAACACGAGGCGAAAAAGATGGGCAACTCCAAAGTGGCCAACATGATCCTGCTCGGAGCTGCGTCTTCTTTCATCCCCATGGAAGATGAGAGTTTTATTCAGGCGATTCGTTATTATTTCAAAGGAAGGAGCACCCGAATTATAGACACCAATATAAAAGCCTTCAAAAAAGGTCAGGAGATGGCAAAGAATTTTATCGAATTCGTCTTCTGAAATCAAAGGAGATTGCGGATCTCCTCGGACAAAATTCTGATCCCGGGCTCTATATGCTTGCGCGGCATGTTGGAGAAAGCCAGCCGCAAGCAATTGTCTCTATCGTTGTGGGGATCAAAGGTCCTGCCGGTCACAAAGACCACGCCTCTAACCCGGGCCCTCTCGAAAAGTTCAGTTGAGCTGAAGCCTTCGGGAAATCGAAGCCAGAAATAAAAACCGCCCAAAGGTTCGGTCCACTGAACCGGTTCGGGCATGTATTTGTTCAGGGCATGTTGCAACATGCTTTTGCGTTCGCTGTACTCATTTCTGAGATAAGCCAGGTATGGGTCAAGGTAATGCTCGTCTGAAAACTCACTGGCAAGAATTTGCATGAAATTCGAGGTGCAGGCATCCAGGGCTTGTTTTACTGTTTCTGCTTTTTCAGAAATCTCTGGTGAGGCATACATGAATCCCAGTCGGAAGCCCGGTCCGAGAATCTTCGAAAAAGATCCGGTGTAAATGATATCGACGTCATAGCCCACATGCGCTTTGAGGGGTCTCACCATTGACTCGTGCTCAGGATTGAAATAAAGATCGCTATACGCATCGTCTTCAAGAACGATGATGTCTTTCCCGTCAAGATATTCTAGCAGTTTCTTCCTTCTTTCAAGACTGTAGGTGATACCTGCAGGGTTGTGAAAATTGGGAGTTAGATAGAGGAATTTAGGCTTTTTGTCTAGGACGCTGATTTTTCTTTCAAGCTTCTCGATCTGAATTCCGTTCTCATCAATGGGTATCCCATGAACCTCCGCCCCGTAGGTTTCAAATACAGAAAGGGCGCCGACAAAACAGGGATTTTCGGTTAATACCACATCACCCTCATTGATAAACTCTTGTGTGATAATGCTTATGGCCTGCAGAGAACCAGTAGTTATGAGAAGACGATTGCCCGAATCAGGAAGTCCTTTTTTCAACAGTCTCTGGCGCACACTTGAGATCAAAGCGGGGTGACCGGAGGTCGGACCGTACTGAAAGCAGCTTTTCTTGACTGATTCCGTCAGCCCGGCGTAAATCTCGTCGATCTGCTGAATCGGGAATAGGTCATTGTTGGGCATGCCTCCGGCAAAAGATATCAAATCCGGCCCTGATGACTGACGCATCAGCCTTTTGATGTCCTCTGAATGAACAGAATTCACTGCCCTTGAAAAATAGTACATAGCAAAGGTTGAGTAGTTCAAAGTAACGAAATTAATGACGATTGCTCCGTGACAAAAGTCATCAAATAAGATGCGGCAAATTGCGTAATTTATAGTGTTCAAGTTACCGTTGATATGCTCGCCCAGGCCCTTCTCAATCCGAAAAGCATTCTCGTCGTTGGAGGCTCCAACAACGTCGACCATCTGGGCGGAAGCGTCCTCAAGAACCTGATCGACTGTGGCTTTGATGGAGAGCTTTGTGTTCTCAATCCGAAAAGGGAACGCGTCCAGGGACTCAGGTCCTACTCCGCTCCTGAAGAAGTTCCCCGGATTGAACTGGCGATCTTCGCTATACCGGCCGGGGAGATCTATCCAATCATGGAGTCACTGATAGAACAAAAAGGAACGAGGGCCTTTCTGGTTTACTCGGCTGGCTTCAGTGAACTGAATGAGGAAGGCAAGCAACTGGAAAAAGACATTCTTGAGCTCGTGGAACAAACTGGATCCACTCTTCTTGGACCCAACAACATTGGAATGGTCAACACAAACTATGCAGGAATCTTCACCAAGCCGATTCCGAAACTTGACCCCAATGGTGTCGATTTCGTGTCTGGATCCGGAGCCACTGCCGTCTTCACCCTTGAAGCTGCCCGGCAGACGGGACTCACTTTCAACAGCCTGATCACTGTCGGAAACAGCGCACAGATCGGCATTGAAGAAGTTCTGGAGCATTGGGATGAAACCCACTCAGAGGGGCAGGGATCGCAGGTCAAGATGATCTACATGGAGACCGTGCGTAAACCTCGAAAGTTTTTAAAGCATTGTATTTCCCTTCGACAGAAGGGTTGTCGCATCGTAGGTCTTAAATCGGGATCAACTGCAAAGGGGAGTGAAGCTGCAGCCTCGCATACAGGTGCGATGGCGAGCCCGGACCTCTTCGTTCAGGCTCTACTAGACAAAGCCGGGGTCATTCGCTGTCACAGCCGTTATGCGCTTGTCACAATCGCGGGGTTGTTGCAACTCACAAAGGAACCCGTGACTAAAATAGCTGTAATCACTCACGCCGGGGGACCCGGGGTAATACTTACGGACCACCTGGTTCGCAACGGGCTGGATGTTCCTACTTTAGAGACCCGCCACAAGAAGTATCTGAAAGATCTTCTCAATCCAGGAGCCGCTGTTGGCAATCCGATAGACCTGTTGGCTACAGGAAACGCCGATCAGCTCAGGCAAGTCATTGAATACTGTGATGAAAAAGTGGAACAGGTAGATGCAATCGCGGTTATTTTCGGCAGCCCCGGTCTGGGCTCGGTGCACGAGGCCTATCAGGTCATTCGAAAAAAAATGTTCGCCTGTGATAAACCACTGTTCCCTGTGTTGCCATCTGTAGTCAACTTGAAAGATGAAATTGATGCGTTTGTAAAGGAAGGTCACATTGCATTCTTTGATGAAAGCTTGCTCGGCCGGGGCCTTGGAAAAATCGCAAAAACGCCTGTGCCCGGCAACAAAGCTGCCGATCTGCCCCAGGAGACGATTGATAGAATAA
Organism: uncultured Flavobacteriaceae bacterium; assembly: GCA_965365245.1. Classification (GTDB taxonomy): domain Bacteria; phylum Bacteroidota; class Bacteroidia; order Flavobacteriales; family Flavobacteriaceae; genus Lutimonas. The sequence continues at coordinate 11,964 of CBDUAY010000050.1, read as the reverse complement.
AGTCACATATTTCTCAACTTCCCTCAGGTTTCCTTGAGGACCGTGAAGCCTTCAAACTGATTCAGCTGCTCGGAATCGAGACACCCACGCAGATCTTCATCAATTTGGACCAGCAAATTCAGGTTCTTCCCTCAAATATGAGATATCCTGTTGCTGTGAAAGCCACAGGAATACTTCATAAAACTGATCAGAAGGCCCTGGAGCTCAATGTCCTTTCGGACAATGAGCTGGCAGATGCCCAAAAGAGACTGTCAAAGTTGCCAGGAGCAAACGGTCTCATGATTCAGGAAATGCATCAGGGAACAGAACTATATGTTGGCTCAAAATCGATTCCCGATTTTCCTCCCCTGGTCGTATTTGGGGCCGGAGGCATTTTCCTGGAATCGTTCCGTGACATAACGCAAGCGCTTGCTCCTGTTGATCCGGAAGAGGCCATTGCTCGAATAAATTCTTTAAAAGTCAATGCTGTTTTAAAAGGTGCACGAGGGCATGCTGCAATAGACCTCGAAGGGTATGCAAACATCATTTCATCGATTTCTCAACTGATCTGCATTGCACCTCGCATCGCAGAGCTCGACCTCAATCCACTGATGGCCGGACCCCATGGCATCACGGCAGTAGACGTTCGGATACGCCTCGGTGCTTAGAGCTGTCGCTACCCACATAAAAATCGCCTTTTCTGGAAACAATTCGCTTTGAAATCGAATCGGGCATTGAATCGATAGCCTTGATAATCGTGGCAAATGAATGATTTGAAGAGTCGAAAAAGATAATGTCAGCCCGAGTGCTCAGTGCCTGCTCAAGACTGGATGTTTTTTGAACGAATTGAGCTCCAAACCTCTTCTTGAGAGCTTGATAAACACCCTCCCGTTCCCCAAAATAAAGTACGCAAACCGGTGGAGGCTTAGCTTGACCGTAGACATCCTCATGGTCTCCACCGAGACTTCGCAATCCTATGGCGGTATGAACCATAAACCGCAGTAGCATCCTGCCCAGGGCATGATGCCTGAAATGTTTCCTGTAGAAGATTTCCATGGCCCCGTAGAAATGCCTCAGATAAGAAGCATCCTTTGAGGAGCTTTCACCCTTGAAATGTATGATCGTGAGATTTCCGAGGTACCTGTTCGCATGACCAGACTTATGAATCAGGTAACTCAGGTCTATATCCTCGCCAAACATGAAAAAACGCTCGTCAAACCCGCCCACTTTTTCATAAAGCTCTCTTTTGAGGAACATAAAGGCACCGGTGAGCACCTCAACTTTACCGGTTTCCTTCTCCTCCAGGCCATTCGCGTAATAGCCCCAATCCAATCCGAACAACTTGGATGTGGCCGCTCGTATCCCGGGTAAATTGCGCTTGCACTCCGGTAACAGCCTACCCGTACCGTCGATAAATCGGCATCCCAGGGCTCCCATGTCAGGATGATCCAGGGCATAGGTCAGAACTTTTTTCAAACTGTCCTCGGGAAGAACGACATCCGGGTTTAGGATCAGCACATAGTCTCCTTGAGCAATCTTTGCCCCCTGATTGGCAGCACGTGAAAAACCGACATTATCCTCATTGGCTATCAATCGGACCCCGGGGAAATTTTCTCGGATCATTGACACGCAATCCTCGGAAGAATCGTTGTCAACAACAATGATCTCACCCTCAATGTCGTCAAGTGCAGCAATGACGCTCTCCAGGCATATGTGAAGAAAATAAGGCGCATTGAAGCTCACAATGACTACGGATATCCTGTTCAAACCGTTCTCGTTTCAGGTAAAAATAGGACAATTTTCCTATTGGTTCAGGATAACCCTATATTTGTTATTGTGAACCCCTGTCGATGAAATCAGCCAACCTCCGAGAGATAAAAAAAGAGCTTCAGGAACTCCCGCCCCAACAGGTGATGGAGCTCTGCCTGCGACTTTGCAGATTCAAAAAAGACAACAAGGAACTGTTGACCTATTTGCTTTTTGAGGCACACGATGAGTCGGCTTACATCGACAGTGTTAAACAAGAGATTGATGAGCGCTTTGAACAGGTCAACCGCAAAAGTCCTTATTACGTCAGAAAGAGCTTCAGGAGCATTCTTTCGATTACTCGAAAATACATACGGTACTCGGGCAACAAAGAAACAGAAGTGGAGCTGCTGCTGCATTTTTGTTCCAGACTTAAGGAATTCAGACCCGACATCCGCCAAAATAAAAGGCAATTAAACATCTTCTTGAAACTGTCTGAACAAATCGAGAAAAAGATCTCCATGCTTCATGAGGACCTTCAATACGATTTCTACAGAGATTTGAGAAAACTTGAGATTGATTGATCCTTCTTTCTTCGGTAAGCCTTAAAGCCCTTTCATGCTGTTCGCGAACAGTACCCTGTTGACGATGCTTCTCCCGAGAGTCACCTCATCGGCATATTCGATTTCATCTCCTACTGATATTCCCCTGGCAATGGTCGTCAGTTTGACATCGAATTTCTGAAGTTGCCGGTATATGTAGAAATTGGTGGTATCTCCTTCCATGGTGGAGCTGAGAGCCAGAACCACCTCCTCGACCCCTCCGCCAGCTACTTTCTGCACGAGGTCTTCAATAGTGAGGTCATGCGGCCCGATCCCTTCTATGGGGGAGATCTTTCCGCCCAGCACGTGATAGAATCCTTTGAACTGCGCCGTATTCTCAATAGCCATTACGTCCCGAATGTCTTCAACCACACAAATTATGGAGTCGTCCCTTCGATTGCTGCTGCATATCTCGCACAGCTCGGTGTCTGAGATATTGTGGCAATTGGAACATAGTCTGATTTCATTTCTGAAACCTTCAAGGGCCTGGGCGAGTTGTGTTGTCTGCTCCTTGGGTCTCTTGAGCAGATGGAGCACCAGCCTGAGGGCTGTTCGCTTGCCAATTCCGGGCAATTGAGCCATTTCGTTGACTGCGTTCTCCAGAAGTTTTGACGAAAAATCCATGGTGCAAATGTAATCTTTTTGATCCTTTTTTGGGGTATTCGCTCAGTCAGAGAATTATGATCCCTTTACATTATCTTTGACTCGATAAGACGAAATACGCAATCTGCCTCTGATCATGTCGCCAACCCTGCTTTTGACAGTCATTTTACTCTATTTTCTGCTCCTTGGAGTCATAACATATTTTACATCAAGTGATGACAGCAATAACGTCTTTTTCAAGGCGGGGAGAAATTCTCCATGGTATGTGGTGGCCTTTGGCATGATTGGGGCCTCCCTTTCTGGTGTCACCTTCATTTCTGTTCCCGGATGGGTTGGGTCGACCCAATTCAGCTACATGCAGATAGTGGTAGGCTATTTCCTGGGGTACCTCCTAATTTCCTGGATTCTGATACCGTTGTACTATAAGATGAATGTCACCTCGGTCTATGAATACCTGAAACATCGATTCGGGGAACAAAGCCATAAGACCGGAGCCTTCTTTTTCCTGATCTCAAGACTACTGATCGCTTCGTTTCGCCTTTTCCTTGTTGCCTCGGTAGTGCATCATTTCATCCTTTCCAAATGGGGTGTGCCCTTCGAAGCCACAGTTGTAGTGTCGGTATTGTTCATCTGGCTCTACACCTTCAGAAGCGGCATAAAAACGATCGTCTGGACCGATACACTGCAAACCCTTTTTATGTTATCTGCAGTCATTGCCACGATTTTCATTCTGCTCAGCCATCTCGATGCTTCTTTGGCAGATCTCTGGTCTGGCCCGGCTTATGAAAAGTACAGCAAGGTTATTTTTCATGAAGACATCAACGATCGAAAACACTGGCTGAAGTCTTTGATGGGAGGGATGATCATCGCCCTTGCCATGACAGGCCTCGATCAGGACAATATGCAAAAAAACCTCACCTGCAAGAGCATCAAGGAAGCACAGAAGAATGTGGTTTCTCTGGGAATCGTGCTGATTCCGGTGAATTTTGCCTTTCTTTTTCTGGGTGCCGTCCTGTTCCTCTATGCCGATCAGATGGGTATCGCCGTGCCCGTTGTCGACGGAAGTCAAAAATCAGATCTTCTCTTTCCCGAGATTGCCCTGAACAGTGGACTGGGGCCAATGCTGGGAATCACCTTTCTACTGGGGCTGATCGCTGCGGCCTACTCCTCCGCCGATAGCGCCCTTACCTCCATGACGACTTCTTTCAGCATAGATTTCCTTGACATCGGATCCCGGGAGGAGGCCAAAAGAAAGATACTTAGAAAACGGATTCACATATTGTTCTCCGTGCTTCTTGTCGCGGTGATCATCGCTTACAAATACGTGATTCACGAGAATGTGATTCACAGTCTGTTGCAAGTTTCTTCCTACACCTATGGCCCTTTGGTCGGGCTCTTCTCCTTTGGCCTCCTCACCCGACATGATATCAAAGATCGATGGGTATGGATGGTGGCTGCCCTCTCGATAGCCGCTACTTACCTTTTGAATCATTACTCCCAGGACTTGATTTCCGGGTATCAGTTTGGCTATGAAATCCTGCTATTCAACGGAGCCTTCACCTATGCCGGGCTATACCTCATTCGAAAAAGAGATGGGAATGATCGAAAATAGCCTTATTTTTGTTGCGTGGAAAAAGACCTGAGTCACTACAGAAAAAGTTACGAGCGAAAAGCGCTCTTGCGTGAGGATCTGCCGGAAAACCCCATGGAGCTTTTCCAAACCTGGTTTCACGAAGCCGACGACACGGAGGGCATTGAAGAAGCCAATGTCATGAGTCTTTCGACTCTTGGGCTCGACGGTTTTCCGAAAACCAGAATCGTTCTTTTAAAGCGCTTTACCTGGGAAGGTTTTGTCTTCTTCTCGAATTACAAAAGTGAAAAGGGATTGGCCATGGAGAAAAACCCACGGGTCAGCCTGAATTTCTTTTGGCATAGCCTCGAGCGCCAGATCGTCATTAAGGGCCAGGTCGAGAAACTGGCCGAGAATCTTTCTGACGGATATTTTGAAACGCGTCCGGATGGTAGCAAATTGGGAGCCTGGGCTTCTGATCAGAGTCAGGAGATCGAGTCCCGCGAGGCCCTCGATCGAAAACTGACCGACATGGAACAACGTTTCAAAGGAAAGGAAATCACTCGCCCTCCTTTTTGGGGCGGTTATCTCGTAAGACCTGAATCCATTGAGTTTTGGCAGGGACGACCCAATCGAATGCACGACAGGATCCGCTATGAGCTGCAGGAGGACTACGACTGGAAGATGAGTCGTTTGCAACCTTAAATCAGGCTTAAAATCAGATAACACTTTATTTTACGGCTGTGTTTCTCCTATTTTTTTATATTTGAGAACATGATTGATAACCCGATGGCACGAACATGAAAACCCTGTATATCGTCCGGCACGCCAAATCATCTTGGGAATACGTAGGAATCAATGACATTGATCGCCCCTTGAAAAAAAGAGGTATCAAGGATGCATATCTCGTTTCAAAGGTTCTCGAAAGCAAGATCGAGACCCCTGCTGTGTTCTTATCATCCTGCGCCAACCGTGCCCTTCATACGGCAATGATTTTCAGCTATACGTTCAACTACCCTCTTGCCAACCTCAAAATTAGCAAGTCGCTTTACAGCTTCAGTGACGGATACCTCATCAAAACGGTCAAGGCACTTGACAATGGCTTCGATTCAGCCATCGTCTTCAGTCACGACCACGGGATCAGTGATTTTGTCAACAAATACGGTGACAAACCTTTGGATCACGTTCCTACTTGTGGAGTGGTGGCCATTGAATTCAACACCAAACACTGGAAGAACATCAAGGACGGCAAAACACTTTTTACCGAGTTCCCGCGCTACCATAAATAGGCTTGTCAAGCTCCCGGGCAACGGCGTCATCCCTTTTGTACACATCTTTGAAAAAGAAGAGGTTGTTCTCCTTGTCGGCCACAGCCGTGAGATAAACCAGGTAAATATTCACCGGCTTCGGAAGTTTGATCGTTGTGGTTTCACCTGACTCAAGAATTTCGTTGATCTTTTCCATGTTCCACGTCTCAGGATCATCCATCAGGCTCATGAGCAAGCCCCACTTGTCTTCTGTACGGATGCAGCCGTGGCTGAAGGCACGGTCCTGTCTTTCGAACAGGCTCCGCGAAGGTGTGTCGTGCAGATACACCGAATATTTGTTCGGGAACATGAATTTCACCTCTCCCAAGGCATTCCAGGGACCGGCTTTCTGGCGGATTATGAAGGGGAAATTACCCCGTGAGTATTGACTCCAGTCAATTGTCGAGGCATTCAGCAATTTCCCGTTTCGATCCATGACCTCCATGTGCTTTGCAGCCAGGTAACCCGGATCCTTCTTCAATTTTGGCAGAGTTTCATTGGTCGCAATTGAATAGGGCAAGGTCCAGGTCGGGTTCACGACGATATACTCCATCTCTCCTTTGAAGACCGGGGACTCATGATGGTATTTTCCGACAATAACCCTTGAGTTGAAAACCTCCTGACGGTTGGTAAACCTGCGCACGTGAAAACCTGCGATGTTCACGATCAAAAAATCCTCATCCGGATGGTGAAAGATCCAACGCAGTCTTTCCAGGTTCAACTTGATCTGCTCGATGCGTTTTTCTATTGGAACCTGCATCTGCTCGATGGTCCCTTTGCCAATGGCTCCATCGGCCGCAAGACCATGGCGGGTCTGAAACTTTTTGACAGCGTTTTCGAGCTCTTCGTCGAACACGCTTTCCTGATTGGTAGCCGTTGATTTCAAATCACCTGTGGCTGTCAGGAACTCACGGATTTCCAATATTCGGGGATCGTCCATGTCCTTTTTGAGGGTCTCACCTTCGCTAACCTCAGGCCAGCCTCCCTCTTCCGCCTCGCTTCTAAGCCTTTTCAAGTGAAACTTCAGCAGATTGTACATATAATGAGCCGGCTTCATTGTTTGCAGGGCTGGCTTCACCTGCTTGTTGTGCAGTGTCACTGTGAGCAGGGAGTCCACGTTTTCAGGCCTTGCATTTTTCTCAACATCCCATTTCTCACGCAATTTCGACTGCTCAAGCTTGCCCTCAAGCAAGTGTGAGGCGTAAAGGATCAGCGCGTCCGTCATCAGCAGGTCCAGGTCTGCCTCCTCTGAATTTGTCAGTGAAGATGACTTTTTCTTATCCAGGAGATTCTGTATTTTCTGGTAATGGTAGTCCTCTGGGTCAAGCCCTTCATCATAGGCAGATTCAATGCTCTCCAATAGGTCTTTTATATTCTTCTTGTCGGTCCAGGCCAGTTCGTAATTCCTGTTGGTGTAAAACTTGGGAACTTCGATTTGGGAAAACAGCACCTGGCCGTTAACAGTTACACCCTTGTTCGGATCCCCGTGAATTCGGGACTCCAGGATCTCAGCAACAGTGGGTTCCTGAGAGAATACAGGGGATGAAATAAAAACAAGAAGAAGCAGGGTAAAGTAAAGTCGGGTCATATGATCTAGGATTTAAGTGCTAAAATACATATTTCCACAGTTTTTTCTCTTTCAGGCACCTGCTGTAATTTGAGGGTACGTTCAAAATATTCTATATTGCCTGTGAAATCAATCTTTGCTGCCATGCCTGAAAAGAATCTGAAACGATATTGGAGAACCAATCTGAGCTACCTTGCCGTACTGCTGTCGGCCTGGTTTCTCGTTTCCTTTCTCTTCGGAATCGTTTGGGTGGAAGAGCTCAATACCATACGACTAGGTGGTTTCAAACTCGGATTCTGGTTTGCTCAACAGGGATCTATCTATGCCTTTGTCATAATTATTTTGATCTACATCAGGTTGATGAACCGACTGGATCAAAAATACAATGTAAACGAATAGCCATGGACTTGCAAATGTGGACCTGGCTTTTGATCGCCATCACTTTTTCACTTTACATTGGGATCGCGATTTGGTCTCGTGCCGGATCGACCAAAGACTTTTACGTGGCCGGTGGAGGCGTTTCACCATTGGCCAACGGGCTCGCCACAGCGGCAGACTGGATGTCTGCCGCGAGCTTCATTTCGATGGCAGGTCTCATTTCCTTCAGCGGATATGACGCCTCCGTGTACCTCATGGGTTGGACAGGAGGCTATGTTCTGCTGGCCCTGCTCCTCGCTCCCTACCTGAGAAAATTCGGAAAGTTCACGGTGCCTGATTTTATCGGAGATCGTTACTATTCCAATATCGCCCGCAGTGTTGCGGTAATTTGTGCCCTGATCGTTTCGTTCACTTATGTAGCCGGACAAATGCGGGGCGTAGGGCTGGTGTTCTCCAGGTTCCTGGAGGTCGACATTACCAGTGGGGTGCTTATTGGAATGATCATCGTTCTTTTTTATGCTGTTCTCGGAGGGATGAAAGGCATTACCTACACCCAGGTCGCCCAGTACTGTGTGCTGATCTTCGCATTCATGGTTCCAGCGATATTCATTTCGATCCAGATGACGGGCAATCCCATCCCACAGCTCGGATTCGGAAGCACTGGAGAGGACGGGGTATACCTGCTCGACAAATTGGACGGGCTGCATCGCGAACTCGGATTCGAGGCCTACACCTCGGGAAGCAAAAGCAAATTGGACGTTTTTTTCATCACCGCCGCGCTTATGGTGGGAACGGCGGGTTTGCCGCATGTCATCGTACGCTTCTTCACGGTAAAAAAAGTAAGTGACGCGCGCAAATCGGCGGGCTGGGCCCTCTTTTTCATTTCGATTCTCTACACAACGGCACCTGCGATCGCAGTATTTGCCCGAACTAACCTGATTCAAACCATCAACAACAAAGCCTATTCGGAACTGCCCAAATGGGTCGCGAATTGGGAGGCCACCGGTCTGCTCAAATTCCAGGACAAGAACAAGGACAATATTGTTCAGTACCTGGCCGACCCTGTGCTCAATGAACTCACTGTGGACAAAGACATCATGGTCCTGGCCAACCCTGAAATCGCCGAGCTTCCAAACTGGGTGATTGCTCTCGTGGCCGCTGGTGGCCTTGCAGCAGCCCTTTCGACGGCAGCGGGGTTGCTTCTCGTGATCTCTGCCTCAGTGTCTCACGATTTGATCAAGAAAATGATTTATCCGAAAATTTCAGAAAAAGGAGAACTCATAACCGCAAGAATCTCAGCCATCGCAGCGGTTTCAGTAGCGGGATATTTTGGCATCAACCCGCCGGATTTTGTGGCGGCAACTGTTGCCCTTGCGTTCGGATTGGCTGCCGCTTCCTTTTTTCCGGCAATCATCCTTGGGATTTTTGTCAAACGAATGAACAAAGAAGGTGCTGTCGCCGGAATGGTAATTGGCATGCTGCTCATGCTGTATTACATGATGCGATTCAAATTTGACTGGTTTGGGGGCGGCACTGAGGAAGACTGGTGGTTCGGGATTTCCCCCGAAGGATTCGGAACCGTCGCCATGATCGTGAATTTCGGGGTTTCGCTCTCTATCGCCTTTTTGACTCCAAAACCGCCTGAAGAGATCCAGGATATGGTTGAGAACATCCGAATTCCATCCGGCGCCGGCGAGGCTTACACCCATTGAGCCCTTGCGCATTGAGGTCCCGATGGGGTCGTTCGTCGATTTTTTTTTACACCAAGATGTTTTACTTTTATCTTGCCTGACAGGACCAGTTATATCGCTTGACAGGACCAGGTGAAGTCCCCAGTCAAGCATCCGAAGTAAGAACAAACAGACTAAAAAAATAACAATGAGCGCCTTACAGATCAATTCCTTTAAAGAATACAAAGTGAAATATGAAAAAAGCGTTTCTGATCCGGAAAGCTTCTGGACAGATGTAGCGGATCATTTCCACTGGAAAAAGAAATGGGATAGTGTTCTCGAATGGGATTTTAACAAGCCTGAGATCAAATGGTTTCAAGGGGCAAAATTGAACATCACCGAAAACTGCCTCGATCGTCACCTCGATACGATCGGCAACAAAACCGCAATTATTTGGGAACCCAACGATCCGGATGAGGAGTCCAGACATATCACCTACCGACAATTGTTCGTCAAAGTATCGCGTTTTGCCAACGTTCTAAAAAACAATGGCATCCAAAAAGGAGATCGGGTCTGCCTCTACATGCCCATGATTCCGGAACTGGCGATCGCCATGTTGGCCTGTGCCCGCATCGGGGCCGTTCACTCCATTGTTTTTGCTGGCTTTTCTTCTTCAGCGCTTGCTAGTCGCATCAACGATTCTCAATGCAAAATGCTGATCACGGCCAATGAAGTCTACCGCGGGACCAAACCAATCAATTTGAAGGCGGTTTGCGACCAGGCTCTCGAACAGACTCCTTCTGTTGAAAAGGTCATTGTTTACAGGCGGACTGTGGAACCTACTGAGATGACCCAAGGACGGGACAAATTCTGGTTCGACGAACTTCAAAAAGTAGACAGTGACTGTCCGGCCGAGGAGATGGATGCCGAGGACATGCTTTTTATTCTATACACATCCGGCTCCACAGGAAAACCCAAGGGAATGGTGCACAGCACCGCGGGGTACATGGTGGGAGCTACCTATACCTTTGAAAATGTCTTTCAGTGCAAAGAGGATGACATTTACTGGTGTACCGCAGACATCGGATGGATCACGGGACACTCCTACATAATTTACGGACCGCTTTGCGCTGGAGCCACGACTATCATGTTTGAAGGTGTTCCCTCCTACCCCGACTATGGAAGGTTCTGGGAAATAGTGGCTAAACTCAAAGTCACTCATTTTTACACTGCCCCGACGGCGATAAGAGCGTTGGCGAAGCATCCCCTTAGCCTTGTGGAAAAACACGATCTGAGCAGCCTCAAAGTTCTGGGAACAGTCGGAGAACCAATTAATGAGGAGGCCTGGCACTGGTACAACGACAACGTGGGAAAGACCAAATGCCCTATTGTGGATACCTGGTGGCAAACGGAGACCGGGGCCATGATGATCTCGCCCATTGCCGGGATCACACCAACCCGTCCGACTTTCGCGACTCTGCCTCTCCCGGGAGTTCAGCCCGTTTTGATGGATGAACACGGAAATGAAATCCCTCAAACGCTGGAGCCGGCAGAAGGACGACTCGCGATGAAAGCCCCTTGGCCTTCTATCGCCCGCACCATCTACGGGGATCACCAGCGTTACAAAGACACCTATTTTTCAACTTATCCCGGCGCTTATTTCACCGGAGATGGTGCTTATCGGGATGCGTCGGGCAATTATCGCATCACGGGTCGCGTTGATGACGTAGTCATCGTATCGGGTCACAATTTGGGTACGGCACCGATTGAAAATGCAATTGACGAGCACACAGAAATCGTGGAATGCGCGGTAGTTGGTTTCCCTCATGACATCAAGGGCAATGCCCTATATGCTTTTGTCACAAAATATGATGAATCCCAAAAGTCAGACGATGAGCTTAGGAAAGAGATCAACAACCTGATTGCCTCTACTGTTGGCGCGATTGCGAAACTCGATAAAATTCAGTTTGTCAGTGGTCTGCCGAAAACCAGGTCGGGAAAGATCATGCGACGAATTCTCAGGAAAATCGCCTCACGTGATGCGGAAAACCTGGGAGATATTTCGACCCTTTTGAACCCGGATATCGTGGAAGAGATTAAAAGGGGAGCTTTGTAGTCAGAAACTTTTGTTTTTGATCAAAAAGAACTACCTTGAAGTTGCTTAGCCTTTGAATGGCAAGGCATTGAAGAATCAATTCTATGATCTCTAAAAAAACGAAGTACGGACTGAAAGCGCTGAGCTTCATCGCTCGCAGCGATGAAAAACTGATCCCAATTGGCATTATCGCCAAAGAGGAGCATATCCCGCATAAATTCTTGGAAAGCATCCTCCTGATTCTTCGAAAATCGGGATTTTTAGGCTCCAAAAAAGGAAAAGGTGGTGGTTATTACCTGCTGAAAGATCCTTCTGAAATCTACATGGTGGACATCATGCGCATCCTGGAAGGGCCTATCGCCCCGGTGGCCTGCGTCAGTCTGAATTACTATGAAAAGTGCGATGATTGCCCGGATGAGTCAAAATGCAGTCTGAATAAACTCATGA
>CBDUAY010000049.1:0-17200 GCA_965365245.1 uncultured Flavobacteriaceae bacterium | reverse complement strand
AACAACAGCAAAAGGGCTGCTGACAGAAGAACCGGGAAAGAAATCACACCAATGGCCGCCGTGATCAGGAAAGCCCAGATAGTCAACGGCAGGCGCGTCATTTTCATTCCTTTGGTCCTCAAATTCAGAACCGTGACAATATAGTTCAGCGAACCCATAAGTGATGAGGCAATGAATATGGCCATTGATACCAACCATAGCGTCATTCCCAAACCTGAACCCGACATGGCCTGCGGCAACGCGCTCAATGGTGGGTAAATGGTCCATCCGGCGGCAGCTGGTCCTGTGTGTACAAAAATTGAAATGAACATCACCAAACTAGACAGGAAGAACAACCAGTACGAGATCATGTTCAGAAAACCGGATGCCATGTCACGCGCTCCGATCTGCAATGGAATGAGAAGGTTACTGAATGTACCGCTCAAACCTGCTGTCAACACAAAGAAGACCATGATGGTTCCGTGAATCGTAACGAGTCCCATATACATGTCCGGGGTCATTTGACCTCCTTCACCTCCCTTTCCGAGAAAGGCTTCGATGATGCTGAAGCTCTGATCCGGATAAGCGAGCTGCAAACGGAACAAAAGGGACATGAACACGCCAATGACTCCCATGAACATACCCGTGATCAGGTACTGCTTGGCAATCATTTTGTGATCCTGACTAAAAATGTATTTAGTGATGAATGTTTCCTTATGATGGTGATGATCTGACATTTCCTAAATTAATTTTCGGTGATTCTTAGTTATTAATTACCTGGGCCAGGGTTTTTTGCTCTCCCAACCATTTGTTGAAGTCTGCTTCTTCTTCTACCACGACTTTCATTTGCATATTGTAGTGAGAGGATCCACATATCTTGTTGCAGAGTAGAAGGAAATCAAATTCGACAGGATCTTTTCCATTTGACTCACGCAGCTCGTTGATCGCCTCAAACTTAGCCTTGGTATCTTCATTCTGACGCATTTCAGCTGTGGTTACCGTCGGGGTGAAACCGAAGGAGGTCGTCATTCCCGGCACACAGTTTATTTGCGCCCTGAAGTGAGGCATATACGCTGAGTGCATCACATCCTGGGACCTGAACTTAAAGATCACCTTTCTTCCTTTCGGCAGGTGCAGCTCACGAACAGGGATGTCATCAGCAGAGCGCTTGTCACTCATGTCAACTCCCATGGTGTTGATACCTTCGATAAAATTCACATGACCGATTCCGAGCTCATTGTCCGCACCGGCATAACGCGCCTCCCAGTTGAATTGCTTGGCATAAACCTCAATGATTAAAGGGTTCTCAGCGTCTGACAGATCCTGAACATTGTTCCAGGTGTAAAGACCGTAGATGATCAAAACGGACAGTACAATCGTCGGCGTCACTGTCCACCACATCTCCAGTTTATGGCTGTCTGCAAAGAACATCGCCTTTCTTCCTTTAACGCCCCTGTACTTGAAGGTGAAAAAGTAGATGAGAAACTGGGTTATGAACTGAACCACCAGGATAAGACCCATGGTGATAACAAAGAGATTGTCAATATCCTCTCCTTCCAGCGAGGCCGATTGTCTCGGCAGCAAAACCACTCGTCCCTGGAACATGGAATACAGCATCAGGCCATAGATGAACCCACCTAAACCTAACATCAACCAGCCGTTGATATTGTTCTCTTTCTCCGTCGCTACCTGTTCCTTCTTTGTCAATCCCAACAGTTTGAAAACCTGCCATACAGCGGTTGCTATCAGAATAAAAACAAGGATGTAAAATAGTGCTTTCATCAATATTTTGTAAAGTTTTTAGGCGGTTTTGAATGCCGTCAAATATAAATAAATTTATTAACTACTTTTTTCTCAATTCCTTGGCGGACACCTTAATTCACGTCCAGTCCAGATTCGGTTTAGTAATGATACAATTCGCTTTCCTTCATAAACGGGTTGCCTTTGGCGTGCAACGGAGCTTTCGATATTGCCGTGAAAACGACAAAGATGAAAAGTCCGAGGAAGAACGCAAGCGACGACAATTCAGGAATTCCGATGCTCCAGCTGTCACCGACTGTTGCCGGTGAAATCAATTGGAAGATGTCGATATAGTGCCCTGTTAAAATGATCAGTCCAGCGGCTACCACGAACCAGGGTATGCGTTTGAAATCACTGTCCATCAAGACCAGGATCGGGAACACAAAGTTCATCACGAGCATTGAAATGAACGGCAATTGATAAGAACCGATAAGCCTTGGGTAAAAATAAGCTGCTTCCTCAGGGATGTTCGCGTACCACTGCAACATAAACTGGTCAAAGAAAAAATAAGTCCAGAAAATACTGAAACCAAACATGTATTTGGCCAGGTCATGGATATGACTGTTGTTGACAAAAGGAATAACACCTTTGTTCTTCAAATAGATGGTGACAAGTGCAATCGTTGTGATAGCTGATACCAGCACACTGGCAAATACGTAGAAAGAGTACAATTGGCTGTACCAGTGCGGATCAAGAGACATCAACCAGTCAAACGACATGAAAAGCTCGAAGATCCCAAAGATCACGATAAAGGTTACCGACATATTGAAGCTCTTCTTGTAGAGTTTTACATCGCCAGACTCATCCAACGCCAAAGAGTTTCTTCGAAGCAGGTATCTGAAAATGTTGTAGGTAAACAGGTAGATAAAGCTTCGGATCAGCCATCCCGGGGTGTTCAACCACCAGGATTTGCCCTGGATGATCGCATCATCTGCGGCGGCCTCTCCCATCCAGACATACACGTGATTGAAATGCATGGCAGACAACAAGAGGAAAATGAAGACCAGAATCGATCCGGGCAGAATGTATGCCGTGATGCCTTCCATGATTCTGAAAAGCACAATCGACCAACCCGCCTGGGCCGCCCACTGAATAGAATAGAATACAAGGACACATACCGAGATCATCAGAAAGAAAAAGGCAGCGATGAAAAAGGCTGTCCAGGGTCTGTTCTGTGCCTGGTGCAACAGGTGCTCTAAATGACTTTGTTGCTCTTCCGCACTGTGCTCTTCGCCAGCTGCTCCGTGTGACGCGTCTCCATGAGATGCTTCTCCGTGATGACCATCATCAGCATGTTGCATGGCCTGGGCCACCTCTTCTGTCGTTGAAGGCGCCGAAAGGAATCCATATCCGATGCCCAGAAGACCGAGAATCATCAGTGCGATTGAAACAGTTTTAAGTTTTCCCGAAAATGTATACATTATGTTCTGTATTTGTTATCCTACTTTTATTCTTTCAAGAGATCTGCTCTCAGATTCTCTACATAGTGAACCACTTGCCATCGCTCCGTTTCAGTAAGCTGAGACGAGTGAGAGCCCATGAGGTTCCGTCCGTACATGAGCACGTGATAAATGCTTCCCTGGGTGATATCTCTGTCTTTGTAATTAGGAACGCCTAGAAACTTCTCGTTTTTCACGAGGGTTCCCATACCATCTCCCTTGTCTCCATGACAGGTGGCGCAGTAAATGGTATACATGGCCTTGCCGTTTTCCAGGTTCTTCTCATTGACTTCCAAGGGAGACCTCAGAGAATCCTTGGCCATTTGATATCCAGCCTCGGAATCCGGGTACTCATAAACTGTGGTTCCACGAGCAATTGTACCCTCAACCGGCAGCTGGGCGCTGATTCCGTTGTCAAAAACAGGGCTGGTGGAATAGGTCTCATAAGGGACCGGATCGTACATATCGACGTCTCCCATGTATTGAGCCTTTCTAGTTGTTGGTCTGTCCTTGCCACACGACACTACAGCCGCAAGCAACAATCCTGTACAAACTATGCTGAGTAATTTCTTCATCGTTCTAATGATTTTCTACGATTTTCGTTTCGATGGCACCCGTTTTCTTCAAAAACGATTCCAGCTCTTTTTCATCACCGCTCACAGGTACTTCCATCAGGAATTTATCATCCGTAGTGCGAGGGTCAGGATTCGAAGCCTTGACAAAAGGCCCGATCTTGCTTCTCATATAAAAAGTGATCACCATCAGGTGGGACGCAAAGAACACAGTCATTTCAAACATGATCGGAACAAAGGCCGGCATGTTCTCGGCGTAAGAAAAACTTGGCTTACCCCCAATATTTTGGGGCCAGTCTTCGATCATCATGAAGTTCATCATCCAAACGGCGAAACTAAGTCCGGTCAAACCGTAAAGGAATGCGGTTATGGCTATTCGCGTTCCAGCGATTCCCATGGCCTTTTCAAGACCATGCACCGGAAACGGGGTGTAGACTTCTTCAATATGATGATCAGCTTCACGAACTTCCTTGACGGCCTTCAATAGAACGTCGTCATCGTCGTAAATCGCGTGTATGACTTTATCACTCATCTTTTTGCTTTTATGCTTAATTCTGTTTGCTTCTATTTGTTGTCTCTTTCTCTTTTGAAATTGTCACCTGACGATTTCAGGATCGATTTCACCTCTGCCTGTGCCACTACCGGGAAGGTCCTGGCGTAGAGCAGAAACAGTACAAAGAAAAATCCGATCGTTCCCATGAATATTCCAATGTCGACAAAAGTCGGTTCAAACATGGTCCAGGTCGACGGAAGGTGACCTCGGCTCAGGTTGATTACGATGATGTCGAAACGCTCAAACCACATCCCTATATTGATGATGATGGCCATGATGAAGGAAACTGTATAATTAGTTCTCAGTTTTTTGATCCAAAGCAATTGAGGGAATACCCCGTTACACAGGATCAATGCCCAAAATGCCCACCAGTAAGGACCCGTAGCCGCACCAATTGAGAGGTAGGTAAAATCCTCATAAGAGCTTCCGGAATACCATCCCACGAAGAATTCAGACAGGTAAGCTACCATTACAATTCCTCCGGTCACCAGGATAACCTTGTTCATGTTCTCAATGTGCACACGCGTGATGTAAGCTTCCAGATTTGACACTTTGCGCATTACGATCAACAAGGTCTGTACCATCGCGAAACCTGAGAATACCGCTCCTGCAACGAAATACGGAGGATAAACGGTACTGTGCCAGCCCGGGATGACCGAGGTGGCAAAGTCAAAGGATACAATGGTGTGTACAGAGAGTACCAGGGGTGTAGCCAATCCGGCCAAAACCAGGGATACTTCTTCGAATCGCTGCCAGTCTTTCGCTCTTCCGGTCCAACCGAAACTGAGCAAACTGTATATTTTCTTCTGAAATGGCTTGGTCGCCCTGTCCCGGATCATGGCAAAGTCAGGCAACAAGCCTGTGTACCAGAATACGACGGAAACAGTAAGATAAGTAGAGATCGCAAATACGTCCCACAAAAGCGGTGAATTGAAGTTCGTCCAAAGTGAACCGAACTGGTTGGGAATAGGCATGGTCCAGTATCCGTTCCAAACTCGTCCCATATGGATCACAGGGAAAAGCCCTGCCTGGAAAACCGCAAAGATTGTCATCGCTTCTGCCGACCGGTTGATCCCCATTCTCCACTTTTGACGGAAGAGCAGGAGAACTGCCGAAATCAGGGTTCCCGCGTGACCGATACCTACCCACCATACAAAGTTGGTGATATCCCAGGCCCAGTTGATCTTATTGTTCAGACCCCAGACCCCGATACCGGTACCAATGGTGTAGGCAATCGCTCCTATGCCCCACAAAAATGCAGTCAGGGCAAGCAGGAACACGCCCCACCACCATTTGTTGGCTTTTCCTTCAATCGGAGCCGCGATGTCATTGGATATGTCGTGATAACTCTTATCTCCAACGATCAACGGTTCTCTAATAGGTGCTTCGTAATGAGCCATATCTTAAAATCTATTAATTTATTTTCCTTCTACGATTTAATTATGCTTCGTTGGTATTCTTGACCTTCAACTGATAGAAAACATTGGGTTTGGTACCCACGAAATCCAACAATTTGAAGGTTCTGTCATCCTCGCTCAAATGAGCCACTTCACTTTCCTTGTCATTGACGTCTCCAAAGACCAGGGATCCGTTCGGACAAGCACTTGAACAAGCTGTCTCGAATTCTCCATCGGCTACAGCCCTTCCTTCTTTCTTCGCATTGAGGATGGTGAGCTGTGTCTTTTGGATACAGAACGAGCATTTCTCCATGACCCCTCTCGAACGAACAACAACATCCGGGTTCAAAACCATTCGTCCCAGCTCATTGTTCATATTGAAGTCAAACTCGTTGTTATTAGCATACTTGAACCAGTTGAAGCGTCTCACCCTGTAAGGGCAGTTATTCGCGCAATAACGCGTTCCGATACAACGGTTGTAGGCCATCTGGTTTTGTCCTTGTCGTCCATGCGAGGTAGCAGCCACAGGGCATACTGTTTCGCAGGGTGCATGGTTACAATGCTGGCACATAACCGGCTGGAAAGAAACCTCAGGTGCATCTGACGGGTGCGTCTGGGCGTTGAAGAAATCTCCTGATCCGAAGATGCCTTCTTCTTTGCCGCGCTCCACGGTCATGTCACTTGAATAGTAACGGTCGACCCTCAGCCAGTGCATATCACGACTCACTCGTATCTCGTGCTTTCCGACCACCGGAACGTTGTTCTCAGCATGACAGGCCACGATACACGCCGCGCAAGCTGTACAGGTCGCCAGGTCTATCGAGAGGTTGAATTTAGTTCCAATCGTATCATCGAAAGGCTCCCACAAGTCAACCTTGTCCTGGGTAACCTCCTGGTGATCCAACGAGAATACCGGAGCGTGATTCCACTCCTCTTTAGGTTTGTTCACAAAATCTTCCAGGGTTGTCTCTTTGAGAATCTCTTCTTCCCTGCCCATGATCGTGTGTTGAAGCTGAACGCAAGCAAACTCGTGCACGCCTTCGGCTTTTTGAATGCTTACTTCATGATAAGCAGCTCCGGCCAAAGGATAGGCATTCACACCCACCTTCATGTCATTCTTGAGATCGGTTCTTCCATAACCCAGGGCTATAGAAACCGAACCAGGGGCCTGCCCCGGTTGAATGTAAGCCGGAATATTGTTCAGGGTAACGCCGTTGGCAGTCACGTTCACGAGATCACCGTTCAACGCTCCATTGTCTACGGTCCAGTTTTTCACACCCAAACGCTCAGCATCGATTCTAGAGATCAACAAGTAGTTGTCCCAGGAAGTTCGGGTGATCGGATCGGGAAGTTCCTGAAGCCAGGGGTTATTGGCCTGCTGACCGTCTCCCAGTCCCGTTTTGACGTAAACGGTAAGCTCCATTTCTGAATCGCTCGCGTTCGACAGGGCAGCACTTGCAGCAGCAAGATTCACCTCGTTGAGGGTAAGCTCCTGCTCTCCTGAGCCAACTTTGAATGAACCGTCGTGCAGTGCCTTGTTCCAGGACTTGCCTCCAAGGATGTTGGTCTGCCACATGCCCTTCAAATAATCGTAATACGACTGATCACTGCCAGTCCATTTCAGGAGGGTGTCCTGAAACTGCCTCGTATTGAAAAGCGGGTGAATCGTGGGTTGCATCAAGCTGTAGTGACCTTTCTTGATCTCCACATCTCCCCATGACTCGAGGTAGTGTGGTGCTGTGGCCACATATTGGCACAACTCAGCAGTTTGGTCCATTATTGACGCAAAGTTTACTGAAAGTCCCACTTTTTTGAGTCCCTCGGCAAATGCCGTTCCATTCGGAAGCGTGTAAGCCGGGTTTGTATTGTATAGAAATAGCGCTGATACAGCACCTGAATTCATGTCTTTTACCAGCTGATCTACCTTTGCGGCATCTCCCATTCGCACGTTCTTGGTCGATACGACATCAATGGCCTGGCTCTGCAGGGTGTGATTGATAGCCAGGGCGAGGAGTTGAGCATTCTCATCCTGAATTCCGGTTACAACGACTGCATTGTTTCCTGCCTTCTTGATTTGAGCCAGGGCTTTTTGCACGGCGTCTTCAACCGGGGTTGCATTTCCAACACTCTTGCCTTCCACAATCGAAGCATAGAGCATTTGCATCACTTTCATCTGTTCAGAAGGCTTGGCAATGACTCTCTTGTCAGCGTTTGCCCCCGTAAGACTCATGTTCGATTCGAACTGGATGAGTCTCGACATCTTTCCATTTTTCGGTTTTCTTCCCGCGGCATATCCGGCACTGAAGTTTCCTCCCTGCCAATCCCCGAGAAAGTCTGCGGCTACCGAAACAATGACCTCTGCCTTGTCAAAGTGATAATCCGGGAGTGCCCTGTGACCATACATCTTTTCAAAAGCGTTGAGAGCGGCATCTTCCGACACAGCGTCATAAACCACGTGATCAACGTTTCCATAGGTTTCGTTGAAGGATGATATCAATGCGTTTATCGATGGGCTGGCGGTTGTTCCCGTCAGGAAGACGATGCGTCCGCCTTTGGCTTTGATTTCAGCCAGTTGACCTGCCACCTCTTTGTCGAGGGTCGTCCAGTCTGATTCTTCTCCTTTAACAATGGGTCCTCTCAAACGGTTGTTGTCGTATAAAGACAAGACCGAAGCCTGAACCCTCGCATTGGTAAAACCATTGGCCGCTTCTTTGTTCGGCTCTATTTTGATGGGTCGTCCCTCTCGGACTTTCACCAGAACATTGGCGAAATCAAACCCGTCAGCAATTGCGCTGGCGTAGAAATCCGGTATGCCTGGAATCACGTCATCGGGCTTCACCACGTAAGGGATGGAATTGATCACCGGACCCTCACAGGCAGCCAACGAGGCTACAGCCGTAGAAAAACCAACGTATTTAAGGAAGTCACGACGCGATGTGTCGCTATTGGAAAGAGATTCTTTGTCTCCTAGGAACTTGTCCGTTGGAAGGTCCTCTATGAATTCACTTTTTTGCAGCTTTTCAACAATCGAGCTGTTTTGGTTCAGCTCTTCAACACTTTTCCAGTATTTCTTGTTAGATGCCATATTTTTTTCTCTTGTTTATTCGTTCTGATGAAACGCCCTGGGGCCGGATCAAATGAGTTCTTATT
Source organism: uncultured Flavobacteriaceae bacterium (assembly GCA_965365245.1). Classification (GTDB taxonomy): domain Bacteria; phylum Bacteroidota; class Bacteroidia; order Flavobacteriales; family Flavobacteriaceae; genus Lutimonas. The sequence goes on along the minus strand of CBDUAY010000049.1, from coordinate 8,310 downwards.
AGTAGTGACACTTTCCGCACTCGAGCCCTCCGATCTGAGCGATGGTGACTTTCTCAACACCATATTTATCGGCGAGTTGCGCATGAATCTTGGCGTAATAGTCATTGCCCTTCAGATCCACGCTTGTCTCTCTGTGACACTCGATGCACCAGCCCATTGTGAGCGGTGAGTATTGATACATGTCTTCCATTTCCTCCACAGGACCATGACATTTTTGACATGCGATCCCTCCAGCTGTGACGTGCTGGGCGTGATTGAAATAGGCAAAATCAGGCAGGTTGTGAATTCGCACCCACTGGATAGGTTTTTGCTCGTAACCTTCGATGTACGCCAGGTTCTCCGGATCCCATCCAATGGCGTCGTAAATCTTTTGAATCTCCGCGTCATAAAACTCCTTGTCTCGCTCTGAAGTGACAGGCCCGTTGTATTCGGCGATGCTCTTGTGACAGTTCATACAGACATTCACCGAAGGAATTCCGGAATGCTTGCTGTGCTTCGCAGTTGAGTGGCAGTACTGACAATCTATCTTGTTGTCTCCTGCGTGAATCTTATGCGAAAATGCAATGGGCTGTATGGGTTGGTAATCCTGGTCAATCCCGAGGTCCATCAAAGCATTGAGACCGATGTATCCGACGAGTATGAGCACAAAAATCGTTGCTGCAATTTTCAGGAAACCGTTGTCACTGACAAAATAAATCCAGGCCACAAGACCTGCTATAGCCAGGATCACGACATAGGTCATCCACGGAATCGGGTGTCTGGGCTGAGCAATGACTTCCTCTCCCGCGACAGTGGCAGCTGGTGCTACATCCCCAACCGAGGTATATGCGATGATAGCCTCAATGTCCTCATCCGACAACTGCGGAAAAGCGGTCATTGGCATGCCATTGTATTCGTTGAAAATATCGATGGCATCCTGGTCGCCACTCGCTCTCAACGCATTGTTGTCTTTAATCCAGGCTTTGAGCCATTCCATGCTTCTGCGATCGGCAACGTTGCCCAGGGCCGGTCCGATGAGTTTTTTGTCCAACTTGTGACAAGAAGCACAGTGAACCTGGTAAAGTTTCTTCCCTTCGGCCACCTTCGGATCAACCTCCTGCGTCAAAGCAGCAGTTGCCGGGGCCTCTTCTGGCTCACCATTCGTGTAAACGAGAATGTCATTGATGTCCTGCTCCGACAATTGCGGATAGGCCGTCATCGGCATGCCGTTGTACTCGTTGAAAATATCGATGGCATCCTGATCACCACTAGCTCTCAAGGCGTTGTTATCTTTGATCCATGCCTGGAGCCATTCATTGTCCCTTCTGTCGGTTACTCCTCCGAGGGCCGGACCAATGAGCTTTTTGTCAAGTTTGTGACATGCGGCGCAATTGGCATTGAACAACTTCTTACCGTTGGCATAGTCCCCTTCCTGAGCGGAAATGCTAAAGGACAATAAAAATAGGAAAGAAAGGCTGGCCAGGATCTTCTTCAGTGAATTGCTTTGTAGTAAAACTTTCATCTGTTCGATTTACGTGATTTAAAACTCGAAATTTGAGCGAAAAAATATTTTGAACTCCTTTGTTCTATGACAAAAATCATGTTTGAGCAAAATATTGTGCAAAAATACATTTTCTGTTGTACAGACAAAGTCTAAATATTCTGTTAAACTTAATTTATAATCATTCTAAATAAGTTTGAAAAGGCCTTTGTTTCAAACATTCTTATAGTTTTGTAAAAATAATTAAACAAGCGCTTTATGACTGTGAAATTTTCATCCCTGCTAGCGTTCATTTTGATGGTTCCCGGTCTGCTCCTGGGACAGCAAAAGGAAGGGGACTTAAGAGTGGAAAGCAGTGCCAGCGTCAACGAGCTTGTGGCACAAAAAAAAGCCTACAACAAGGATCGGAACTCCTATCAAGGATATAAGATCCAGATCTACTATGGAAGCGAAAAAGAGTGTTACGAGATCAAGGACGAATTCACTGCCCTGTTTCCAGAAATTCCGACTTCCATTATCTTTAGCACTCCACAATGGAAGTTGCAGGTAGGTGAATACCGAACACGACTTGAGGCAGACAAGAGCATTCAAAGCATTAAGAAGGAATATCCTTCGGCTATAGTCCTTGCGACAGACATTGAATTGGAATGAACCATCGACCATGAACGAATTTCTCGACGCCAGCGATAAAAACCTCAATCCGGAGGACTTCGATGTGGAACGCAAGCTCAGACCGCTCAGTTTTGATGATTTTGCCGGCCAGGAACAGGTCATAGAGAATCTCAAAGTATTCGTAGAGGCTGCAAATTTGAGAGGTGAAGCCCTGGACCATACTTTATTCCACGGACCACCGGGCCTGGGCAAAACGACTCTTGCACACATTATAGCCAATGAGCTGAATACAAACATCCGTGTGACCTCGGGTCCGGTACTCGACAAACCGGGGGATCTGGCGGGTTTGTTGACAAACCTTGGAGAGCGGGACGTTCTGTTTATCGATGAGATTCACAGGCTGAGCCCTGTCATTGAAGAATACCTGTATTCGGCCATGGAAGATTACAAGATCGACATCATGATCGAATCTGGCCCGAACGCAAGAAGCGTGCAAATCAACCTGGAGCCCTTCACCCTGATTGGGGCCACAACGCGATCTGGTTTGCTGACGGCGCCGATGAGGGCCCGATTTGGGATCAGCAGTCGACTGCACTACTACAATACTGAGCTGCTGACGCATATCGTTCAGCGAAGCTCAGGGATTCTCGATGTCAACAACACCATGGAGGCTGCCATTGAGATTGCCGGTCGCTCCAGAGGAACACCTCGGATCGCCAATGCCCTGCTCCGTCGTGTCCGGGATTTTGCCCAGATCAAAGGAGATGGCAACATCGACATCAAAATCGCCCGGTATGCCCTGAATGCCCTCCATGTTGACAAGCATGGTTTGGATGAGATGGACAACAAGATTCTCTCGACTATCATTGATAAATTCAAGGGTGGTCCTGTTGGGATATCGACTTTGTCTACTGCCGTTGGCGAGAATGCCGAGACGATTGAAGAAGTATACGAGCCCTTTTTGATCCAGGAGGGATTCATCATGAGAACACCCCGTGGGCGTGAAGTCACCGAACTGGCCTACAAGCACCTTGGCAAGACTCCCGGAAGCACCCAGGACACTCTTTTTTAAAAAAATTTGGACGCCCGATCCCGACATACTCAATGGATCAAGGAGGAAGCCCTGCGACTTGGTTTTGACTCCTGTGGCGTAAGCAAAGCTGAATTTCTGGAAGAGGAGGCTTCAAGACTTGAATCCTGGCTCAAAAATGGATTTCACGGAGAGATGTCTTACATGGAAAACCATTTTGACAAACGCCTCGACCCAAGGCTTCTCGTTCCCGGTGCGAATTCAGTGATTTCCCTGACATACAATTACTTTCCGGAAAAACTTCAGCGAACCGATAGCTACAAACTCTCAAAGTACGCTTACGGCGAAGACTATCACAAAGTGGTCAAAGACAAACTGCGAAACCTTGTCTCCTCCATGCAGGCTAAAATTGGAAGCTTCCACGCTCGAGTCTTCACCGATTCAGCGCCTGTCATGGAACGCAGCTGGGCGCAACGATCCGGTTTGGGCTGGATTGGCAAGCATTCCCTGTTGATAAGCAAGAGCAAAGGCTCCTTCTTTTTCCTGGCAGAGATAATCACTGACCTCGAACTAACTGCAGATGAGGGCTTTTCGACCGACCACTGCGGAACATGCACCCGTTGTCTGGACGCCTGCCCGACAGAAGCGATTGTTCCGGATAAAACGGTAGACGCGTCCAAATGCATCTCCTATTTCACGATAGAGCTCAAAGATGATATCCCGAACGAGTTTGAGGGAAAGTTTGAAGACTGGATGTTCGGCTGTGACATCTGTCTTGACGTCTGCCCCTGGAACCGGTTTTCACTGCCCCATGCAGAACCGAGATTTGAGCCCAGAAAGGAGATCATGCAGTATTCCAAAAAAGACTGGGAGGAGATCACCGAGGATTTGTTCAAGGACATCTTTGCCGATTCACCGGTCATGAGAACTAAATTCACTGGTCTGAAAAGAAATTTGAACTTTCTAAAAAGGTGACTCTCGCAACGTTTGGTGATTTCAAAAGAATTAACTTTGTTGGTTGAATTCACAATAACACAACATGTCTGCGAAAATCAAGAAAAACGACGCTCTTCACTATCACGAGTTTCCCACCCCTGGAAAGATCGAGGTCAATCCGACAAAAAAATACAGCACGCAAAGAGAGCTGTCGCTGGCCTACTCGCCGGGGGTAGCTGAACCCTGTCTCGAGATCGCCGACAATGAGCTCGACGTTTACAAATACACCTCAAAAGGAAACCTGGTCGCGGTGATTTCCAATGGCACCGCGGTTTTGGGTCTCGGAGATATCGGGCCTTCCGCATCAAAACCCGTTATGGAAGGCAAGGCCCTTCTCTTCAAAATCTTCGCGGATATAGACGTTTTTGACATCGAAGTCGATGCCACCGATGTCGATAAATTCGTCGAAACCGTAAAGGCAATATCTCCCACCTTTGGCGGCATCAACCTGGAAGACATCAAGGCGCCCGAAGCGTTTGAGATTGAAAAAAGACTCAAGGAGGAGCTCAATATTCCGGTCATGCACGACGATCAGCACGGAACCGCGATCATTTCGGCCGCTGCCCTGAAGAACGCCCTTGAGATTGCAGACAAAAAGGCTTCAGAGGTCACGATCGTGATCAACGGAGCAGGTGCGGCTGCAATCTCCTGCACCAAGCTTTACAAGAAATTGGGGGTGAAAAACGAGAATATCGTCATGTGCGACAGCAAAGGAGTCTTGCGCGAAGACCGAGAAAATCTTACAGCTGAGAAGAAGGAGTTCACAACCTCACGCGACCTTCACACCCTGGAGGAAGCGATGGTCGGAGCCGATGTTTTCGTAGGGCTTTCAATTGGAAATGTCGTCAGTCCTGAAATGCTGAAAACGATGGCGGACAACCCGATCGTTTTTGCCATGGCCAATCCTGACCCCGAGATCGACTACAAGCTTGCGGTGAAGACCAGAAAAGACATTATTATGGCGACAGGTCGATCCGATTATCCGAACCAGGTGAACAATGTTCTGGGCTTTCCCTTTATTTTCAGAGGCGCGCTTGACGTCAGGGCGACCAAGATCAATGAGGAAATGAAAATGGCCGCGGTTCACGCACTGGCCGAACTGACCAAAGAGAGCGTTCCTGAACAGGTCAACATCACCTATAAGGAGAAGAACATCAGCTTTGGAAGGGACTATATCATTCCAAAGCCTTTCGACACGCGACTCATTAGCGAGATTCCCCCTGCGGTTGCCCGAGCAGCCATGGAAAGCGGGGTTGCTCTGAAACCCATAAAGGATTGGGAAGCCTACAGGGAGAATCTCATCGAAAGATTGGGAGCTGGAAACAAACTGATGCGCCTGGTTACCAACAGGGCAAAATCCGATCCCAAACGAGTGGTTTTTGCCGAAGCGGATCAGCTCAGTGTGCTCAAGGCGGCTCAAATCGCCCATGAAGAAGGTATTGCCATTCCCATCCTGCTGGGCAGCAACGAAGAGATCAGCAGGTTGATGAAAGAGATCCAGTTCGAAGGGGATATAGCAATCATTGATCCGAAGTCGGATGCCGAACAGGAAAGGCGTAATGAATTCGCCCAAACATACTGGGAAAAAAGAAGGCGCAGCGGCATCACGCTTCTGGAGGCACAAAAATGGATGCGGGAACGAAATTATTTTGCCGCAATGATGGTCAACGAAGGCATGGCAGATGCTCTTGTAACCGGATACACCCGAAGCTATCCGACGGTAGCCAAACCCATGATTGATCTTATCGGAAAGATCAAGGGAATCAGAAAGGTGGCCGCAACCAACCTGATGCTCACCGACAGGGGCCCGCTTTTTCTATCCGACACGGCTATGATCATCAACCCAAATGCCAAAGAGTTGGCTGAAATAGCAAGGATGACAGACAAAACGATGAAACTGTTCGGCCTGGTGCCAAATCTGGCCATGGTTTCGTTTTCCAACTTTGGCTCTTCCAAAACGGAATCTGCCATCAAGATGAGGGACGCAGTATCCTATCTTCACAAACACTATCCCGAAGTGAACATTGACGGGGAGCTACAGGCAGATTTCGCCCTCAATGCTGAAATGAGAAACGACAAATTTCCATTCACAAAACTGCAGAAAAAGAAAGTGAACGGGCTCATCTATCCGAACCTCGAGTCAGCCAACATAAGTTACAAGCTGATCAAGGAATTGGCAGTTGCTGAGTCCATTGGACCAATAATCATGGGGCTAAACAAACCGGTTCACCTGATACAGCTCGGTGCCAGCGTCGACGAAATCGTCAACATGGTTTGCATTGCCGTAGTGGATGCACAGGGAAGAAAAAATTAGTTATTAAAAAGCTTGAACAAAACTTTTCCCGGGACATAAAATCATTACATTTGATTCGTTTACGATTCCGATTTTATGATTACACATATCCGTGGCCGGCTCGTCGAGAAGCATCCCGATCACGTCGTTGTTGAGTGCAACGGCCTGGGTTATTTTCTTGTCATTTCTCTCCAGACTTTTTCAAATCTTCCCGACCTGGAGAATATCCATCTTTTCACGCATCAGGTCATACGTGAAGACGCCCATATCCTCTACGGATTTTACAGTAAGACCGAAAGAGAAATCTTCAAATTGCTGCTCTCGGTATCGGGTGTGGGACCCAGTACTGCGATCACCATGCTGTCTTCTATGGACACGGAAGATATCCAGGAAGCCATCGCTCATGAAAATGTGTCTAAAATTCAGTCTGTCAAGGGCATAGGCTTGAAAACGGCGCAACGGGTAATCGTAGATCTTCGAGACAAAATTCTGAAATCCTATGAAATTTCAGAAGAAATGCAAACACCGAACAATACTATTCGAAATGAAGCGTTATCAGCTTTAGAAGTGTTAGGTTTCAACAAGAAAAAAGTTGAGAAAACAATACAAGTTATTTTGCAGGAAGAACCGGAAACGAGTCTGGAGGACCTGATCAAAAAAGCCTTGAAAAACTTGTAAAATTTGTTCAGTGTAGAGCAACTCAAATATAATCTCCCTATTATATTTGTTGTACTCCTTTTTAGTACGACTGTACTTTCGGCTCAAATAAATTCATCCAATAATTCATCAACAAACTCAATATCAAGTAGTTCTGCTACTAATGATACAATTCCTGCTCTTCCCTACTCTTTCAGCAGCAAGCAAAACGGCGGCCTTTTCCTCAACGACAACAAGGAACTGGAGGTGATCTACGATCCCAACACGGGCAACTACATACTCATGGAAAAGATCGGGGATTATTATATCGAACATCCCCGCCAGATGACCCCGGAAGAATACAAAGACTATCGCCTTCAGAGGGATATGATCGAATACTCGCGTTCAAAGCTCGACGCAGTGGGCGGAAGAACCGGAAATGCGGAGGAAGCCCGGAAAAACCTGCTTCCAACCTACTACGTCAACTCCAACTTCTTCGAGAGCGTTTTCGGGGGGAACAGCATAGACGTGAACGTTCAGGGATCCATCCTGATCAAAATGGGGCTCATCTACCAGAGGGTTGAAAACCCCCAGCTCTCAGAGAACAACCGACAGAGCACCACCTTCGACTTTGACCAGGAGATCAATGCGAGTTTAAACGCCCGAATCGGAACAAGACTCAGGGTGCTGGCCAATTTTGACACCCAGTCAACTTTTAACTTCCAGAATATCGTCAAGTTGGAATACACCCCAACCGAAGACGACATCATCCGAAAGATCGAAGTGGGTAACGTTTCCATGCCGAGCAGGAACTCGCTGGTGACCGGAGCACAGAACCTTTTCGGGGCAAAAATGGAGCTTCAATTCGGAAAGACCACGGTCACGGGAATTTTCTCACAGCAGAGGTCCCAAACCAGATCAGTGACGGCTCAGGGCGGATCCCTGCTCAACGAATTCGAGTTCCGGGCAACTGACTACGACATCAACAGGCACTTCTTCCTGGCTCAGAATTTCAGGGACAACTACAACCAGGCCCTGGTTAATTTTCCGCTGATAAACAGCACGATCAACATCACGCGAATCGAAATCTGGGTGACCAACAGAAATGCAACCACTGAAGGAACAAGAAACATTGTTGCATTGGCAGATCTCGGGGAGAATGATCCGGGCAATATCGGTCCGGCAAACGTGACTCCGACCCCGGGAGGTAAGGATCCGAGCAATGAAGCCAACAACCTGAGCGACCTGCTTACGCTCAACGGG
>CBDUAY010000048.1:0-17218 GCA_965365245.1 uncultured Flavobacteriaceae bacterium | reverse complement strand
GGAAGAGCCAAATACCATAATTTCTTGAAAAACAACAAACGAGGCATCTACCAGGGTATTACCTTCTGGACTCCGAATATCAATATTTTCAGGGATCCAAGATGGGGAAGAGGCATGGAAACCTATGGTGAATGTCCACATCTTACAGGTGAAATGGCGGTACAGTTTATCAATGGAATCCAGGGAAATGACACCAAGTATTACAAGTCGATAGCCACTTCCAAACATTTTGCGGTTCACAACGGTCCGGAATCGTCACGTCATTCGTTTAATGCCAAAGTCTCCGAGCACGATCTTCGAAACACCTATTTACCTGCTTTTGAGAAAACGGTCAAGGAATCTCATGTGGCATCTATTATGTGTGCCTACAACCGCTTATATGACGAGCCTTGTTGCGGGAGCTCTCCACTGTTGAATGAAATATTGAGAAAGGAGTGGGGATTTGACGGTTATGTAGTTTCTGATTGTTGGGCGCTCACTGACTTCTATGAAGAAGATCGTCACGACGTCGTCAAGACCCCGGAAGAAGCTGCGGCCATGGCATTCATCAATGGAACAGATGTCAATTGCGGCATAGTTTCTCCCTACCTGGCAAAAGCCGTAGAACAAGATTTGATCTCTGAAGACCAAATTGACATCGCCGTAAAAAGACTGTTGCTGGCAAGATTCAAAATGGGTCAGTTTGATCCCGATTCAATGGTCAAATATGCGAGCATTCCCTATGATGTTGTCGATAGCGACAAGCATAAAGAACTCGCACTTGAAGCTGCACAAAAATCAATGGTGCTTCTTAAAAACCAATCAGGAATGCTGCCCCTGGACAAAAACATAAAGAAAATAGCGGTTTTAGGGCCAAATGCCAACGACATTGATGTGCTTTTGGCGAATTACAACGGAATTCCTTCTGCCCCCGTAACCCCATTGGAAGGCATCCGGCGAAAATTGCCAGACGCAGAGGTAATGTATTCTCTGGGTTGCGAGCATGCTGAGAGACTTCCCACCTTAGAGCCTATTCCCTCGTCGGTGTTGTTCACCGATGAAACATTGAGTAAAAACGGACTCAATGCTGCATTTTATGACAATATAAACTGGGAAGGCAAACCCAAATATTCAAGGGTAGACCCCAAGGTCGATTACTACTGGTGGGGTGATGCACCCTATGAGGATCTTGAGGGAGATAACTTCTCAGCGAGATGGACAGGCTATTTGGTGGTTCCTGAAGATGGTGAATACGCCCTGGGTGGAGATGGCTTTTTTCACTATGAGCTTTTTATCGATGACAAATCAATCGCCCAAAATTCAAACATACATCACGCCTTGAAACGTTTTGAATACATGAATCTCAAGGCCGGTGTGAAATATAAGATCAAACTCGATTTCTTTAATTCTCACGGTGATTCGAACGTGAGCTTGTTGTGGTCTACTCCAAGAAAGGACTATGAGAAACAGGCTATAGAGATGGCCAATGCGGCTGACGCAGTAGTGCTCTTTATGGGTCTGTCTCCGAGGTTGGAAGGCGAAGAAATGCCCGTTCACGTAGAAGGTTTTAGCGGAGGAGACAGAGTTCGAATTGACCTTCCTGACCTCCAGCAGGATTTTATAAAGAAAATCGCTGCGATTGGAAAACCAACTGTGCTGGTCATGCTCAATGGAAGTTCTGTCTCGATCAACTGGGAAAATGAGAATATCCCTGCCATTGTTGAGGCCTGGTATCCGGGCCAGGCGGGAGGTGCCGCGATAGCTGACATTCTCTTTGGAGACTACAATCCGGCAGGGAGACTGCCTCTGACCTTTTACAAAGACGTCGCCGATATACCTGACTTTGAAAACTACAATATGGAGGGCTTTACCTATCGTTACTTTGACGGTGAGGTCTTGTATCCTTTTGGGTTTGGATTGAGTTACACAGAATTTGAATATTCAGATTTGAGTTTGAGCGCTGATGATCTTTCTGTGAGTTCTGACAAAGAGGTAAAAATAGAAGTTAAGGTTAAAAACATTGGTCAAAGAGCCGGAGAAGAAGTCGTGCAATTGTATATCGCCGACAAGTCCAGCAAGGACCCCCGACCCATTAAAGACCTTCGCGGGTTCTCTCGTATCCACCTGGAGCCGGGAGAACAAAAGACTGTGGAGTTTTCCATCAGCTTGAAGGACCTGTCTTACTGGAATATTGACAAGCATAGCTATTTGCCGACACTGGGTCAGTACGATTTATTCATTGGCTCTTCCTCTGCTGACAAGGATTTGAACCAAATCTCCCTGAACGTGAAACCCTGATGACGTAGAATGGAGTACTATCTGGGCATCGACATTGGGAGTTCTTCAATCAAAGTGGCTTTGGTTGAAGTCGATACGGGGAAAAGCATAGGGCTTGTTCAAGAACCCGAAGATGAAATGAATATGCTTGCTTTGGAAAATGGTTGGGCGGAACAGGATCCCGAACAGTGGTGGGCAATGGTTTGCAAAGCCATAAAAAAAGTAAAGGTCGCCACACATGTCTCCAGAACGCAGATCAAAGGAATCGGCATTTCCTATCAGATGCATGGCCTGGTAATTGTTGATGAAAACGGTCGCCCTTTAAGGAAATCGATTATCTGGTGTGATAGCAGAGCGGTGGAAATAGGCAAAACGGCTTATCAAGAAATTGGAGCTGACAAATGCGACCAGGAGCTGCTCAATTCTCCGGCAAATTTCACGGCTTCCAAATTGAAATGGGTCAAGGAGAATGAACCCGATATTTATCAAAAGATCAAAAAGTTCATGCTTCCTGGCGACTATATTGCCCTTCGGTTTACCGGGAAGATGAATACGACTATTTCAGGTTTGTCAGAAGGAGTGTTCTGGAATTTCAAAACTAACGAGCCTGCACATTTCCTGCTGGAATACTACGGGATTTCTGAAGACCTGATCCCTGATATAACGGACACATTTGGTTACCAGGGAGAGGTAAACGATCAAGGTGCAGAGGAAAGCGAGATCGCAGTCGGGACCCCGATTTTGTATCGGGCGGGGGACCAGCCCAACAATGCGCTGTCGCTAAACGTGTTCAATCCGGGAGAAATCGCCGCTACAGGAGGCACCTCGGGTGTAGTCTACGCCATTACGGACAACCTTTCGGTCCTGGAAAGCTCACGCGTAAACAATTTTGCGCACGTAAACTATGAAGTTGGCAAGGAGGCGCGCATAGGAAAACTGCTCTGCATAAATGGAGCCGGTATTCAATACCGATGGCTCCTGAATAATTTATCGGTCAATTCCTATGAGGAGATGAACCATTTGGCTTCAGAGATCGAAGTTGGATCCGATGGGGTTTGCTTAATTCCCTTCGGGAATGGAGCAGAGCGGATGCTAGACAATCAGGATATCGGAACCCGGTTGGTCAATGTGAATTTGAACATCCACCATAAAGGACACCTTTGTCGCGCTGCCTTAGAAGGCATCGCTTTCTCATTTGTTTATGGCATCGAGATCATGAAGTCTGACGGGATTCAGGTCAACGTGATACGAGCGGGGAATGACAATCTCTTTCGATCTGACATATTTGCTTACACCATTGCCACCCTTATCTCGCATGAGATAGAGATTTACAATACAACGGGAGCCATCGGTGCTGCCCGGGCAGCAGGTCTGCATAATGGGGACTTTAAAGAGTTTGGCGACAATATAATGGACAATGATCACGTACTGACCTACAAGCCATTCAAAGACAAAGCGCCTTATCAAAAGGCTTATGCTAAGTGGAAAAAAGAATTGGAATCAATATTAAACATCAAATAAAATGAAGGGATCAGCAACGAAAGAGTATTTCCCGGGTATTGAAAAGATACCTTTTGAAGGAAAGGAATCCGACAACCCCCTGGCATTCAAATATTACAATCCTGACCAGATCGTCGCCGGGAAATCCATGCGAGAGCACTTTAAGTTTGCCATCGCTTATTGGCATACCTTCTGCGGACAAGGTAGCGACCCTTTTGGACCGGGTACTCAAAATTTTGCCTGGGACAAAAACAATGACCCCGTTCAGGCGGCTAAAGACAAAGCCGATGCTGCCTTTGAGTTCATCGGGAAGATGGGTTTCGACTATTTCTGCTTTCACGACTTCGACCTCATCCAGGAAGGGCCCACATTTAAAGAATCAGAAAAGAGGTTGTTGAATATCACAGATTATGTGAAAGAGAAGATGTCAGAAACAGGCATCAAACTCTTGTGGGGAACCGCCAACTGCTTCTCGAACCCTCGCTATATGAATGGCGCTGCGTCAAACCCTGAATTCAACGTGTTGGCGAGAGCCGGCGGACAGATCAAACTCGCGCTGGATGCGACTATAGCGCTTGGGGGAGAGAACTACGTCTTTTGGGGAGGTCGTGAAGGCTATATGTCTTTGCTCAATACAGATATGGGAAGAGAACTGGATCACATTGGCAGATTTCTGGGGCTGGCTCGTGACTACGCCAGAAGTCAGGGCTTTAAAGGCAACTTTTTTATTGAGCCCAAGCCCATGGAGCCCTCAAAGCATCAATATGACTTTGATGCGGCCACCTCGATCGGATTCCTGAGAGAATACGGTCTCGAGAAGGACTTCAAGATCAACATCGAAGTGAATCACGCCACTTTGGCTCAACACACCTTCCAGCATGAACTGGAAGTAGCGGCCAAGGCCGGGATGCTGGGGAGCATCGATGCCAACAGGGGAGATTATCAGAACGGCTGGGATACCGATCAATTCCCAAACAACATCCAGGAAACAACAGAAGCCATGCTGGTTTTCTTGAAAGCTGGTGGACTGCAGGGTGGAGGCGTCAATTTCGACGCAAAAATCAGACGGAATTCCACTGACCTCGATGACGTGTTCCATGCTCATATTGGTGGTGCTGACACCTTTGCACGAGCGCTTCTGACTGCTGACAAGATCATATCTTCATCCGCATATGAATCATTGAGGAAAGACAGGTATCGTTCATTTGACAGCGGAAAGGGCAGGGAGTTTGAAGAAGGCAAACTCGATCTTGCAGATCTTTATCAAATTGCCCATGAGAATGGAGAGCTTGAATTGCGCAGCGGAAAACAGGAAATGTTCGAAAACATAATCAATCAATACATTTAAACTTTTGAAATTTGAGCCCAAAAGAACCTTCGAGAACTCGATACCTGCTTTCCATAACACTTGTGGCCACCCTGGGAGGGCTCCTGTTCGGATATGACACGGCTGTTATTTCGGGAACTGTTGGATCCCTTGAAAAATTCTTTGTGGAGCCCTTTGGTTTATCCGAGATGGCCGCTAATTCCAGGTTGGGACTGGTCGTTTCGAGCGCTCTTATCGGATGTATTATTGGAGGCATTTTCGGCGGTTGGGTCAGCAAGACTTTAGGCAGGAGAAACGGTCTTGTTCTGGCCGCGCTCCTTTTTCTGATCTCAGCTATAGGTTCTGCCATGCCCGAGATGATGCTGTCGGCAATCGGAACTGCCGATCATACATTCATCTACTTCTTTATTGGCTATCGCATAATCGGAGGGATCGGAGTTGGCCTGGCTTCCATGCTCTCTCCTCTCTATATTGCCGAAATCGCACCGGCTGACATCCGTGGCAAGCTGGTTTCTTTGAATCAATTCGCGATCATTTTCGGTATGCTGATTGTCTATTTCGTCAATTATTTCATCGCATCCCAGGGAGACGAAAACTGGTTGAACAACACCGGATGGAGGTGGATGTTTGCTTCTGAAACGATTCCTGCGGGAATATTCCTGGTTTTGCTCCTTTTCGTTCCCGACACTCCAAGATCACTGGTTCTTAAATCAAAACCTGCAAAGGCCCTCGAAGTCCTGACGCGAGTCAATGGTTCACTAGAGGCTGGAGTCATCCTGAAAGAAATCCAGGATACGGTCGTGCATCATTCCGGCAAGCTGTTTTCTTTTGGTTTTACTGTAATCATCATCGGCGTTCTTCTTTCGGTCTTTCAGCAATTTGTGGGGATCAATGTTGTGCTTTACTATGCTCCTGAAATTTTCAAAAGTATGGGGTCCAATACAGACATCGCCCTATTGCAGACAATAATTGTCGGTTCAGTGAATCTTTTGTTTACCGTTCTGGCCATCATGACCGTAGACAAGTTGGGCCGAAAACCACTGATGATTATAGGTGCCTTGGGTATGGGCATCGCGATGTTCGCTCTAGGCTTCAGTTTCTTCAGTCACGCCGTTGGAATATTCGCTCTCATTTGCATGTTGGTCTATGTGGCAAGTTTTGCCATGAGTTGGGGACCCGTCACCTGGGTGCTGTTATCCGAAATATTCCCGAACAGGATCAGAGGACGGGCCATGGCCATCGCCGTCGCTGCTCAATGGATCTCGAATTATTTGGTTTCATGGACTTTTCCCATGATGGACAAGAACAGTTTCCTGATCGAGAAGTTCAACCACGGATTTGCCTACTGGATCTACGGCGTAATGGCTATACTGGCCATGCTGATGATCTGGAAGTTTGTTCCTGAGACGAAGGGTAAGACCCTGGAAGAGATGGAAAGGGTTTGGAAAAAATGAACACTACGGTCGGAACGCATTCATTTGACTGGTCTTGTGCTCTCTCTTTGAATGAGGCTCGTTTTTATCGTCCTGGTCTGATAGCCGGATTCTTCTTTGTTCTCCTCGATACGATCAATCAGGAGTCCGGCAGATATTTCTCCAATCGATTTTCCGTGCTGGCTTATTGTGGTAATCGACGGTGAAACATATTTTGGCAACTCTCCGTTTGTAAAGCATATCATTGACATTTCCTCCGGGATCCTGTAATTCATTTGCTTCAACAGGACGAGTGATCTGATCGCAGAACTTTCTTCGAGACACAATAATGCGTCTATGCTTTTATCCGTTAAAACAAATTTCATAGCTGTTTCAAAATCTTCCTCCCTGCCTATTCTCACGATAAGCTTCTCTTCAATTTCCCGCCCGGATTCAATCAAAGCTTTCTTATATCCTTCAACCCGCAATTTCCCAACGCTGATATTGTCGAGAATGGATATGACGGCGATTCTCTTGCATCCGGATTTAATCAAATGGGAGGTCGCTCTGTGCGCACCTTCGAGATCATCAACGGTCACTTTGTCGCATTGGATCTCTTCGGTCACCCGGTCAAACAAAACTATAGGGACCCCCTGCTCCATGGCATGCTTCAAATGCTCATAATCCTGCTTGATCTGGGTCTCTTCAGAAAGAGATAAAATAAAGCCGTCAAGAGTCCCGTTTTTCAGAAGCTCCATGGTTTTGACTTCCTTGGAATAAGACTCATTGGAGATACAGGAGATCAGGTTATATCCCCTTGATGCTGCAGTTTCTTCGATGCCGACGAATACCTTGGCGAAGAAGTTATTCATGATGTTCGGAATTATCACCCCTAAGGTTTTCGTCCTCTTGTTCACAAGACTGCGGGCAAGGTTGTTGGGACTGTAATGGTGTTTACGTGCGAAATCCTGAATCTTGCTTTTGGTAGCTTCACTTATTTCATGGCTGTCATGAAGTGACTTCGATACCGTGGCTATTGACACATTGAATTCACTGGCAATATGTTTAAGAGTGATTCTTTTCATTCACTTACCTTCAGGTAAAATGTGCATTCGTGATTTCAAACTTGAATTAACGGATACAATTTAGACATTATAGGTTTATTTGAAAAACCGTTGATGATGCAGCAATACACATACAGGGTCTCCTGTTTTGCCCAATGATTGACCAAGATCATTCTTTTTTGTGCGATTTCAATGTAAATTACTGGTTTAAACCATTTCATTCAATCTGATAGACTTATGAAAGCAACCGTCCAGTTTTTAAATATGGAAAAGAGCCCTTACGTGGAGGAGCTTCTCATGAAGAAACTCAACAAGCTATTCGAAAGATACGATTGGATTCAAAGGGCCAATGTCTTCTATAAAATTGAAAAAGGGTCCGTCGGAAAGGGCAGAATCTGTGAAATCCGGTTGAGCGTTCCGGGACCCCGGATATTCGCCTCCTCAGATGAGGAGAGTTTTGAAAAGGCCACTGATGAGACAATCAAAGACCTCAAGCGCCAGCTCAAAACGCGAAAAGGTGATATGTATCCGCATCTATGACCAAATAACGCTTCAAGATGGTTCTCAACCCTCATAGATTAACCGGTGAAGCTGTCAGCGAAAGACTCGGCGTAGACCCGAAAAAAGGCCTTTCGAATACCCGGGTCAGGAAGCTGAGAGCCAAATACGGGTCGAACCAGTTGGCTGAATACAAGCAAAAGCCGGCCTGGAGAATCTTATTGGAGCAATTTGCCGATCCCGTGATCTACGTTCTCGGGACAGCCATACTTCTGGCTCTCATCTTCGGGGAGTTCATGGAAGCTCTTGCTATTCTTGTGGTCATCCTAATTACGGTTGCGATCGGTTTCGCAATGGAATACCAGGCACTTCGCTCCATGGAGTCATTGCGCAAGATGTCGCAAGTAGTCTCCCGGGTCCTTCGCCGGGGAAAGAACCAATCGATCACAGCCGACCGGCTCGTTCCGGGTGACATCCTTATTTTGCAGGAGGGAGATCTGGTCACAGCTGACGCGAGACTTCTCGAATGTGACAACCTGAGGATCGACGAATCGATCCTTACCGGTGAGAGCTTTGAAGTTGAGAAGACCACTCCGCCTCTTCCGATGAAAACCCAGCCGGCGGATCAAAAGAACATGGTCTTCAACGGCACCCTGGTCAACGGCGGATACGGAAAGGCTGTGGTCACGAGCACCGGCGACGCAACCTTGATGGGGAAGATTCAAGAGAGTGCCGCACTGGAGAAAAAAGAAAGAACCCCGCTGGAAAAGAAGCTGTCCAAACTTAGCGGTATTCTTATCTGGCTCACACTTTGTCTTGCTTTGGTCATCGGAGCCCTGGGCGTCCTTCAGGGAAGGGACACAGTTCTCATGATCAAAACGGGAATAGCCCTGGCCGTTGCTGCTATTCCTGAAGGTCTCCCTATAGTGGCCACGATCGCACTGGCCCATGGCATGCTGCGACTTGCCCGAAAGAATGTGTTGATCAAAAAGCTTGAAGCGGTTCAAAGCCTAGGTGAAATGGGCATACTTTGCACCGACAAGACCGGGACCCTGACGGAGAACAAGATGACCGTTGCCCTTGCTCTTTGGGAGAGAGGGCAGTGGAAGGGGGAAGACCTGATTCAGGCGAGTCGGGACAACCTGCAACTCAAGCGGATGATCGAACTAGGTGTTCTCTGCAGCAACGTCAGATTTGAAAACGGAGAAGTTTTCGGGGATCCACTCGAGCTTGCCCTGATTCAATTTGCCCAATCATCCGGGGTCGATCCTTTGGAACTTCGATCCAGATTTCCTGAAAAGCTCGAGGTGCCATTTGATTCCGAAACCAAGATGATGACCACGGTTCATCAGAACAAGGACGGGCATCTGGTATGCGTCAAAGGTGCTTTTGAAAATGTCATTGAGAGATGCGATGGAAATGCTTCAGATGCAGGTGCGCAGACCCTTGATAAAAAGCTGTGGTCAGAAACCGTATCTCAAATGGCATCTGAAGGACTCCGAGTTCTCGCTTTCGCCTACAAGGAAACAGGGCCGAAGGTTGAAGTCGACAAGATATGCGAGCACCTGCTCTTCTCAGGAATCGTAGGTTTTATAGACCCGGCGCGGAAGGACGTCCCTGAGGTTATAAGGACCTATCACAGAGCGGGCATACGCGTGGTTATGGTGACCGGAGACCATCCGGACACGGCAAAGAAAATAGCGGAAGAGGTTGGCATTTTTGATTCAGTTGATGGCTCAATAATTCCCTTTCATGGAAAGGACCTGGGCTCCGATATGCAACAAAACGAGGCCGCCCAAATTCTCAACACGCTGGTCTTCGCCCGAGTAACACCACATCAGAAACTGGATCTTGTCAGATTCTACCAAAAGAACAACCACGTCGTTGGTATGACCGGCGATGGCATCAATGACATTCCTGCCCTGAAAAAGGCAGACGTTGGAATTGCAATGGGAATACGTGGGACTGAGGCTGCGCGTGAGTGCGCGGATGTCGTGCTGAAGGACGACCGATTCACTTCCATCGAGATGGCAATTCGTCAGGGAAGGGCGATTTTCGAGAATATCCGTCAATTCACCGTGTATCTTTTGTCGTGCAACCTCGCAGAAATCCTGGCGGTGGCCATCTCCTTTTTCCTGTTCCTACCTTCGCCCCTGCTTCCCTTGCAGATTCTTTTTCTGAACCTGGTCACCGATGTTTTTCCCGCGTTGGCTCTCGGAGTTGGCAAGGCCGAACATGATATCATGAACGATCCTCCGAGAAAGTCCAATGAACCCATTATGACCGGGAAGCTTTGGTCCATGACCGCCTTGTACGGCATCACCATGACGGCAGCCGTCCTGGGCATCAGTTATTTTGGCAAGATACAGTTGAATCTTGAGCCAGACAAGATCAATAATCTAGGTTTCTACACCCTGGTGCTGGTCCAACTCCTGAACGTATTTAACATGCCTCTTCGGAACCATTCTTTTTTCCGAAATAAGGTCACCACTAATCGATGGGTATGGTGGGCTCTTCTCACCTGCCTTCTGATTATGATGGCAGCCTATTTCCTGCCTTTCATGCAGGAAGCCCTGTCCCTTGTTCCGTTGGAATGGGATCAATTCAAATGGGTACTTATTTTCGGCCTTGCCGCCCTCGGAATGACTCAGCTTCTCAAAAGACTTGTATTTGCTTCTTCATTGAAATAGAAAAAACAAGGATTATTGGAGATCATCCAGCCAATTCCAATCCTCTATTGGTCTACTATAGCGAAAGTGACCTTGGCATTTACCCTGTACTGAACAATTTTGTTGTCCTTGATCATGGCCTGCATGTCCTGTACATACACAGATTTAATGTTTTTGATGGTCTTGGAGGCTTCATTCACGACTTGTTGTACCGCATCCTCCCAGCTTACTGTTGAATTCCCTAGAATCTCCACTACTTTCAAAACTGACATAACATTCGATTTTAAATTAACACAACGGAAGATACAACCAGATTGTCGTCGAAAGTATGATGAAGGTCAAGGGCCTGGATGATTCTCGTCAATTGATATAAATCAAATTCAGGTATTCTGCTCCTGATGTGAACTGAAAGAGATGTGAACTGGAAGTGAAAAAAGAAATCTCCTTACTTGAAGAAAGGCGGTTCTGATTTCATTCCTGAGATTTGGCTCTACTTTTGACATGTGATTCTATCCTCAATGGTTGAATTCACAAATAGTTATCAGTGTTTTGCGTAATTTGCGCCAATGTCGAATCAGAAGTTGAAACATATCATCGATCAATTGAAAAAGGGAGATCAGAAAACCCTTGAAAAGATCTATGTGGAGAACCGTGAAGGTTTTATCAACTTCAGCAAGAAATACAACATTGAAGAGCAGGATGCCGTCGACATCTATCAGGACGCGATCATTGTCTTGAGAGACAACGCTGTAAATGGAAGAATCGATGCCTTGCAGAGCAATATTTCGACCTATCTTTTCGCCATTGGCAAATACAAAATTTATCATAATTTTAGAATTCGTTCGAGAGAGGATCTAAAAGAGGACGTGGACCTCCTGCAGGAAAATGTTGATTTTGATGTTAACCTTGATGAGGATGCTTTAACTAATGAACAGAAGGTATTGCAAAAATGCTTTGCTGAGCTCGGGGATCGTTGCCAAAGCATTCTCAAGCTGTTCTATTATCAAGGGTACAATCTGGATGAGATTCAGGAAATTTTGGAATACAGCAACAAGAAAGTATTAAAAAGTCAAAAATCACGTTGTTTGAGGCAACTAAAAGACCTAGTTCAAAAATATGGAGGAAAGATTTGATCTTATAGACCGTTATTTTGAGAACGCTTTAAGCCCGAAAGAAAGGCTTGAATTCAATGATTTGTTGCAGAACGATGAAGAATTCAGGAAAGAGTTTCTTTTTCACAAGGACTTGAAAAAGGTCATAACTCGTCATCAGAATGAGGAACTGAAGGAAACCCTGGGCAAATTTGAAACGAATTTAAACAGGAATTCGCGGTTTTCAGTCGTTCCTGTCAAGTGGCTTGCCGCGGCAAGCCTCGCTCTACTTTTGTCTCTTGGTTCCTGGATGGTCAAGAATTATGTGTTTCCGTCCAACGAGACAATCTTTGAAACCTATTATGAGCCCTATCCGAATACAGTTCTTCCCATTGTAAGGGGGAGTGAGCTGCATACAATAGAATACAGGGCTTTCTTAGCCTATGAGGCCGGAGAGTACCACAAGGCCATCAACTTGTTCAATTCCGTTGAAAATTCTGAAGAAAAATACATTGAATTCTACCGGGCGCTGTGTCTTATCTCTGTAAACAAAACAGAAGAGGCTATTCAGACTTTAAAACCTTTGATCGAATCTTCTCCCGGCACATTGCAAAACATGGATTGCAGGCAAAAAGCCACATGGTATATTGGTCTGGCGTATCTCAAGCAAGGCAAGGAACAGGAAGCCAGGTATTTCATGGATATTTTGAGAAATCAAAATGAGGAGCTTCGTTTCAAAAAAGAGGAAGCTGAAGAGGTTTATGAACTGCTAAAATAGTTTTAGTCATCCTTTTTTTTCGCCACAAGAACCAAACTCCGAAAAGCACTACCATTATACCTAAAACTTCCAAGATAAGTATCAGGTTCGATCCCTTCAAGTCCAAGGCTTCGGTATTCCCATTGATAACAAACCCTGCCCAGTAATAGGGATGTCTCAGAGCCGGATCGTCAGTTGAAGACAAATAGTCTAATTTTGCTTTTTGCAGGGCCACATTTTTAGAATTGCCTTCTTTCAAGTACTTGTAAAAGTGAAGCATGATTTCCTTGGTAGATCTGTCGGGGACCTTCCAAAGACTCATAACCACCGCTGGGACTCCGCTAAAATGAAAGGCTCTTGCCATACTCATTACGCCTTCGCCCTTCTCCAATTTTCCAAAACCCGTATTGCAAGCGCTCAGAACCGCCATTTTGGCCTTTGTGTCTGACAGGTAGATGTCAGAAGCCGTCAGGTCGCCGTCAGCGAAGATCAGTTTGTTGTACAACGGGTTATTATTGTCGATTTCGGCATGCGTTGCCAGGTGGAGAATTTTGTACCTTCTGTTGTGCTTCAGATAGTTTTCACGGGTTGCGAATTCCCCCAGAAAGCTGTCACCATCAATGTTATCCGCAATGGATCGCACTTCGTCCTCATTAGAGAACAATCGGAGATCATCTTCGTAAGAAGGGGCGAAACCGGCCCAATCTTCTTCTGCATCATACTGAAAGAAATCCTTGCCCAGCTCCAAAAATATTCGTGCTCCCGCTGAATAGCTGATCGCATATTTTTCAACCAAATGATTTTCCAAACTGTCAGTCAGAATTTCGAAAGGAATGTAGTTCAGAACATTGTCAGGAACCAGGATAAGCTCTTTCTTATCTGCATCTATTCGATCTTCCACAAGGAGCTTGTACAGGTCTTTCGACACCTCAACTACCTGGCTCCTTTGCGTAAGGCGCTCTTTGAATTCTTCTGATTTCTTTACCACTTCCTGTGCTTCGCCAGATTTGAAAAACGCCACGGTATCTCGAGAAATTGAAAAAGTATACAAGTTATTCTGCCCAAGAAAAAACACCAACAACTGACTATTTTCTCTCAGGTTTTCTTGAATCTCCCCGAGATTTGTATCTGTAATATTTGACTTTAGGCTGTTGTACCTGGGGTAGTTCGATGCCATACTGGCATAAAGGCTGTCAAGAGAAATCGTCAGTTGAATCCGCTTTGCCAGGAGCTCGTTCAAAAACTCCTTTTCAGGGTTCTCCGCGGATTTCTCGTAGTACAGGTCCATTTTGACTTTCTCCAACTGACTCCTTAACTCCTTTTCATGCAGAAGCTCCTTTTCCGCAAGTTCAGAAATCATCCTGTTTTGAATGTCCCTGAGGCCACTCAACAAAGTACTGTTCCTGTTCATTTCAGAAAGATCGAAAGCCTTTTCAAGATATTTGGAGTCACTGCTGTTCTCATAGAGTTTCCAGCAGAGATTCATCCCGTTTTCAAAAACCTTCCTGTACTCGTTCGCAAGGTTTATTTTGGAACGATCCGTTGAGAAATTGCGTTGAATATGATTAATGAGCTCTTCCTGCTCATCCAATAGCTCATAGGCCTTTTCCAGGTTGGAATATTCCTTTTTTTCCTCAAACCGGTCCTCGTACCAACTGCTCAACAGCAAAATTGTTTCAAGCGCATGATAGGGAGCTATCACTTGTTGAATGCTGTCTTTCGAATAGTTGCACGAATAAAGGCTCTTCTCAATATTCTCAAAAAAGCGATGTTCCTCCTTCCTGATGCGCGACAAATTGGCCATTCGTGAATAGATCTCGGAAACTACTTCGTTTTTGTCGCCAAAAATCTCCCGTTGTTCGTCCAAAGAGCTCATAAGAAGCTTTTCCGCTTGTTCCAGGTTTTTCTCCTCATCAATGTACAGCCCCGCCAAATAGGTCTTTGCGTATGCCAGGTACTGCCTATTGCCGATTCGCTTTCCGATTTCAATCGCTTTTTCGTAAAGGTCCTCAGCTTTGTCAATTTGCCCCTCAAGTCGGTATATATTGGCCAGGTCATAATAAGTTTCACAAGTCCACCGATGGTTCTCCCCGTAACTTCGCCTTCTGATGCTCAGGCTCCTTTCCAAAAGCTCAATGCTCTCCTGGTAACGCTCCTGGTACTCCAGAATATTGGCATAGGAGGTATATATGAAGGTCATGTTTGGATTGTCAGGCCCATAGCTGTCAAGTCCTTCCTGCAATGACTTATCCGCATAGAACTCAGCTCTTTCGGTATCTCCGGAATAGAAATGTATGTGGGCAATTCCAACATAGACATCTGATAAAAATGTGTTCTCGGCCTCGCTGCTCAAAAGATTCTGTTCAGCTGCATGATAGTATTCCAGTGCCTTTTCCGGTATCCCCAGGTCTTCATACACAATCCCCAAATTGTATTCAGAAACTGCGAGCGAATAAGGATCCTTGGAAATTTCTCTTTTTATCTCCAGGGACCTCTCGTAGTAGTAGGTGGTACTGTCGTAATCTGACCGAAAATAATGGTTGATCCCAATGGTGTTCAGGTTGTCTGCGATGTTCGCACTATCTGGTTTTGACAAACCAAAATTCAGCGATCTGCGGGCCAGATCGAAAGATCTGTCGTAATCTCCCTGGTTCATGACGACCTTCGCCAAAGTCTGCCACGTGACTGCCTTGTAGGCCAATTCAGAGTTCTCTTTCTCCAGCAAGTCCAGAAGGTCTTCTAGCAGTTTTTCCGCTTGGTCAAAATCTCCTTCACGATTCAGACTTAGGGCCTGGCGATTGATTTCCTTTACCTTTTCTGCATCCAATTCTTGTGCAATCACAAGGAACGGAAGAAATAAAAAGCAGATATGTAAAACGTATCGGATCAAGTTCAACTGGTCGATCTGTTTTGTTTTGACTTGATGTTGACAGCGATCTCGTCGAGCTCGTGGTACCATTTCTCCCCAAATTTTCTGATCAAGGCTTGTTTGACGAATTGATAGACGGGTACCTGGAGCTCCTTCCCAAGGGTGCATGCATCATCACAGATTTCCCATTTGTGATAATTGATCGCCGCGAATTCACTGTATTGCCTTATGCGAACCGGGTACAAATGGCAGGAAATAGGCTTCTTGAATTGAACAGCTCCCTGATTGTAGGCTTCCTCAATGCCGCACAAGGCATGATTTCGTTCATCATAAATGACGTAGGCACAGTCTTTGCCATCGATCAAAGGGGTCTCATGTTCCCCGAGTTCATTAGTGGTAAAAAGCCCCTGTTCTTTAATAGCTTGCAATCCTTTTTCTTCGAGATATGGTCTGATTTTTTCAAAGTTGTCGCGCAACTCGTCAAGCTCCTGCTCCTCCAATGGCGCACCCGCTTCACCTTCAACACAACAGGCCCCTTTACAGGCATTCAAATTGCACACAAATTCTTTCTCAAGTATTTCCTCTGACACTATGGTCTTTCCCAGTTGAAACATAGTCTTAAGAATCTCTTTTCGGTTGTTAATCAGGCAAAAATACATTCTTTTTCAAGACTTGGATATTCCTCATAGAGCAATCCTGCGTGATTATTTAAAAATCCCCTTCAAAATCGGTCAAATTGATTACATTTGCGCCCTAATTTTTTTCTCATGGAACTGAATCTCAAAGAAATAGCAACTGCCAGTATGGTTCTTTTCGCTGTTATTGACATCATTGGAAGCATTCCGATCATCATCGACCTGAGGCGGAAAGTAGGACATATTCAGTCGGAAAAAGCCTCTGTGGTAGCCATGCTGCTCATGATTCTTTTTCTCTTCGTAGGCGCGCAGATCTTGAATCTCATAGGAATTGACGTGTATTCTTTTGCCGTGGCCGGATCTTTTGTATTGCTCTTCCTGGCCCTGGAAATGATTCTTGGCGTTAAACTCTACAAAGAGGAAACCCCCAGTACAGCAAGTATAGTTCCGCTGGCCTTTCCCCTTATCGCAGGAGCCGGAACGATGACTACAATTCTGTCGTTAAAAGCTGAATTTCACAATATCAATATCATTATTGCCATAATTTTGAATACTATCTTCGTCTACATCGTCCTGAAGTCCTCAAACAAAATCGAGAAGAAGCTAGGCTCGGGTGGAATTAGTGTGATCCGAAAGATCTTTGGTGTTGTTCTGCTGGCTATCGCGGTCAAGCTTTTCGCCTCCAACATACAGGGCCTTTTCCTGTAGTTTTTCGTATTTTTGACCCATGGAATTTGATGTATTGATCATTGGTGGAGGAGCCGCAGGAATGTCGTGCGCTCTCGTCCTGGGTTCAGCCCAAAACAAGCCTTTTGCGGCGGACAAGAAAATTGGAATCATCATGCACCAGAGGAGCTCGGCTCTCGACAAAGCCCTGTTCAACAATGTGCTGGGCATAGAGCCGGGAACAACCGGGAAAGAACTTCTCGAAAGTGGCAGGAACCAACTGGAATCATGCTACCCTCACGTTGTGCAGATTGAAAAGGAAAAGGTCAGTGCGGTGCTTAAATCAGAAGCGGGATACCTGGTCAAGACAAACAAAAACACTTATAACAGCAAGATTGTGGTTGTGGCGGTATTCCTCCCAAATTTGTTCAATATGGAAGGATTGATGGAGTTTGTCGAGCCGCACCCCAACCT
>CBDUAY010000047.1:0-17244 GCA_965365245.1 uncultured Flavobacteriaceae bacterium | reverse complement strand
CAAAAGCCAGGTTCTCGAACCCAGTGAGAACCTTCGAAACGAAGAACTTTCAAGGGTGGCCAACTATGCCAATGCCTTCCTCAATGGGCTGGCCGAATCCAAAACATTTGTATTCTCAGAAGAGATGCCCGATCGATTCGATATCACAGGGCAACCCCGACCGATTGAAGAGATTCTCAGTATTTACAAACAGGAAATTGCCGATAAAGGAATCAATGCCGCTTCAGGTGGACATCTCGGATACATACCGGGGGGAGGAATATTTGCCTCCGCCCTGGGAGACTTCCTCGCAGACGTGACCAATGAATATGCGGGAATCTTTTATGCGTCACCTGGCGCTGTTGCCGTAGAGACCGCTTTGATCGACTGGATTAAAAACTTGTTCTCCTATCCTTCGGACGCGGTTGGAAATTTGGCTTCGGGCGGGTCCATCGCCAACCTCATTGCACTAGCAGCCGCACGCGACAAACACGGCATCAAAGGAGAAAGGATCACAAAGAGCGTAGCGTACCTCAGCGCCCAAACACATCATTGCGTCACCAAAGCGCTTCGAATCATCGGCCTGGAAGATCTTGTCCTGCGCACACTTCCGATAGATGAACGTTCCAGAATTCGAACAGAAGCGCTAACGGAGTCCATCAAAAAAGACAGGGAGCTCGGATTGAATCCTTTTCTTGTCGTAGGCTCAGCGGGCACAACCGATACCGGCGCGGTGGATCCGCTTTTCGAAATCGGCACAATCTGCAAAGAGGAAAATCTATGGTTCCATGTAGATGCCGCCTATGGAGGCTTTTTCATCTTGGCAGCGTCCGTCAAGGGTCTTTTCAAAGGAATTGAATTGTCAGACTCTCTTGTTGTTGATCCGCATAAGGGGCTGTTCTTGCCCTATGGAATCGGGGCCGTGCTCGTAAAGGATCGCGATGCCGTCTTCCATTCAAACCGTGCAGGAGCAGACTACATGCAAGACGCATACAGGGACGATCTGCCGGTGAATCCTTCTGACCTCGGACCCGAACTGACCAAGCACTTCAGGGGCATGCGCATGTGGCTTCCCCTTCAACTTTATGGAACCGAGCCATTTGCCGCATGTTTGGAAGAGAAGTTGGCCCTGACAAAATACATCAGAATCAAACTCGAAGACCTGGGCTTCAACCTCGGACCTGAACCGGATCTCTCCGTAACCTACTTCTGGATGGATCGGGGCGCTGAAAGCGACGCCTTCAACCAGCACCTTCTCAAACTCATACACGATGACGGGAGCTCTTATTTCAGCTCTACGCTAATTGAAGGCAAATTTGTGATTCGCTCTGCCATCCTCTCCTTTCGAACCCGGATCGGCTCGGTCGACAGGGCCATCGCCCTGATCTCCGAATGTCTCGCCAAAACACGAAAACATTTTGACAAAACGAGCTGACATATTGGTTCTCCCCCTGGCTCTGCTGTTGTTTGCCCAAACGTTAGTCTCCCAAACGGTTGATCCCTCCAAAGCAGTTGCTGAGATTGAAAGAGCTATAGATTCTGTGGTTCATGCTGACATGGAAGCAGCCCGGGCTCCGGGCGCCATGATCCTCGTGTCTCGAGATGGCGATCCCCTTTTCGAAAAACCTTATGGAATCCGAAGTGCTAAGACGAAAGAACCGGTCACTTCCTCCACTCTTTTCCTGACCGCATCCGTCACCAAAACAATTACGACAACAACTTTATTGACCCTATGCCACGAAAAAGGGATCTCCACAGAAACCCAGGTGGGAGAAATCCTCGACAGTCTCCCATCCGAAATAGCAGCTTTAAGTCTTCACCAGATCTTGTCCCAATCTTCGGGACTCCTGGACCACAAACCCACACGAAAAAAATGGAAAAATGACGCTAAGGCCTATTTTTCACATTACGGCAACAGACTCTTCTCAAAGAACCTGGAAGGCGTATTCAGCTATACGAATTACGGACATGTATTGGCCGGCATGCTCATCACAGAAATCAGCGGTGCCCCTTTTGAAGAAACTGTTCAAAAACGGATTTTCGATCCCTTGGAAATGTCGAACAGCACTTATTCCGTGGTTGAAGAAAAGTGGAGCAATCACTCGGCCGCTCACCGGGGAGGAAAAGCCGTCAGGCATGATTACACCTTCCCCATGATCAAGTCTTCTGCCAGCCTGTTCTGCACGGCAGGGGACCTCTCCAGGTTTGCATCCTGTTTTATGAACCAGGGGCAGTACAAAGGAGTTCAAGTCATCCCGAAAGAGGTGATTCAAAAGATGTCGGGTCTCTATACCCCTGTTGGGGTACTCCATAATTATTTTGGATATCCCGGTTCTCACTACGGATATGGATTGATGTCTTTCAAGTTTCAAGGCAGGTCCCTGATCGGGCACCCCGGGGAGACAACGACTCAAAACCTGCTGTTCGCCATGTCTCCTGCAACGAAGACTTCATTTGTACTGATGAGCAACGCTGGCACCTATCCCTTTATTCGAAGCTTTGAATTGCTTGCTGAAACCTTTTTGGACCCTGAAGAAACAGTATTGAGCTCTGAGGCCGAAGCCGAAAAAACCCTTTCCCAGGAACGGATCCAGGAATGCAAAGGCAAGTATTTCACACCCGATATCACTGGAGATCGCAGGGCCGACATAGAGGTTTATTCCAGGGGAGAACAGCTTTATCTGCAGCTTTCGGAGGAGGAAACACACATTCTGACATGGATGCAGGATGATCTCTTCAAGTACGACTCACCTCAATTGAAATTTCCTGTTGAAGTGCGTTTCTATAGAGATGCTAAAGGGCAGGTCCGATATCTGAACCACTACTGGAGAACGTCTGTCAAAATCGTACGCTGAAAGGTCCAGGGATTAATCCAAAAAACGTTTGATCTCCCCATAGATCGTCTCACCTGGATTTGTTCCGTACAAATTCAGGTCAAAATTGAGAGCTCGGTTACGCATGAGTTCGAATGACTCCGTGAGCTGCCCGACATCCGCTGCGACCAATTGGGCCAGGCCCCGATCGATCAGTTCTACCCATTCGGTTTGAGGTCTGACCACCAGGCATGGCTTTTTGTGAAAAAATGCCTCCTTTTGAAGACCTCCACTGTCAGTAATGACCAACTCGCAGAAATGAAGGAGCTGTTGCATCGACGCATATCCGACAGGGTCAATCAAATTAATCTCGGTTTCAATTCCAAACTCTGACATTGCCGATTTCGTCCTGGGATGAAGTGGCATGACAACT
Source organism: uncultured Flavobacteriaceae bacterium (assembly GCA_965365245.1). Lineage (GTDB taxonomy): Bacteria > Bacteroidota > Bacteroidia > Flavobacteriales > Flavobacteriaceae > Lutimonas. Next base: position 14,019 of record CBDUAY010000047.1, on the reverse strand, counting down.
TGGGTATTCCTGGAAATCTCGTCCAGTCCCTCGAATATTGAGCTCAACTTGGATCGATCATCTGTGTTTTCCTGCCTGTGTATCGTGGCCAGTACAAATCTTTCGCCCTGAAGCCCATAGCTCTCCCGAAGATCCTGCATGCTACCCATCTTATTCTTGAGAAAGGCAACGGAGTCCTTCATGATATCCCCGCTTTGTACAACCCTTATGTCGAATGCTCCAAACCCCTCGCTTTCCAAGTTCTTTATCGCCTGTTCTGTTGGACAGAATAAAATGTTGGAAATCCGATCGGTCACAATTCGATTGATCTCTTCGGGCATTTCCATATTTCCAGATCGCAGGCCCGCTTCCACGTGAGCCACGGGAATTCCCATTTTCCTGGCTACGAGGGCTCCTGCCAGGGTTGAGTTCGTATCACCATACACCAACACCATATCCGGGTTTTCCCGCTCCAGGACAGGTTCCAGTCGCTCCATCATCTTCCCGGTCATCGCGCCGTGCCCTACCTTATTGACGTCGAGGTTATAGGCCGCCGGTGGAATTCCGAGCTCCCGGAAGAAGATTTCACTCATGTTCTCGTCAAAATGCTGGCCCGTGTGAACAATCACCTCCTGAATCTCTCCTCGCTTTTGGATGATCCGGTTCAGCACTGCTGCCTTGATGAACTGTGGCCTGGCTCCGAGCACCGTTACTATTTTTTTCATATATCCTTGTTCTTTTTCAATATTTCGCATAGCTCTCCTGTAAGATTGCGCCTGCTGTACCCCTCTATGTTTCGCGAGTTGACAACAAGAGATCTCGTTTTGTATTGCTGGTAAAAGCCATGGATCACCTTCTCCATACCCTCTTCATCACCAAAATCAAGAATCACGCCCGAGTGAGTTTTCTCTATGATATCCGCAAGGTCTCCATCTGTCGGGCCAATCGCCAGAACCGGTCGTCTTGCCTGCATGTATTCGAATATCTTTCCGGTTACTATTCCTTTTGCCGAAGGCACTTCATTGACCGTGAGAAGAAGCACCTGGGCCGATTGCTGATACCTGGCAACCTGATCATGATCCTGGTAACCCAAATAATCGAGGTTGTGACTCAACCCATTGTTTTCAATACTCTTCAGCACTTCAGGTGAACATGTCCCCACGATTCGTATTTTCAGATCAGATTTAAATTCTGTATCAGCGGCTGTCATTCTACTCAATACGTTCCAGAGCGCTTTTGGATTACGGTCATCATTCATCAGACCGGCATAAGTCAGGGAAAAGTCGGGATCCAACGCTACTTTGCCTTCATCGCTATATGTGTCATATCCGTTTGAAATCACATGAACGTTTTCATTGATGGGGTCAAATTCCTGCTTCATTTTACCTCCCACAACAATGACGCCATCCGCATTCTTCAGGACCTGCCGCTCGAGCTCCTGGTGCTTCTTCAGTGAACTTCGGGTCAGGGGCAGATTGTGGAAATAGTCAATTGATGTCCAGGGATCCCTGAAATCCGCCACCCATTTCAATCCGAATTTCTTTTTCAAGGCCAAACCGATCAGGTGGACCGAATGCGGAGGGCCGGTGGTGATTATGGCGTCAAACTTCTTGTCAGACAGATAATCAGACAACAAACGCACCGATGGCTTGACCCAGAACTTTCGAGAATCAGGGATAAAATAATTCGCCCGTATGAATCTTAAGATCCGATTTGTCAGGCTGGGTTTGGCATCCAAAAACCCGGCACTCACTTTCTTGCTTTTTCCACCCAGTTTGGCCAACAGCTGATTCGGCTCCCATATCTCTCCCTTCAGCACCTCCAGGTCATCCGCAACTTCATTTTTCAGGCTTTCATCGAAAACTGCGTACTCCGGGTCCTTGACCGTGAAGACAACTGGAGTCACTCCAAATTCCGGGAGGTATTTGACAAATTTCAGCCACCTCTGAACGCCGCTTCCCCCTGCTGGAGGCCAGTAATATGTGATGACCAGGACTTTCATTTCACAGTTTCCGCATTAAGGTTCGAATAACAGTTGACCAGTGAGCGTCCCACCTGGGTCAGATTGAACTCCTCTTCCACAAACCTTTTGCCTCTTGTGCCCATTTGATTTCTCAGGGTGCCGTTCTCATACAGTTTCAGGCATTTTTCAGCAAAGTCGCCGGCATCTTCCGCCCTGTGTGTCATGCCACTCCCCGACCGCTCAAGAATATCTGCCTGAGCCGTTACATCGCTCGCCAGGATGGGCTTTGAGAATCCCATGTATTGAAAAAGCTTGTTCGCAAGTGTGGTGTCGTGATGAAGGTTTTTGTGCAGGGGAGAGATGCAGATGTCTGCCCCTGTAAGATAAGATGGAAAAAGATCCTCCTTCTGCCAACCTTCAAAGGATACGTGATCTTCGAGACCGAGCTGCTTTACCCTGTCCTTAAGCACAGCATCCGTGCTGTTTGCTCCGACGATTACGAGCTTTGCCTCAGGGATTCGGTTTCGTATCAGCTCAAGACCCTCAATGGCAGTCAAAAGCCCTCGTCTTATGCCTGTGTCGCCGAGGTACAACAAACAGAAATGGTCACTAAACTTCCTCGAGATGGAATCATCGACAACTGCTTCACTAAAAAATTCAGGTCGCACGGTATTGGGCATGACAATCACTTTGCTTTCTGAAACGCCTGTTCTTTCACAAAGCTCTTGACGCGCCTGTTCAGTCACCACGATGGTGCGATCATAAGCCTCTACAAAAAAAGCTTCTTTTTTTTTCCACTTTTTGATCGATACGAGGTACTTGCCTGGAAACTTATGCAGATGAGGGTAATGCGCCATGATCTCGGGGCGATTCTCGTGCAGATCGAGAATCATAGGAAGCTTCAGAGAAGCATTAGCCTTCATTACGGCATCGGCAATTACCATGTCATGTACGTGTATGGCGTCGATTTGATTTTCATTCAGGAACCTTCGTATTCTGCCCTTGAGCATCATGGAATAAACTGGAATCGTATAGGCCAAAGCTGACATCCTGTACTCAAAACTTGAGGAACCGTATCTTCTCACTTCAATCCCCTCATAAGACTCTTTTGAGGTTACTCCTCTGTAATCGAGACAAAACAGGAACAATTCATGACCCGCTTCCCGAAGGACGCGAGACTCATTCTCAACCCTGGGATCGGGAGGAAACGACTTGTCAAGTATCATTCCAATGCGCATGTCAAAGCTTATTTCTCAGCGTATACGGCGTAATAGCGCGGTGTGAATTTTCTAAGCAGTGGCCGTATTCCCATTGTGGGAACCGGGCTCGTCCACTTTTCGGTCTTTCGAATGTCCCAACCCGCCTTTTCCAACAACCAATCGAACTGCCAGTCTTCAAATTCATGGTAATGGCGGTCCCAGGGATCCGTGTCACTTCGATACGCCCGGGCAAACCAAAGATTCAACGGTACTGTGGCAATCAGCTTTTTGCAGGGTATTGCGGAGATCACGTTATAAGGCGATACTAAGTGCTCGAAGATCTCGAAAGCTGTGACTGCGTCAACTTCGGCCTTCTTCACCCGCTCGAGATTCTGATCCAGGTCCTCCCCTTCGGTGTTGATAACCTGATAACCAAAGGATTCCATGATCTCGCTCAACTCATTGCGCACACCAAGGTCAAGAAGGGTTGCAGGAGCCGGGAGCACTGATTGCAGAAACTCAATGGTGCGGCTATACCGTTTTTTCGGGGTAACTCTGTACATTTCTTTTTCTATCAATTAAATACCAGGCTCCTGGAATCAACAGAAGCAAAAAGTAGGACACGAGCGTTACGCGATTTCCGACTTGAATGACCCCGGGTTCAAACTTGAAAACAACCTCGTGTTCTCCTCCTTTGATTCTTAGCGCCCGAAGCACGTAATTGACCCGAAAATGCGGCGCCAGCTCCCCATCGATGTAAGCATTCCAACCATGTTTGTAGAATATTTCCGAGAAAACGGCCAGTTGCTCAGACTTGGAATTGCTGCGGTAGCGCATCTCATTGGGCGCATAACTAATCAATTCTATATGAGAATCAAGTTCTTTTCGGGGTTGAAAGCCTGCTAGCAAGTCTTTGTATTCAGCGTTGACCACAGCGGTCCTTTTGGTGTCCAGACTGTCGAGAGCCGTGATTTCTTCATTTGCAGAATTCACCCATTCAATCTCTTCCACAAACCAGGCATTCCCGTTGGCATCTTCATTCAGCTGAACACTTTCACGATTTTCCTCACCCGGATAGATGATGTACCGGGTGTTAAGCATATTGAGAACTTCAATATTGTTCTTTGCGATTTGAAAGTCAAAGAGCTCCTGGTATCTTCTCGGTTTGGCCGCATGATAGCCGCCAACCGAATTGAAGAAAAAGGAAGTGCTTCCATCATTCATGGGGTTCACCATGAAATTAATGACCCGGTAATGATCCTTATCTTCGGAAATAGCTTCCTTGACAGGGCTCATTTGAAAAGGTTTTTCCAATCGCGATTTGGTTATAAAATCATCTTCATTGACATAGCGCCAGTCGACAGCCGCAAGATCCAAAAGCACCAGGACCAAAAAGGAAGCCAGCACGATGTTCTTTTTTATCTTATCCTCCAGGAAAAGCCATAACACTGCGGCTGAGATCGCCACGTAGATCAGCGACCTTAGACTGTCCTGAAAGAATATCGTTCGCCTGTCTTCCACCAGGACCGTTGAAAGCCCTTCAAGCATGTTCTCGAAACCCGGATCCCTGTAACTCTCGAAAGCGAAAAGATTGGACCCAAAAGCCGTAAAAAACAGAGCGAGCCCACCAATTGCGATACTCGCATTCTTGAAGGCCTTGAATTTTTCTGTCTTGGAATACTCGTCACTCAAATAGGCGGAGAGGCCCAGGGTGGCCAAAAGTGGCACACTCAATTCTGCGATTACCTGTATCGAAGAAACCGCCCTGAACTTGTTGTATAGGGGAACATAGTCAATAAAAAGATCGGTGAGGAAGCCAAAATTCTTGCCCCAACTCAGAACGATGGAAAAAACAGTAGCCGCAATAAGCCATTTCTTTAGGGGCCCCTTTATGAGAAATGCCCCCATCGCAAATAGAAAAAGCAAAACGGCCCCGATATAAGGAGGGGCTGCCACAATGGGCTGATCTCCCCAGTACATTGGCGCGTTCTCGGCAAAAGTAAGTGCCTGTTTTCTTCCGGCCTTGTCTTTGAGATATTCATAGGTATAGGACTCCTTGCCCAGATTCTCGTTATTGGAACCTCCCATAAAACGCGGGATGAACAAATCAAAAGTCTCAAGGAGACCAAAGCTGTATTCTGTGATATACTCCCTGGAAAGACCGGAAGACTTCTCACGCTGGCTCCCATCAGGATTGATGGTCAGCTCACTGGGGCTTCTGGTGCTTTCTGCAGCATATTCCCGGGTGGCCATCAAACTCGTGGCATTCACTCCAACCGAAAGGATCACTGCTCCCAACAGGATTCCCACCTTCTTAAAAAAGAGGGGCAAACCCTTTTCCCGCCAGGCCTCGATCATCTGAACGACTCCGAAAATCAAAACGCTGAATAGCAGATAATAGGTCATCTGCGGGTGACTCGCATTGATCTCCAGGGCCATGGCCACCGCAGTCAAAGTGAATCCCTGAAGATAACGACCCTGAAATACCCACAATATCCCAGCCAGAACAAGAGGCATGTAAGCTATGGCGTGAGCCTTGGCATTGTGCCCTACTCCCAGTATGATAATGAGGTACGTTGAAAGCCCGAATCCGAGCGCTCCGATAACCGCCGTTTTCCACTCGGTTCTCAAGACCCTTAAAAGGATGAAAAACGAAAAGAAATAGAGAAACAAATAATCCGCCGGACGTGGCAAAAAACGCAGCAATCCGTCAAGTTTTTTGATGTAGTCGTGGGGATAGTAGGTGCTCAGTTGGTAGGTAGGCATGCCTCCAAAAGCGCGATTGGTCCAGTAAGGCTCCTCCCCTGTTTGATCCCTGAACTCGCGCACCTCGCTCGCCATCCCCCTGAACTGGGCAATGTCACTTTGAAAGAGCTCTTTACCTTCAAGAACAGGATAGAAATACGCCAGTGAAACAATAACAAAAGAGAGAACCGCAAGCAGATAAGGCAAATACTTCTTTGCTGACATCGAAGAAATTTAGTTTAGAACTTCAGAGGTGCACATGCGTCAATCGATCTCCTCATAGTCGACGTATTCACCTACATTTTTATTGCTTTCCCGTTGAGGACCGGGCTTTCTGTCTATCACGGTTTCTCCTTCTTTCACCTGATCCGAAGCCTGGGTTTGACCCTGCTCCTGCCTCATTTTGCTCTCAAAGTTCCTGACTGCTTTCTGAAAAAGCACCGGGAAGAGAATCCGACCCAGCCATTTCAACACATAATAGACCAGAATCAGTATCAAAATCGTCCTCAAAAACCCCATCACAGATGCCTCCTCCATCTTTTTTTCATTTAAAATTCAAAAATAACAATTTGAAGCCAACTTTGACGTTATTCAAGTAAAAGATATATAAGGCCCTTATACCCGTCATAGCATGAAGCCCTCTTTAAAGACCTTCCTTTTCACCTTATTGGTTCATTTCTGCATGGTACAATTTGTCGCCGCTCAATACACTGAGGTGATCAATTCGAGGCGGCCGGGTTTCTCAGACAGCCCATACAGCGTTGGAACCAAGGTCTACCAGGTTGAAGGCGGACTCTTTTACAAAGATGTTGGGAATTACCTTTTTTACGATAAGGATCTTGAGGAGTCATTCGCTTACAGCGCAACGAGTTTCGGCAGTGACATCATGCTTCGAACCGGGCAGTTCTTCGAACGGCTCGAATTCAACCTAGACATGGCCATTGCCTCTGAGTCCAGAGACTTTTCCAGACCGGCTGATTCTAGCGCATCCGGCTTTGGCTTCAGCAAACTGACCCTTGGAGCCAAATACCTCCTTTACAAACCCGAATACACCGACAAGACCAAAGAAATTCGCAGTTGGAAGGCGAGGCACAGCTTCGACAAGAGAAGATTGATTCCCGCTGTTGGGGTCTACGCAGGACTGAATACAAACCTACTCACAGATCTCTATAAGAATCGCGATGGCATTAGCCCCAGGTTTGCTCTATTCACTCAGAACGATTTGTCCGAACGTCTGATTGTGCTATTGAATTTCATTATGGATTACGCCTTTACGGATCAATCCGAGAATTCTTACATCATTACTGTGACCTATGCCCTGAACCCAAAGTTTTCTGTTTTTGGCGAAAACCAGGGGTTTTTCAGAAAGAACGTTCCCAACGACTTCCAGTTTGGCGCCGGAGGCGCTTACCTGATCAACAAAGACATGCAGGCGGATCTTTCGGCGCGGATGATCTTTGATGAGAGAGGCGACAATACCTATATCGTCGGAGCAGGAGTTTCCTGGAGGCTGGATAACCATAAGGACAAATTGATTGTCAACAAGACCAACAATGACGAGGAGGGGATCAAGGAACCAAAAAAAGGATTCTTCAACACGATCACCTTTGGCTTGTTCGCCGGTAAAAACAGCGCGAGCAGCGGTGGCAAAATGCGCGAGGTGAAAACCCGCTCTGCCAAAACCAGATCTTTGGAGCCTCCGGTGAACAAAAAGGCACAGAAGGCCAGAAAAAAGCAAAACAAGAAGCTGGTCAAGGAGCAGAAGAAAAGAGAGAAAGCCGAAAAAAAATACAACAAGAAATTTGAAAACGATTAATTTTGCCTCATGATTGAGGTAAAAGAGATCACAAGTAAAAAAGAACTCAGGAAGTTCGTCACCTTTCCTTTTAAGCTTTACAAAAACAACCGCTGCTGGGTCCCTCCCATCATCAGTGAGGAACTCAACAGTTTCGATCCGAATGTGAATCCTGTATTCGAACACGCCCAGGCCCGATTCTTTCTTGCATTGGACAAAGGCAAGATTGTGGGGCGTGTCGCGGCAATAACCAATGATATTGAAATTCAGCAACAGAAGGTCAAAAAAATGCGTTTTGGCTGGCTCGATTTCATCGATGACAAGAACGTGAGCAAAGCCCTGCTCGACCAGGTGGAAAAAATCGGACGAGAGGAAAAACTGGAGTTCATGGAAGGACCGGTAGGTTTCTCCAACATGGACAAGGTTGGTATACTCACCGAAGGCTACGAGCATATTGGGTCCATGGTGACCTGGTACAATTACCCGTATTACGTGGATCATATGCAGGCACATGGATTTTGGCCGGAGAAAAAATTTCTTGAATCCTACTTCTATGTGAAGGATGCTCATATCGACAAATACCATCGGATGTCGCAGATCATAGCAAAGCGTTATGAGCTAACCCCGGTGAATTTTACGAAATCCAAAGATGTCATGCCTTATGTCGATCAGATTTTCGAACTTTTCAACACCTCCTATTCGAAGCTCTCTTCTTTTGTCCCTATTTCGGATAAGCAAATCGCCTATTTCAAAGAGAAATACATAGGTTTCATCAACCCGGATTTCATTAAAGTCGTGCTGGACAAGAACAAGCGGATTATCGCTTTTGGAATCACTATGCCCTCTTTTGGAAAAGCTCTTCAAAAGGCAAATGGTCGACTTTTCCCATTCGGTTTCATTCATTTGCTACTGGCACGAAAATATAGCAAGGAGAGTATTTTCTACTTGATAGGAATTGCTCCGGAGTACCAGAAAAAAGGGGTTACCGCAATCATATTCGACCTTTTTCACAAGGCCTTTGACAGACATGGCATAACCAAAGGAATCATAACCCCCGAACTGGAGGACAACAAGGACATTCAATTGATCTGGGACAATTTCAACCCCGTACATTTCAAGAGGAGAGCTACTTTCAGAAAGGACCTGGACTGAGAAGTTGTCAAACATAATCCTTCCAGGATTGATTTTCATACCTTTGAAACATAAGATTCTTCAATGCAGCTATTCTATCACCCCGATATCCAACCTCTGTCTATGTTGGTGACCTTTCCCAAAGAAGAAAGTCGTCACCTTGTGAAGGTCCTTAGGAAAAAACGGGGAGATCAGATCCAAATCACAGACGGAAGAGGCAATTTGTACCTGGCGGAGATCATTAGCGACAGCGACAAGAAATGTGAGGTCCAGGTTTTGAACTCTGAGACAAAACCGGATCAGAAGGGGTACCGCCTGCATGTGGCCATTGCACCGACCAAGAACAATGATAGATTGGAATGGTTCCTGGAAAAATCCACCGAAATCGGCATTGATGAGATCACCCCAATCCTTTGCGATCACTCAGAACGAAAGAAAATAAACCACGAGCGCTGTGAAAAGGTCCTTTTGGCGGCAATGAAACAGTCCCTAAAGTTTTCACTGCCCGTTCTCAACCCCCTGCAAGGTATTGACGAACTGATTAAACAGTCCGAAAATGAGTCGAAACTCATTGCCCATTGCGCAGAAGTTGAGAAGCGGAGCCTTTCAGACCTGATTGAGAATAAAACCGACATCCTGGTGCTGATTGGCCCGGAGGGGGATTTTTCACCCAGAGAAATCCAGGTAGCTTCAAATGCAGGATTCGAAAGCCTGGATCTTGGAAATACTCGACTCCGAACCGAAACTGCAGGTGTGGTTGTGTGCAGCAACATCTCTTTCATGAAAGAATTTTTGTAATTTGCCCGGATGAAAGTACTCTCAGACGGTAGAATTCTTGGCAAGGTCATTATCCTGATGGTTTTATTTCTATCCGCACTGCCAGGATTGAGCCAGGAAATAGCCGTTTTGAAGTACGAAGGTGGAGGCGACTGGTATGCCAACCCTACAGGATTGCCCAACCTTATCCGCTTTTGCAATGAGAATCTCAATACCAGAATATCTGAAAAACCTGCTACGGTGGAGACGCAGAGCCGAGATCTCTTTGATTATCCCATCGTATTTATGACCGGGCACGGCAACGTCTTTTTTTCGGAGAAAAGCGCTGAGAATCTTCGGACCTACCTTTTGGCCGGGGGGTTTTTGCACGTTTCGGATAATTACGGCCTGGATCCTTACCTGCGCAAGGAAATGAAAAAGGTGTTTCCAGATCTCGATTTCCAGGAAATACCTGTGGATCATCCTATTTACAAACAGACATACTCCTTTGAAGGACTCCCAAAGATACATGAACACGATGCTCAGCCTCCACAGGGCTTTGGCTTGTTTTATGAAGGCCGGCTCCTCTGCTTCTATGACTATGAGAGTGACCTGAGCGATGGTTGGGAAGACGAGGCGGTTCACAACGATCCCCCTGAGGTGAGAATCAAAGCGCTTCAGATGGGCGCGAACATCATCGAGTACGCCTTTAAAAACTGATGCTCTCCAACCTCATTCCTGACCTTATGATTCAGAACATAGATGACATTCAAATAAATTTCACCACCGACAACCTATGGCTGGTCAATCTGACCCTGGCGCTTATCATGTTCGGGGTTGCACTGGACATTCGGGTGAGCGATTTCAAAAATTTGATGAAATCCCCCAAGCCCGTCATCGTCGGGGTTATCTCTCAGTTTCTCCTTATCCCTTTGGTCACCTATCTTTTTATTCGTGTCACTGCGCCTTTCCCAAGCATAGCTCTCGGACTGGTCATGGTGGGGGCCTGTCCGGGAGGGAACATCTCTAATTTCATGACCAAACTGGCAGGGGGAAATGCGGCGCTATCGGTTAGTTTGACGGCATTTGCCTCTTTGGCCGCCCTGGTGATGACACCTCTTAACTTTGCACTCTGGGGCAATGCCTATGAGCCCACAAGAGAAATCTTAAAAAGGGTAAGTGTTGACCCCATGGAAGTCGTCAGGCTCGTCCTGCTGATTCTGGGCATTCCCCTGCTGCTGGGCATGATGCTTCAGTATTACCGCTCCAAGCTGGCCTCGAGGATCTCAAAGGTTCTGAAACCGGTTTCTATCTTGATTTTCCTGGCATTCATCGCGGTGGCATTTTACGACAATCTGGATATTTTCATGAATCATATTCACTACGTGCTGTTCCTGGTAATCATTCACAATGGGATACTTCTTCTGACCGGGTTTTGGTTCGCCCGCGCCAATGGACTTTCATATACAGATCAGAAAACCCTGAGCATCGAAACAGGCATTCAGAATTCGGGGCTTGGATTGCTACTTGTGTTCTCCTTTTTCAGCAGTTTGGGCGGTATGGCGCTCCTTGTGGCTTTCTGGGCCATCTGGGACATTGCAGCAGGCCTTCTGATTGCCTATTTCTGGTCTGACAAAAAGAAAAAACAAGTGACATGAAGCTGATCTGGTACCTGCTGGTCAAGTTATACGTTCGCACCGGTTTCGCATTCTATTTCAAGAAAGTCGAGATCCAGGGTATTGAGAATGTTCCGAAGAACACAGCGGTTCTTTTTGTGGCCAATCATCAAAACGCACTTATCGACCCCTTGTTGCTCGGGGCATTCATTCCGAGGCAGCTCCACTTCCTCACCCGTGCAGACGTGTTTGACAAACCGATCATTCGAGCTCTTTTGTCATCGGTTAACATGCTTCCCATCTATCGGATAAGAGACGGGCGAGATAGCCTCTCAAAGAATGAAGAGGTGTTCCAAAAATGCTTTAAGATTCTTAACAGCAAAGGGACTGTTCTGATTTTTCCCGAGGGGAACCACAATATCCAAAGGCGCGTCAGAATTCTGAGCAAGGGTTTTACACGAATCGTGTTTGGAGCTCTAGACGAGTACGGAGACCACGAATTGATGGTCGTTCCTGTGGGAATCAATTACACCAATGCCAGGAAATACGCATCAAGTGTAAGCCTGCATGTCGGAGAGGCAATTCGGGCCAATGACTATTACCAGAGAGAAAAGCACACGGTATCGTCTGCTGAACTCAAGGAAGAGGTCAGAAATAGATTAAAGAAACTGACTACGCACATCGAAGACCAGGAGAAACACGATTACCTCGAGAGTTGTTTTAGGGAAGATGAATTTCTGGATCCACAGAAGGTCAATTCCAAACTGGAGCAATCCGAGTTGTTGAACCCTGTCATCGGAGATCAGTCTCCCGACTTCAACATGCTGATGCCCCTGGTGAAGTTCAACAGCTTTTTCCCTCTGTTGATTTGGAACCATCTGAAGCCGAGAATCAGTGAAGAAGAGTTCATATCTACCTACAAGTTCAGCATAGGCATAACAGCCTTCCCATTGTTTTACATTGCGCAATCCTGGGTTCTGGCTCTTTTTTTTGGATCAGGAGTTGGTTGGGTCTATTTCGGACTGAGCCTGCTCAGCGTCTGGCTGCTGACCAAATCGAGATAATCTGTAAAACCTATTCGTTGGATCATTGAACAATCGCTTCCTGGATAACCGCCTGGACCTTCGTCCGAATATCTGCCTCTCCCAGCTTGTTGTTCTCCCTTGTCGGATGCACCCGGTTGGAAAGAAAAACATAGACGATCTCAGAATCGGGATCTGCAAAGGTGTAGGTGCCCGTATAACCACTGTGGCCGAAGCTTTTGAAAGACACACAACCGCAGGTCGCCATGGTGTCATCGAGCTGGGGTTTGTCAAATCCCAGGCCCCTTCGCACCCCATCCTCCTGGAAATACCGATGATTGAATTTGTCGATTGTCTCGGGCTTGAAATAGCTCTTCCCCCCGTAATAGCCTTTTTGAAGGTACATTTGCATCATCTTCGCCACGTCATTTGAAGTTCCGAACATCCCCGCGTTGCCACTTACGCCTCCCATCATGGCCGCACCTTCGTCATGAACATTTCCATGAAGCAGCTGATGACGAAAAAAATCATCATCCTCTGTCGGCACAATCCTCGATTTGGGGAACTTGTTCAAGGGCTTGTAGCACAGCGTTGAAGCACCCAGTGGGGCGTAAAAATACTCGCGATTCAATTCATCGAGTGACTTGCCGTATTGTTTTTCGATATAATCCTTGAAAAGGTAAAATGGCAATCCACTGTACCTGTACTCGAGCTTCTCCTGCTGGGGGGCTTCAGCAATCAGATTGAATATGGTGTCTAGATAATCCGTTCTCAGGTAGAGGTCATCCGCCACTTTGACGCTGAACTTGTCGGACTTCTTGTCCCGAAAATACTTCTTCATGGGCTGACCTTCTTCCCCTTCAACCATGGTCTTGTAAAAGGGAATGTAAGGCATCAGTCTTCCGTAGTGCGACAAGACTTCACGAACAGTCAGAGTATCTTTGTTGCTGTCCTTCAAAACAGGCATGAGATCGCCCAGTTCTGAATCAAGCTCAAAAAGCCCTTCTTCTTCGGCTTTGATCACCATGGGAAGACCTCCCAGGATTTTTGTCATGGAAGCCAGGTCGTAAATGCTCTCGTTATCGACCTTTTTTTTTTGATCGTAAGTGTAATGCCCAAAGCTTTTGCGATACACTACCTTGCCCTTTCTTGCGACGAGAACCTGCATCCCCGGGGCCATTGCGGAATCCATGACCTCTTTGGCGATGGAGTCGATTCGATTCAGTCGATAGCGGTCCAACCCGACTGACTCAGGCACCGAATAGCCCAATCTGTCTATCGCGCTGAGATACAGTCCGTATCCAACCGGGAACTTCTCATTTATATTCACAGGGAGCTTGCCTTTCATGTCGAGGGCTCCGAAGATCATCTGCGCAGAGATGTCCTGGGCGAGCTCCGTATTCTGATACGATACCACAACCCCCTCGATATTTTCAAAGTCTTTGATCTTCAAAAGACTGTAAGGACTGGCAAAAACATCTAGTATGACATCGTGGGATTTGGCAATGTTGTCGAGCAGCAAAAGATCTTCATCGGGAATCTTGTAATTTGCATAGGCACCTAAAGAAGTATGAAACCCGAAAATCACCAGGTTATAACCTTTCAATTTTTCAGAGAGCTGTTGAACATTCTTTCCGTCGAGAACATCCACCCGGGTGTAATCGTTGAGTCGATTGACAAAGGAAGCATTGATGTGCGTGCCCAACTTGACGTAGGCAATCTTCTTTTGATCCAGATTCTTGACAGGGAGAATCTCACCTTTATTTTGAACCAGGGTCACCGAATGCTCCACCAGTTTATGATTGAGCACCTC
>CBDUAY010000046.1:0-17397 GCA_965365245.1 uncultured Flavobacteriaceae bacterium | reverse complement strand
ACATGCTAAACAACACCATCCAGGATGTTTTGATACGTCGCAAGAGGATGCAGGGTTTCAACGCTTGCTGGGTTCCCGGAACGGATCATGCCTCAATTGCGACTGAAGCCAAGGTGGTGGCTAAACTCAAGGAAGAGGGAATTGCCAAGTCGGATTTGACTCGGGAAGAATTCGTGGGTCATGCCTGGGAATGGACCCACAAGCACGGAGGCATGATTCTCGAACAGCTCAAGAAGCTTGGAGCCTCATGTGACTGGGACAGGACCAAGTTCACCATGGACGAGGACATGAACCAGTCGGTGACCAGGGTATTCATTGACCTTTACAAGAAAGGATTGATTTACAAAGGGTACAGAATGGTCAATTGGGACCCCCAGGCCAAGACGACCCTGAGTGACGAGGAGGTCATCTACGAGGAAAAGCCTGGACACCTCTACTATGTGAATTACCAGATTGAGGGAAGTGACGAAGTGGTTCAGATAGCAACGACGAGACCGGAGACGATTTTGGGTGATACTGCCATCTGCGTGCATCCCGTGGACCCGAGATTTGCTCATTTGAAAGACAAGAAAGCGATTGTACCCCTGGCCAATCGGGTGATTCCGATCATCCAGGACGAATACGTAGACATGGAGTTCGGAACCGGAAGCTTGAAGATTACTCCTGCCCATGACCCGAATGACAAGGAGATAGGAGAAAAACACGGATTGGAGGTGATCGACATCTTCAATGACGACGGGACTCTGAATGAGAATGGACTCCACTACGAAGGGCGGGACCGCTTTGAGGTGCGAAAGGACATTGCCAAGGAGCTTAAAGAGAAAGGCTACCTGGTCAAGGTTGAAGACTACACCCACAAGGTGGGTACTTCGGAACGCACGAAAGTCGTAATCGAACCTAAGATATCCGAGCAGTGGTTCCTCAAAATGGAGGACCTGGTCAAACCTGCCATTGAAGCGGTTTTGAACAGCAAGGAAGTGAACCTGGTGCCTTAAAAATTTGAAAACACATCCCGTCCCTGGATGGAAAACATCCGGGATTGGAACATTTCCCGCCAATTGTACTGGGGTCACCGGATTCCCGCATTCTACTATGGGGAGGGCACCCAGGATTTTGTTGTAGCCGCAACACCTGAGGATGCTTTGTCGCAGGTAGTCGAAATGCCTGGCAAGTCGGATTTTAAGCTTTCAGATTTGAGGCAGGATGAAGATTCGCTGGACACCTGGTTCTCATCGTGGTTGTGGCCCATCAGCGTATTTAACGGAATCAATGAGCCCTCAAATGAGGATTTCAAATATTACTATCCGACCAACGACCTGGTCACCGGACCGGATATTCTCTTCTTCTGGGTGGCCAGAATGATTATTGCGGGTTATGAGTTCGCAGATGCGAAACCCTTTGAAAATGTGTACCTCACAGGCCTGGTTCGTGACAAAAAGCGCCGAAAGATGTCGAAGTCTCTGGGAAACTCTCCGGATCCTGAGGAACTTATGAGTCAGTATGGCGCGGATGGTGTTCGGGCAGGGATTCTAATGAGCTCTGCAGCAGGAAATGATCTTTTGTTTGATGAAGGACTCATGATGCAGGGAAGAAACTTCGCCAATAAAATCTGGAATGGCTTCAGACTGGTCAAGGGTTGGGAGCTTTCAGAAAAGGCAGAGCAACCCGAGGCAGCGAAACTTGCGATTGAATGGTATCGATCCAAGTTCAACGCCACCCTGAAATACATTGATGAACAGTTTGAACAATATCGATTGTCAGACGCACTAACGGCCATTTACAAGCTCATTTGGGACGATTTCTCCTCGTGGTTTCTCGAATGGGTCAAACCAGCCTACGGGGAGCCCATAGATTCCAAAACCCTTGAAGCCACGGTATCCTTCTTCGAAGGGAACCTCAGATTGCTGCACCCATTTATGCCGTTTATCACTGAGGAGATCTGGCAGCACTTCAGTGAGAGAAGTCCTGAGGAAGCCCTTATCGTTTCTGCATATCCGGTTCAGTCGGCTTTTGACAGCGAACTGCTCAAGGATTTTGAACAAGTGAAAGAAATTGTATCCGCTGTGCGGAACATCAGAAAGGAAAAGGGTGTATCCTTCAAGGAGAGCCTCGAACTCTGCGTGCTCGACAGCTCAGAGAAGGAGTCCGTTTATGATGCTGCAATCCAGAAACTGACCAATGTTTCCTCCATCTCAAGGGTTGAGGAAAAAGTTGACCAATCAGTGTCTTTCAGGGTAGGGGCCAGTGAGTTTTTTGTTCCTATGCAGGACAACATAGACCTGGAGGCAGAACGTGAGAAGTTGGAAAAAGAGTTGAAATACAACAAGGGGTTTCTCTTATCTGTGCAGAAGAAGCTGAGCAACGAGAGGTTCGTAAACAATGCACCTGAGCAGGTGATTGCAAATGAACGGAAAAAAGAAGCGGATGCCCTGGCCAAGATCGAAGTCCTGGAGCAAAGCATCCGCTCATTGTAGGGTCCTAATTAACTTCCTGTTTTAACCGTCAGAATTTTGGCGTTGAGAGCTACGTCGTTCCAGGTCTTGCTGACACCGTCGGAACCAGTGTGAAGAACCTTGCAGGCCTCGTTAAGGGATTCAAGCGCAGCCTGGGCGCCCCACTCGTTGAGGTCCATCGTTGCGTTGACGTGTATGGTATCCTGCTTCACCTCATAGTTGAAAGGCAAGGATTTGCTCAACCCGTTCATCGAAATCTCGAGTTTTCCCGAATTAGCAGTTTCGACGTTGAATTTGCCCTTTAGCGTCATCGAATTCTCCATCACGGCGAAAAAGAATTTTTGCAATTTCCCGTCGCGGATGGTGTCATTGGTGAAAATTGAGTTAACGGGGATTTCAAAGCCCAGGTCACTCAGGGTGCCGGCCGCATCATCACTTGGATTGCTGCTGACGATTTTGACTTCTTTAAAGGTCCCTTTGACGGGGACTTTCTCCGAAGTCTTGTAAGCGGTCCACTGCATGCTGGACCCCGCCTCACTCGCTTCAAATTTAATGGCCGGTTTTTCGGCCTCTGAAGTGTCTGATTTCTCGTTTTTGCAGGAGATCAGCTGCCCACCAAGGACCAGCATAACTGCGATGTAAAATAAATGCTTCATTGATTTCAATAATTAGTAGTTAAAGTATTCCGGTGGGTTGCTTAGTCAATTTTCTGTTCAGAGTATTGCTCCACGAGCTCGATGTATTTCTGCTTGGCTTCTTCCACAGTAATATTGTTGAGCTGAAAATATGCGTTGAGTTTGAATGCATTTCGAACCATGTCGTTACCTGATGGAATGACCACGGAGTCTTTCTGAGTTGCGTGCTTGTAATAGGAATAAAACCTGAGCATGACATCTGGTGGCAGCTTTTTGGTCATTGCCGAAGCAATTTCAAATGCCTTGTTGAATTTTCTGTCCAGATCAGTCATTTTTTAGAGCGATTACCGTTTCTCCACCACGCACGGATTCCTCCAGGCCCACGCGAATCTCAAAATCCAAAGGTACAAAAATATCCAACCGGGACCCAAACTTGATAAAACCCGCGTCGGTTCCCTGAACCACTTGCTGACCGACCTTGGCATAGTTTACGATTCTGCGTGCCACGGCGCCTGCGACCTGGCGATACATTACTTCTCCGATGGCTTTGTTTTCAACCACGATGCTCGTGCGCTCGTTGTCCTCAGAGGATTTGGGATGCCAGGCGACCAGGTATTTGCCTGGGTGGTAGTGGCTGTATTTCACTATGCCACTGACAGGGTAACGCGTTACGTGCACATTCAAAGGTGACATGAAAATAGAAATTTGTTTTCGCTTTCCTTTGAAGTACTCCTTCTCTTCGACATCCTCTATCACCACGACCTTGCCATCAGCAGGAGCAATGACATGGAAGTCATTTAGGACTGTTTTCCTATTGGGATCCCGGAAAAATTGCAATACCAGAAGAAATAAAAGCAGAAAGAGGATCATCAGCGGCTTCTGGATCCAGATATTGGCTATAAAATGATCAGTGATCAATATGCCCGCGACTACTATCAGACCCGTGATCAGGATGGTTTTGAATCCTTCTTTGTGAAACATCAGGTGGTAAGAAATAAATAAATATATATAAACGGAGTGGCAAAGATAATACTATCCAGTCGATCTAAAAAGCCTCCGTGTCCAGGCAGCAGGTTGCTGCTGTCCTTCAAGCCTGCCTGTCGCTTGAACATCGACTCGATCAAATCTCCCAAAACTCCAAAGACGCTCACTAAAATCGCAATAGTGAACCATTGAAGCGGTTGAATGCTCGAGCAATATTTTGCGACGACATAAGCTGCGACGAAAGTGAAGATGAATCCTCCCAAAAAACCTTCAATTGTCTTATTGGGTGACACCCTCTCAATGAGTTTGTTTCTGCCAAAATTCTTGCCGATCAAAAAAGCGAATACATCATTGCTCCAGATAAGGAAAAAGATCCCCAGGATGACAGAGGTGTCAAAGGTTTGATCAAAATTCAGGTAGGGAATCTTGATAAGAAGCCCGAAGGGTAAAGCCACGTATATCAGCGTCAGGAAGTTCTTTCCCACGTATTGAATCGCAATCTTCCTGGAAGAGACCAGGGCCATGACAAGAGACAGGTAGATCACACTGATCAGTATTCCGATGATCAGGCGTTCGGTGAGGTCGTCTTCGAAAATGACCAGGTTGTTGTTGGATATCACGGCCACAGAAAATGCGGTTATCGCCAATAAGTAAGGGTAGATGCTGTCGAGTTCGATAATTCGGATGAACTCATAGATGCACACGAGCATGAACATGAAAAATAGGCCGTAGAAGTAAATGGGTCCGGAGAGTGAGGCAGCCACAATGAGAGCCACGTAAATCAATCCGAAAATGATCCGTTTGGTAAAGTTGTTCATGAACCTATAAGTCTTCTAACAGGAGCAAATATAGCGTTTTGGAATTAGTGAGGCCGTAGCTCATGAAATCTGTATCGGATTTATCGATAATGAAGTCTTTTATGGAACTGATAATGGTCGGGGCATTTTTTTCAGAACGGCTTCGAATTCCGGAAATTCCATCTCTTCCATCCTTTACGATCTGGCTGGTTTTCGCAAGAACTATAAAGTTGCTGGGAAGATCCTTGAGCTTTTTGTCTTTCAGTTGTCTCGAGGAGAACATGATGCTTCCGTCGGCTGCAACAAGGCACTCACAATAGGTCAGAAAGGGTAGGGAAGGGATGATTTTCTTTGTTCTGGCACTGTTAATGCTCGTCAGAAGCTTGTGCAAATCTTCATCATGAGATATGACGTTGTTCCATTGGTTTTCCTGAAGGACCTGCATGAGGTTTCGCTCGACCTCTTCCTGATCGGAGCAATAGAGGAACTTGCCACCCTTGTGGATGAAATTTTTTACAAATGCTTCGTCAATTGACCCTTCCTGAATCTCCTGAGCCCTGCTTTGCTCTTCCTTTTCAGTAGATTTAATGATTTTATTCAAAAACTTATTGAAGAAACTCATAGTCAATTAATATCCATCAAATGTACAAAAAGACTTTTACTATTTTGAGCTTTCCTCGGCGATTTCACTGTCTTTGGACTTCGGTTTTTCAACTGTCTTTTCAACAGTGGTTTCCTCGGTAGTTTCCTCGGCAGTTTCCTCTTTCGTTTTCTCGGTTTCGGCAGGCTCTTCTGTTGCGAAAGGCCTCGCCCCGAAAATCTTTCTCAGATCTCCTTCAAAAATCACCTCTTTCTCCACGAGAATTTCGGCGAGTTGTATAAGCTTGTCCTTGTTCTTTTTCAGAATGTCAATGGCCCTCTGATACTGTTTCTCAATGATTTTAGAGATCTCCTGGTCAATGGTTTGGGCCGTGAGCTCGCTGTAAGGTTTTGTGAAGCTATAATCAGTCTGTCCACTGGAATCGTAATACGTGATGTTTCCAATCTTGTCATTCAGTCCATAGACGCTTACGATGGCCCGCGCCTGTCTGGTGACTTTCTCCAGGTCATTCAGTGCTCCCGTCGATATTTTGTCAAACATGACCTTCTCAGCTGCTCGCCCTCCCAGGGTCGCACACATCTCATCCAGCATTTGATCCGTTTCAACGATCTGTCTCTCCTCAGGCAAGTACCAGGCAGCACCCAATGAACGTCCTCGGGGCACGATAGTTACCTTTACCAAGGGAGCCGCATGCTCCAGCATCCAGCTGACCGTGGCGTGACCCGCTTCGTGATAGGCGATGGTTTTCTTCTCCTTTGGGGTAATGATCTTATTCTTCTTCTCCAGACCTCCGACGATCCGATCAACGGCATCCATAAAGTCCTGGTGGTGCACTTTCTTCTTGCTTTTTCGAGCTGCGACCAGAGCAGATTCATTGCAAACATTGGCAATGTCGGCTCCCGAAAATCCCGGAGTTTGCTTAGACAGAAAATCGAGATCCACATCATCGGCCAATTTGAGAGGTTTTACATGAACCTCAAATATCTGCTTTCTCTCATTCTTGTCCGGCAGATCCACATAGATCTGTCTGTCAAATCTACCCGCTCGCATCAGGGCCTTGTCAAGAACATCCGCCCGGTTGGTGGCGGCGATTACAATGACATTCGTATCCGTTCCAAAACCATCCATCTCTGTAAGAAGCTGGTTCAGCGTATTCTCCCTTTCGTCGTTTCCACCCGTAATGCTGTTTTTTCCACGGGCTCTACCGATGGCATCGATCTCATCTATGAAGATAATCGAAGGCGATTTGGCTGCAGCCTGCTTGAAAAGGTCTCTTACTCTTGAAGCTCCGACACCTACAAACATCTCCACAAAATCTGATCCGGAAAGAGAGAAGAACGGAACTCCAGCCTCTCCTGCAACGGCTTTGGCAAGAAGTGTCTTACCGGTTCCCGGAGGCCCTACAAGTAAGGCTCCTTTTGGGATTTTTCCTCCCAGGGAAGTGTATTTGTCCGGGCTCTTCAGGAAATCCACTATTTCCTGTATTTCCTCTTTGGCACCTTCCAGTCCGGCAACGTCCTTGAATGATGTCCTGACCTTGGTGTTTTGGTCAAAGATCTTGGCTTTTGATTTCCCTATGTTGAAAATCTGCCCGCCGGCTCCGCCGCCTCCTGCACCTGACATCCTTCTCATAAAGAAGATCCATAGTCCGATGATAAAAATAAATGGGAGCCAGACCAGTATGGAATCGAAGAAACTGGTGCGCGTCGTGTTGTCTTTGTCAAAATCCAGGTCGTACTCCTTTCGGGCTTCGCTGAGATTGTTCTCAAAATTCTGAAGATCACCAAAGTCATATATGTAGACAGGGGAAGTTTGCCCGAAAATTGTCGGATTTTTCGACTTGTTGTAACGTTCCTTAGAACTTAAAGCCTCACTTTTGATCGTCAACTGAGCAATATCACCATTGACAATGAGGATTTTTTCAATGTCATTGTCATTGAGGATTTCTCTGAACTCGTTTTGCGAGAGCTTGTTGCCGCCCACGTCTGAGCTGTTCATCAGCTGATAGCCGATCAACAGGGCGAAAATGATCCCGTATATCCAATAGAAGTTGAACTTGAAGTTGAACTGCTTGAATGGTGAGTTGTTGTCGTTTTCTTTATTAGGTTCTTCTCTTTTCATGAATTTGTTTTAATGGTAAAGCGAGTCAGTAGGCGCTTGGTACTTTTGTGATCTTTCCGTCTCCCCACAATTCTTCGAGACCATAGAATTCCCTGATGTGCTTCTGAAACACGTGAACTACCACGTTGACGTAATCCAGCAGCACCCATTCTGCATTCGATTCACCTTCAACGTGCCAGGGCTTTTCTTTTAAGGACTTACTGACGCTCTTCTGCACCGATCCGGAGATTGCACTCACTTGCGTATTCGAATTTCCGTCGCAGAGAACAAAATAGTCGCACACGGTATTTTCAATGTCTCTTAAATCAAGTATCGTAATATTCTCTCCTTTTACATCTTCAATTCCTTTGATTATTTCCGTAATCAGAAGGTCTGTGCTCACTATTTTTCTCGTCATTAATTTAGCTCAAAATTTCTTGCAAATGTACCACATTTTTATCACTTTCGCTGAAGTGCCACTGCAATTGTCCCCATGATTCATTTCAAACTTGATGCCACAGATTCTACAAATTCTTATTTGAAAGAACTCGTTCGCGAGGGAGCGCCTCAGAATTGGACCGTGGTGAGCACCGGGCAACAAATGCAGGGCCGTGGGCAGCAAGGAGCAGCCTGGTTTTCGGATACAGGTAAGAATCTGGCGTTTAGCATTTTGATTAAGGAAATTGGGCTGAAAGCCAGCGATCAGTTTCTGCTGAACTGTGCAGTTTCCCAAGGTATTTTCAAGGCCCTGCAAGCCTTTGATGTACCTAGACTCAAGGTAAAATGGCCAAACGACATTATGTCAGGTTCATCAAAATTGGCGGGCATCCTCATTGAGAATTCCCTGGTCAGTGACAGAATCACCCACAGCATTGTCGGAATTGGTCTGAATGTGAATCAGGAGGAGTTCCCGCCCTACTTGCCCGATGCGGTGTCCATGAAACAGCGCACCAAAAACCATTACAATCTAAATGCAGTCCTGGAGGCACTGGTTGAAAGCATCAAAGCAGAGATTGGTTTCATAGAAACCGGTCAATACGAGACATTGAGGGCAAACTATAATGAACACATGTATCGCAGAAATGTGCCTCATATGTTCCGTGTGCCGTCAGGTCAACCCTTTTTAGCCGAAATAACAGGCACTACCGACAACGGACTGCTCGCACTTCGCAAGGAAGACGGGAGCGAGGCCCACTACGCTTTTAAGGAAATTGAATATCTGTGAAGTCGAAAACGCAGATTAAAAAAACTGTCAATTTTTCCCGATGTTCTCAATGAGCGTGTCGATAAATCGTTGTAAGGGGTTTTTGACCATCATCGCCACCATGGGATTGAACTCTCCCGAGAACAGGAGCTGAGCTTCACATTTGTCTTCTTCGAGTTCCTGGATGTCGGCCGTCAGTGAAAAGGGAAATTTTTCGCTGGCTGATCCGAGAACCACTTTTTTAGGAGCCTCTCCCTCCATCATTCGGAGTTTTATTTCGGGCATGCCTTTGAGCGCAAAAACAAAAGAGTCTTCACGGGCTTCGAATTTATCCGTATTCTCGGGCATGATGCTTTCGAAATTCTCAACCTTTGACAAATAGTCAAAGAGCTCCTTGCTCGACTTGTTGACTGTTATTTTCGGACTTTCTAAATTCATGGGATTACACTACTCTGATTTAAGATATGTCCCAGTTTCCCGGGTCTTCTCGCCAGGTCTGCAGGGTTTTCAATTGTTTATTGTCGATAAAATTCGTGTGAAGCGCCTGGTCAAGCAGATTCTCATAGTCGCTGAGTGTGGTAAGGTCGACATTGGCCTCTGCAAAATTAGATGTCGCGAGGTCAAAGCCGTAGCTAAAGATTGCCACCATGCCCTTTACTCGTGCACCAGCTTCTCTGAGTGCCTCTACAGCATTTAGACTGCTTTTGCCCGTGCTTATCAGGTCCTCGACGACCACTACATTCTGACCGTTGTCGAGAAAGCCTTCGATTTGATTTTTTCGACCGTGCTTCTTGGGTTCGGGGCGTACATATATAAATGGAACTCCCAGTTCCTGGGCCACTAAGACCCCTATAGCGATTGCGCCCGTAGCCACCCCAGCTATAACATCCGGTTGACCGTGCTTTTCCAGAATGATCTTTGACAGATTCTCACGGATGAAGTTTCTGATCATCACATACGAAAGCGTGATCCGATTGTCACAATAGATGGGGGATTTCCAGCCTGAAGCCCATTGAAACGGGTCCTCGGGGCTCAATTTGATTGCCTTGATCGTCAAAAGCAATTCGGCTGTTTTTTTTGCTGTATTTTTGTCAAAAACCATGCTACAAATGTATGTAATTTTTAAAGATCATGCTTCAGTTATTTTAACTGATCGAAGCGATATTTCAGAGGAGCTGGAAGGTCTTGACTGGACAAAGGCGAATCTGGAAAGAGTGCTTCTGTCGCTCGAACGAAATGAAGGGGAGAGCTTCCTTCTGAGGGGGGATAGTTCTTCTGCCATGTGGCAGGTTTTTGCGGAACACTTCAAGGTTATAGAGGCTGCAGGAGGGATCGTAAAGAACAATAATGACGAGTATCTTTTGATATACAGGCACGATACATGGGACTTGCCCAAAGGGAAGATCGACCCCGGTGAAACCCCGGAAGAGGCTGCTGTCAGAGAGGTCCGGGAAGAATGCGGATTTTCCAGTTTGCAACTTGGTTCAAGGGTTCAGAACACATATCACATTTATGAACACAAGGAAAAGCAAATATTGAAAGTGACCTACTGGTACCTCATGCATTCCGATCAAAAGGTTTTGAGTCCTCAGGTTGAAGAGGGAATTACGGATTTGGGTTGGAAATCAGCCTCTGACCTGCATGCCGTTTTTGAAAATACCTATCCGAACATAGAACTGCTTCTGAAGGAGGAGATCCGGCGTGGCGCGTGAACTTAGCGTTTGCCCCTTTCAATATTATTATCCTATCTTTGCGGCTTTTTTAACAAGCCCAACAGATGACTGAATTCATTACCAGGAGATTACCCAATGTCAAGAACGATATTCTTTCCGGAATCACTGTGGCCCTGGCCCTGGTGCCCGAAGCCGTAGCCTTCGCTTTTGTAGCAGGAGTAGATCCCCTTGTGGGTCTCTATGCGGCCTTCATGGTCGGCTTGATCACCTCTGTTTTCGGAGGACGACCCGGAATGATCTCAGGAGCCACAGGGGCTCTGGCCGTTGTTATGGTAAGCATTGTAGCCAGGGGGAATGACCTGGGGGAGCCGGGTGAAAACCTCGGACTCTATTACTTGTTCGCTACGGTTGTTTTAATGGGATTCATTCAAATTCTCGCCGGGGTTTTCAAACTGGGTAAATTTGTCAGGCTCATCCCGCACCCTGTAATGATGGGCTTTGTAAACGGGCTTGCGATCGTCATCTTTTTGTCCCAGCTGGGCATGTTCAAGAAGACGGTAGGAGATCAGAAAGTGTGGTTGCAGGGTAATGAGCTCTACCTGATGGCTGGGCTCGTCGGACTCACCATGCTCATCATGTACTTTCTTCCTAAAATAAAGCTCATGGCTAAATTGCCTGAAGCATTGATTGGGATCCTGGTGGTATCCGCACTGGTGATCGGATTCAATTTAGATGTCGCAACCGTTGGATCCTTTATTCGTGACGGGGGAGGAGAAGGCCTGAAAGGAGGTCTTCCTGTTTTCCAGTGGGAGCTTTTCAATAAGGTTCCTCTTAATTGGTCGACGTTCACATTTATTTTTCCATATGCACTGATCCTAGCTGCAATTGGACTCATTGAATCGCTGATGACCCTGAACCTGATAGATGACCTTACGGATACTCGTGGTAACGGTAACCGTGAATGTGTTGCGCAGGGTTCGGCCAATGTCATTACAGGTCTCTTCGGAGGCATGGGAGGTTGCGCAATGATCGGTCAGTCGATAATCAACATCAAATCTGGAGGCCGAGGTCGCCTGTCGGGCATCGTGGCAGCCCTAATGCTGCTGGCTTTCATCCTCTTCGCTTCAAGTTATATCGAGCAGGTTCCGATTGCCGCGCTTGTCGGAGTGATGTTCATGGTCGTGATTGGAACCTTCGCATGGAGTAGCTTCAGGATCTGGAACAAAATTCCAAGATCAGATGCTTTTGTCCTGGTGCTTGTTTCGTCGCTCACGGTCATTTTCGATTTGGCCATCGCAGTATTTGCCGGAGTCATAGTCAGTGCGCTTGTCTTCTCCTGGGAAAACGCCAAGCGCATACGGGCGAGAAAGCGAATGAAAGAAGACGGCACGAAAGTTTACGAGATTTGGGGACCGCTTTTCTTTGGCTCCATCTCAACCTTCGCCCAGAAATTTGACATTAAAAACGATCCTGACCATGTTGAGATTGATTTTGTCGAGTCGCGAATCAGCGATCACTCGGCTTTGGAGGCCATTGCCAACCTGGTCAAGAAGTATAAGGCAGAAGGAAAGTCCGTCAAGCTGAAGCACCTGAGCGAAGAGTGCAAGGCACTGCTATACAAATCTGATCCGCTTTTCCAGGACATCATCATTGACGATATTGATGATCCTAGGTATCACCTTGCCGCGAACCCTGAGCTCTTTCCAAAAAGCCTTACTGAATATCATCTGTGATCACGGCTGGTGGAACCAGCATGGAGACGTCGCCCTTGTTGACGAGAATGTCACGGACTATGCTTGAGCTGATGTAGGAGGTGTCTGCGCTGGTCAGGAGGAACACGGTCTCTATTTTGGACATTTTCCGGTTGGTCTGCGCAATGGCTTTTTCGAATTCGAAGTCACCTGGATTTCTAAGACCCCTTAGGATAAAATCAGACCCGATCTTTTTGCAATAGTCGATCGTAAGGCCTTCATAAGTATCCACTCTCACTTTGGGTTCGCTTTGGTAGGTTTTTTCAATGAACCGCTGTCTCTGTTCCAGGGAGAACATGTAGGATTTTGAGGAATTGGTTCCAATGGCAATGATAATCTCGTCAAACAGCGGTAGGGCTCTGTCGATCACATCGGTGTGTCCTAGGGTCAAAGGATCGAATGATCCGGGAAATACGGCTCTTTTCATGGGAATTCAATTTGGGAATTCAATTAATGTTACCTTCAATGGCGCTATCGAACAACTCGGTCAGGCTCATACCCGCCTCTTCCGCTTGCTTCGGAAGAATGCTCTCAGCGGACAGACCCGGGACCATATTCAACTCTATGAAATACGGCGTGTCTCCCACGAGCATGAAATCAATTCTTGAAAGTCCTTTCAGCTGCAAGGTCGAGTAAATTCTACGGGCCTCTTGTTCCACGTTCTTACGCTGTGTTTCAGAAATCCGTGCGGGGGTTATCTCCTGGGACGCGCCCAGGTATTTGGCTTCGTAGTCGAAGAAATCATTTTCCGTGACGATTTCTGTGATGGGCATGGCTTTTATTTCGCCACTAAGGGTGATGACCCCTACTGAAACCTCGGTGCCATCGAGGAATTCTTCGATCAGGATTTGGTCGTCTTCCAAAAAGGCTTTGTCCAGGGCGGCATCCAGGTCCTGTTTTTTATAAACCTTGGTGATTCCAAAGCTGGATCCAGCCCGGTTGGGTTTCACAAAGCAAGGCAAACCTGTTTGAGCTATGATGAAATCGGGATCAATTTCATCGCCCTGGTTGAGATATACGGACTTTGCCGTGTGCACCCCGTAAGGTTTCAACAAACTCAAACAGTCACGCTTGTTAAACGCAACGGCCATCTGGTAAAAGGAAGCCGAGGAATGCGGAAGACCGAGCAATTCGAAATAGGCGAGAATCGTTCCGTCTTCACCGGGGTGACCGTGAATGGCATTGAATACGAAATCGAATCGTGTCTTGTACCCGTTTACCGTAGTGCTGAAATCTTCCATGTTGATTGGGTGTTCACGATCCGCCTCGTCCACATACACCCATTTGTCCTTCAAGATGTGAACGCGATGTGGGACGTACTTCTCCCGGTTGAGGTTTTCGTATACAACTTGTCCGCTTTTAAGCGAGATGCCGGCCTCCGAGGAGTAGCCCCCCATGATGATGGCAATATTTTTTTTCATTGAGCCGCAGCGTTTGCCAGTTTAATTGGTTCAAAACAAACTTACGAAAAAGACTTCAATGGGTGCAGGGAGTGGGGTCGCCTAGTGAAAATCCTTTATATTTGAAAAATTTTTCACTCAGATGAGCTTATTCGGATACCTTAAAAGCAAAGAGTTCCTAAGAACTGTAATCCTGGTTGTGGCCGTCAGTCTGCTGCTGGTCTTTATCCTTGGAAAATGGCTGAATTACCATACCAAGCACGATGAAAGAATCGCGGTTCCGAACCTTGAGAAACTAAGCCTTGAAGAAACCGAAAAGAAGCTGGCTGATCTCAGTTTGCGGTATGTAGTGATCGACTCGGCCTCGTTCAACCCCAAGTATCCGCCAAAAAGTGTCATCGAACAGAATCCTGTTGCCGGAGATTTTGTCAAGGAGAACAGGAAGATATATCTGACCCTGAATCCCACCGACTATCGCAAGATATCCGTGCCCAATGTCATTGACAACACCAAACGCCAGGTTGTGACCCAGCTCAAATCCGTTGGATTTCAAATTGGAAAGGAGCGCTATATTCCGGATCTTGGAAAAGATGTGGTCCGGGGCCTCGAGGTGAAAGGCAAGAAAATCGAACCCGGCATTCGCCTTCCGAAAAATACTGTAATTGACCTGGTCCTCGGTGACGGTTTGGAAGAAAGGGAGGAGATCCAGTGATTCATGAGTGACAAGAATGAACACGAGATCAACGACGAGCTCTACGAGCATCACAAATTCGTCGCTGCTGAAGGTCAGGAGCCACTGCGCGTAGACAAGTACCTGATGAATTTCATCGAGAACGCGACAAGGAACAAGATTCAGCTCGCAATCAAAGCGGGAAATGTGTTGGTCAATGATGTTCCGGTCAAGGCCAATTACAGGGTCAAGGCTCACGATGTCGTTCGTGTCGTTCTGGCGCATCCGCCGCATGAGAACCTGCTGGTTCCCGAGGATATTCCCCTGAACATCGTATATGAAGATGACGAATTGATTGTAATCGACAAGCCTGCGGGACTGGTAGTTCACCCAGGGCACGGAAATTACACCGGAACGCTGGTCAACGGTTTGATCCATCACTTTCAGAATTTGCCGAACAACTCGAGTGACAGACCCGGCCTTGTACATCGTATCGACAAAGATACCAGTGGCCTTCTGGTGGTTGCCAAAACAGAGTATTCCATGGCCCACCTGGCGAGTCAATTCTTCAACCGGACAACCAAGAGGCGATATGTGGCCCTGGTTTGGGGGAGCCTTGCGGATGAAGAGGGCACGATCGAAGGCAATATCGGAAGAAGTCTGAAAAACCGGCTGCAGATGGATGTTTACCCTGAAGGGGATCAGGGCAAGCATGCGGTTACTCATTATAAAGTTCTCGAGCGTTTCTCCTACGTAACCCTTGTCGAGTGCCGCCTGGAGACGGGCAGAACCCACCAGATTCGGGCACATTTCAAATTTTTGGGTCATCCCTTGTTCAACGACGAGCGTTACGGAGGGGACAAAATCCTGAAAGGGACGACTTTCAGCAAATACAAGCAGTTTGTCGATAACTGTTTCAAGGTTCTTCCTCGTCAGGCTCTGCATGCGCGCACCTTGGGATTTGAGCATCCGACAACGGGTGTAATGATGGAGTTTGAATCAGATATTCCTGCTGACATGACATCTTGTCTTGAAAAATGGCGGGTGTATACAAGATCTCAAAATCCGGACAGGGAGTCCTGATCAGAAAAGACATTCGGTCATAAGTCATTGTTTTCGTAAATTTGTTTTTTCAAAAACGCCTTGAGTCCCCAAGGATTCAATTGAAGCGAATCAAGTTTGAATTAATCTTTTTGAACTAAATATTAAGACACATGAAAATTCTCATATCACCAGCGAAATCACTCGACTTTGAAACTGAAGCTCCTTTAGATGCCTATTCGGAACCCATTTTTTTGGACAAAGCGGAACGATTGAGCAAGGTTTTGAAGAAAAAATCTGCCCGTTCCCTCTCGAAATTGATGTCGATCTCTGACGCCTTGGGAAAGCTGAATTACGAAAGAAACCAGAATTGGCACCTGCCTTTTACCGAAGAGAATGCCAAGCAGGCTGTTTACGCCTTCACAGGTGAGGTTTACAGAGGTCTTGATGCCACCACCTTGCCTCCCAACGTACTTGATGACTTGCAGGACAAATTGCGGATTCTGTCCGGTCAATACGGTTTGCTCAAGCCGTTTGACCTGATTCAACCGTATCGACTCGAAATGGGAACCAAACTCAAGGTGGGTAGAAAAGATAACCTATACCAGTTCTGGGATACTTCGATAACAGATGCTCTCAATGCCGAGATGGAAGAGGGCGAGTTGCTCATCAACCTGGCGAGCAATGAATACTTCAAGGCAGTTAAGGTGAAACAGCTCAAGGGAAAAATCATCACCCCCGTATTCAAGGACATGAAGAATGGGAAACTTATGACAATCATGACCTTTGCCAAGCACGCCAGAGGTCTGATGGTCAGGTATATCATTGAGAATGGATGCGAAACGGTTGAAGACCTCAAAGGCTTTGATCTTAACGGATATGCCTTCGATTCAAACCTTTCTTCAGAAACTGAGCTTGTATTTACGCGCTGATCAGAGTTTGAATGAAACCGGATCGGAGACGTCGTTATTGCGAGACACCGCTCGTATGACTACGGTTTTGGTGGTTTTCGCCTCTTTTTTGGTCAGATTGAGATGACGTTCACCTGTCAATACCACTTTAGCTGAAGGGCTGTTCAGATCAGTATTTTCGTCGGACTCAAACCTATAAACCAGGTATTTCACCGCTTGCTTTTCCTTGTTTTGAGGAGGTGACTCCCAAACCAGTTTGAACTCACGGTTGCCGGTTGGTTCCAGCCTTATGTCTTTAACCGGAAGGGGGACCATCTTCACATTGTCATTCACTACCGGGGTCAGTGCCACTTGCGCATATGCATTCTGCGCCATTCGTTCCCGGATGTTATAAGGGTTTTTTCTAAAGGAAGAGGCGCTGAAAAAAGCGCTTCCCTGTATCTTCGAAATGCTTTTGTTGAACCGGAGCTGTTTTTCGATCTCAGTCGGATTCTGACTCAACCAGGCCTGGTTGAATTTCTGATCATTGAGCTTGTAGGCCCCGTGTCCAATATACAGACGGGTACCGAAAGTGTTTTCCGACCACCATTTCACGACTTCTTCATAATTGGCCTGCTCGTGACCAATGTGCCAGTAGGCTTGAGGTATCAGGTAATCAATCCAACCTCTTTGAATCCAAAGCGCGATGTCGGCGTGAAGGTCGTCGTAATTGGTCTGGCCGGCTTTCGTGTCTGAGCCCCGCGGATCCCTGTCTCCGTTGCGCCAGACCCCGAAGGGACTCACGCCGAACTGGACCCAGGGCTTGATGGCCTTGATTCGACTGTGAAGCTGGTTAATGATCAGATTCACGTTGTTTCGTCTCCACGCATCCCGATCATTGGGGTAGAAGGAGCCCCCATAGGCCTCAAAGGATTTCTCGTCCGGGAAAGGCACTCCTTTGATCTTGTAGGGATAGAAGTAATCGTCAAAATGAATGGCATCGATGTCGTAGTTCTGAACGATGTCAGTCACGATATTGAGAGTGTATTCGCGAACTTCGGGAATTCCCGGGTCGAAATACTTGTTTTTCCCATAGTTGATAAACCACTCCGGCCGCTCATAGGTCAAAGGGAACGGGTTGAGTTGATACTCCTGGTAGTTCACAACAGCCCTGTAAGGATTGAGCCAGGCGTGAAAC
>CBDUAY010000045.1:0-18236 GCA_965365245.1 uncultured Flavobacteriaceae bacterium | reverse complement strand
TATGAAGATTGGGAGCGACTTGAGGAGGAAACGGAAGAAGAGCGACAGGAGAAAGTTGTCCTGGTGCGCGGTGTGACCGAACCTCAAGCATGCTTTACCCAGCAAAACCTTACGATTCACAACTTTATGTTGGCGGATGAACTGGAAAAACTGATTGGACAAAGCCACCTTCTCATCATGCGGTCGGGATACAGCAGCATTATGGATCTGCATGCTTTGGGCGCAAAAGCACTGTTGGTGCCAACCCCGGGGCAAAGTGAGCAGGAGTATTTGGCAGAGCGCATGCAGGAAAAAGGATGGTTCCCCACCGTCAGGCAAAGCGAGTTTGGCTGGAATTCGATACAGGAGGCTCTGGAATATCAATGGGTAGAAACAAAAAAAACATCAAAAAAGACTGACTATGCATCCCTCTTTGATGTTTTTCTGCAAGGCAACTGATTCTTCTCAGATGAAAGACAGATCAGTTCCCTGTACTTCTTCGACCTTGACCAATTTATTCTTCTTGTATGTGATTTCTTTAGTCGTTTCTTCTCCAACGATATACCACTTCCCTTCTTTGATGCCGTTCTTGTAGTTGGCAACAACGGAAATCTTGCCGGTATTGTCATAATGGATCCACTGATCATGAAGCTTATCATCCTTGAAATATCCGACCTCCTTGACCATGCCGTTATCGTGATAATAGGTGGCCTTGACCAGGTCATCCTGTTTTTCGAAAGTAGGTTGATTATCCTGAGCGAAAGCAAAACCGGTTGCTGAAAGTGTTAGGATTAAAGCTGCGATAAACTTTTTCATGATTCCTGATTTTTTAGTTCCTTACCCCAAATTTACAAAAAATAAACAATTTGGTAACATTTAGGTAACATTGAAAAAACAAGAATATTGCATTCCTCTTTGGGCTCTTGCTGAAAACTTTGGATCTCAACCTGCTTTGTTGAGTGTAAAAGAGAAAGTAGACCCTTGATTTGGAGCGCTTTGAACAAACACCTCCTGGTCATGAGCTTCAAGAATGTGCTTGACGATGGCCAGCCCAAGGCCTGAACCACCATGTTCACGGGATCTGCTTTTGTCTGCGCGGTAGAAGCGTTCAAAAAGACGAGGAAGGCTTTCGGCATCAATGCCCATGCCATCATCCTTAATTTCGACCAGGAGGCGGTGCAGCGAATGGGAACTGAACGATACGCTCGTGGTGCCCCCCAATTTGCCATAATTGATTGAATTCTGAATCAGGTTAGTCAGGACCTGCTCTATCTTCTTCTTGTCGGCCTGAACCATGATGGGATAGTCATAGGGCTCCTTGAATTCGAGCAAAATGTCTTTTTTCTCTGCTGAATACTCGAGCATATCCATCACCTCCCTTACACACTGAACTATGTTAAAAGATTCCTGTTTCAATTTCATCCCTGTTTCCAGTTTGGCCAGGGTATCGAGATCCTTCACGATGGAATTCAAACGGTTAAGGCTTTTTTCAGTTCTTCTCAAGTATTTTTTTTCAAGTTTCTCGTCTTCCATATTGCCTTCCAGAACCGTGAGCAAATATCCCTGTGCGGTAAACAATGGTGTTTTCAGTTCATGCGACACGTCTCCCATGAATTCTGTTCGAAAGTCATCTCGGTTGTGCAGCTGTTCGATTTCGTGATGTTTGCTCTCGGCAAAGGACTTAACCTTAGAGAGGAAAAGCTCAAAGTCGAGGTCATTCGATTCTTTTTTCAGGTAGGGCTCATTTTGGAATAGAGAAGAGTCATACACCTTTCTCAGTTCTGTCAGTATGAATTGACGCAAGAAGGTCCTGACAGACAGGAAAACAAGTGCAAAGCTGAGAACAGAAAAAAGAAGAATTCCAGCCAGGGAAAAACCAACAAGATAGTGCAAAACAATCCCAATTAAAGTGAGTGCTGCGCATATCAATGCGGATGCTTTGAGGACATTTCTGTTCAGTAGATTTATTCTCACCCTCAAATATACGGGTTCGGAGACTTAAACCACAAATTTATAACCGACCCCTTTGATGGTCTTGATATAATCGTCTCCAATTTTCTCTCGAAGCTTTCTGACATGCACGTCTATGGTGCGACCTCCGACGATGACGTCCTGACCCCAGACCGTTTTTAGAATGATTTCCCGGTTGAAAACCTTGTTTGGAGTGCTCGCCAGCAAGGACAGCAATTCGAATTCCTTGCGAGGCAGGGTTATTTGCTTTCCATCGATCTCCACATAGTACTGATCCCGGTTAATTTTAATCCCTTCATAAACCAGCTCATTCTCCGTTCTTGTGTCCTTGTTCTTCAAACGCCTGAGCAGACCTTTTACTTTGCTCATCAGCACTTTAGGCTTGACTGGTTTGGTGATGTAGTCATCTGCTCCGGCATCGAAACCCGCGACCTGGGAATAATCTTCTCCGCGCGCGGTGAAAAAAGCAATCACCACCTCTTCCAACCCTTCGAGGCCACGAATCTTTTCACAGGCCTCTATGCCATCCATCTCTGGCATCATGATATCCAACAGGATCAAATGAGGTTTTATCTTTTGAGCCTTGTTCAAGGCTTCAATTCCGTTGGAGGCGGTTGAAATCTGGTAACCCTCTTTTTTGAGGTGATATCCAACGATTTCCAGGATGTCAGGTTCATCATCTACGAGCAGAATCTTGATGGATTCATTCTTCATAATCAGAATCTTAGATTTAAGTATGGACAAAAATAGCCAAATTTTAATGCTTTGGCCTCAGTTAACGATAAGTTAATATTCCCTGGCAATACTCCCGAATTGTTGATTGACTGTTAAATAGTGGTTAACGATATCATAACATCTAAGTGCCAATTTTGCAGCGGAGAAATTAATAACTAAAACTCTTAAACGAATGAAACGAATTATTTTATCAGTATTTCTTCTCAGCTCAATGATCTTCTTTTCGGGATGTTGCAGTGAAGAACCCGGAAGTGGCGCCAATGCCTCCTGTTTCAATGGAATCCAGGACGGTGATGAAACGGGAGTTGATTGCGGAGGTAGCTGCGCTCCTTGTGCGACATGTGACGATGGCATACAGAATGGCGGAGAGACCGGTGTTGACTGCGGAGGTCCTGACTGCGAGCCATGTACTGGAATAGTCTTAAAGTCAGGCCTGATTCTGGCTGATGAGAAATGGACGGCCAACAACATCTATCAATTATCCGGCAAAGTGGTTGTTGATGAAGGAGTTACTCTGGAAATAGAGCCGGGCACAATAATCAAAGGAGAGAGAGGTATAGGATCTCTTGCTTCTGCCTTGATTGTTGCACGTGGCGGGAAGATCATGGCAATGGGAACTTCAGACAGCCCGATAGTTTTCACATCAATTGAAGACAATATCTCAGTCGGTCAGAAAGCTGGCACAAACTTGAGCGAGCTCGACCAGGGTCTGTGGGGAGGCGTTTTAATCCTTGGATACGCCCCCGGGTCATTTAGAGGCGATGTCAAGGAAGTTCAAATTGAAGGAATTCCTGCCGGAGACACTTTCGGTCTTTACGGGGGAGATGATCCTGAAGACAACTCTGGAGTTTTCCAATACGTTTCGATACGTCACGGAGGAGCTCTCATTGGAGAAGGCAATGAAATAAATGGGTTGACCCTTGGTGCAGTTGGATCGGGTACTGTGATCAACAATGTAGAGGTCGTAGCCAATGTAGACGACGGAGTTGAATATTTCGGAGGAACAGTGAACACCGAAAACATGCTTGTTTGGGCTCAGGGTGATGACGGATTGGACATCGATCAGGGATATGCAGGAACGGTAAGCAACTCAGTTGTCATTTTGGACGTAAGCTCTGATCACGCTTTGGAAATCGACGGCCCTGAGGGTTCCTTGAATGGAGAATTTACGCTGAACAATATCACCCTCATAGGCAATGCTGATACTCCAGGTGGAGAGTACGCTGACTATAGAAGTCGTGCCATGGGAGCTTCAAACGGCATTTACGCCTATGGTTTCAAAGACAATTCCGATGTAGAGTTGGATAACAACCAGGTTTCTCAAAATTTCCTTGACGGGATTCTCACATTCTCTAACTGGGAAGTGGTTGGATTTGACAACTCCATCTTCGTTGAAAAAGTCGCTACGGATGACAACGGGGACCCCACGGAGTCGAAAATCATTGAAAACCCCGACTTTACAACTAGAGCTGCCGACTGGACAACTCAAGTCGATAAAGGAGCTAACTCGGTTGGCGCAAACCTGGGCGATTTCAACTGGACTTATGCCAAAGGCAAAGGTGCACTCTAAACGATTCGAACAGACTGACCTATTGAGACCATTGCTCGCCTTAAGAAGGGTGAGCAATGGCTTGTAACAGAAACAGAACAATAGATACACTTAGCATAGAAAAATGAAAAGAACGATTTTGATTTTAGCCACGGTGCTGGTCTGGACAACGGGAATGTTTTCCCAAACCGGCGAGCTCTCGGGAAAGGTGCTTGACAAGGAATACAATGACATCTTGCCCTTTGCCAATGTTGTGGTAAAAAGCACCTCGGCTGGAACGACTACCGATTTTGAAGGGAATTACGCACTGAAGCTGGAGCCCGGGGTTTATACGGTTGAATTTTCCTTCATTGGATATGAAACTTCCGAAATTTCTGAAGTGGTGATTAAGGCCAATGAAACCACGGTGCTCAATGCGAGCATTGGTCCTCTTAGCAACGAGTTGGAGGAAGTAGTAGTGCGGGCGACAACCGCAGAAAACACGGAGGCTTCATTGCTGAACGTTCAGAAAAAGTCTATTAACCTGCTGGACGGAATATCCGCCCAGACGTTTACTAAAATTGGGGCCAGCAACTCGGCCAAGGCCGTCAAAAGTGTCCCGGGGGTATCGGTTCAGGGCGGCAAGTACGTCTATGTGCGCGGTCTGGGAGACCGTTATACCAAATCCATTCTCAATGGGGTGGACATACCGGGTCTCGATCCGGATCGAAACACGATTCAGATGGACATATTTCCGACCAATGTTTTGGACAACATCCAGGTTGTGAAATCCTTCACTGCAGATTATCCCGCTGATTTCACGGGAGGTACGGTGAACATCATCACAAAGGATTTCCCGAATAAGGAGGAGTACAGCATTTCGGTGGGAGCCGAATACAACCCGAGCATGCACTTCAACGACAATTACCTGGGCTCTCAGCAGAGCAATACCGAGCTGTTGGGATTTGACAACGGGCTTCGCTCCAACCCGATTCCACAGGATATTACGATTCCTCCTCCATCGGCACAAAATCCTGCAACTTCTTTTTGGACCTCCCAGTTCAACCAGGAGATGGCAGCAAAAAGACAGACGAGCTTCATGAACACGAATTTTGGCCTCACCGCGGGGAATCTCTATGATGTGGGCAAAGGCGGTAATAAGCTGGGATATCAATTTGCCGGTGCCTATCGAAACGAATACATCTATTACGAAGATTTCCAGAACGGGAACTGGAGGAAGTTTGAGGACAAATCGATTAATGAGATGAATCCGGACAAACTTCAAAATGGAGACCTGGCGAAGAATAGCGTTCTCTGGAATATCCTGGCGGGACTGACCTTCAAGACGGATAGGAGCAAGTTCAAGCTATCGGGTATGCACATCCAGAACGGTGTGTCGACTGCCGGATATCTCAGGCAACAGATCCTGTTTTCGGATGCAGTGACGATCTTCAAGGACAATATTGAATATACACAAAGCCAAATCACTAATGTGCTGTTGAACGGAAAGCATTCCAACGAAGACGGTTCTTGGAACATCGAGTGGAAGATTTCCCCAACCCTTTCAAAGATCAATGACAAGGACGTGCGGGTAGCGCCCTTCGAATTTGAGCCGAGCACCGGGGATTATTTCCTGAGTCCGAGTTCGGCGGGCAGCCCGCTGAGAATCTGGAGGGACCTTGAGGAGGTGAACCTGGTCGGGAAGTTGGATTTTACAAAGCGCCATGACCTATTTGGCAGTAAAGCAAGACTGCTTTTCGGAGGACAGTACACCTACAAGCAAAGAGACTTCACGATTCAACAATACCAGATCAGGTACCAGGGTGGCACGGGTGTCGAATTTGAAGGGGATGCCGACGAGATTTTGAATCCGGCGAATTTATGGACCGTCAACACACAGCGCGGCACATTTGCAGAAGGGAATTTTGAGCCTACAAACACCTTTGATGCGAATCAGAATATTGCGGCCGCCTATGTCTCGGAAGAGTTTCAAATCACTGACAAATTGAAATCCATCCTGGGACTTCGCTTTGAAAAATTCGAGCTGTTCTATACAGGGACAAACAACCAGGGGGACGTTGTGCTGGACAACGAGAAACTCTTAGACAAAAACGACATTTTTCCATCGGCGAGTTTCATCTATGCGTTGAATGACGAATCGAATTTAAGGCTGGGTTATGGTCGCACAACGGCAAGACCGTCCTTTAAGGAAGCCTCGATCACGCAGATCTTTGACCCGATCTCCAGTACCACATTCAACGGGAACATAGACTTGCAGCCAACTTATGTAGACAACATAGACCTGCGATGGGAGCGTTTCAGTGAAAAGGCACAGATGTTTGCAGTAAGTTTCTTCTATAAAAATTTCAAAGACCCCATAGAGCTTACCTATTTCCTGTCTGCTTCGGATCAGTTTGTTCCTGTGAACACTGAAAAAGCAACAGTTTACGGGGCAGAGTTTGAAATGAGAAGAAACTTCGGTTTCATTGGTGGCGACAGTTGGGAAGACTTTAGCTTCAACCTGAACTTCTCACTCATCGAATCACAGCTCCAGATGTCTGATCCTGAATTTGAACGAAGAGTGCTGAATGCAAGAGATGGCGAGACCGTCAGCGATACGCGTGAAATGCAGGGGCAGTCACCATATCTTGTCAACTTTGGCTTGAATTATGC
The DNA here is from genome assembly GCA_965365245.1 of uncultured Flavobacteriaceae bacterium. Taxonomy (GTDB): domain Bacteria; phylum Bacteroidota; class Bacteroidia; order Flavobacteriales; family Flavobacteriaceae; genus Lutimonas. The sequence continues at coordinate 11,350 of CBDUAY010000045.1, read as the reverse complement.
CAACGAAGACAGCGGCTGGCAAACCAGCTTGTATTACAATGTCCAGGGCAAAACCCTCCAGGTAGTGGGTACTGGTGATGTTCCGGATGCCTATACGATTCCATTCAACAGCCTTGATCTCATTGTAAACAAGAGCTTTGGCAAGGATATGAATTCAAACATAAACTTGTCTGTGAAGAACCTTTTGGACAGCGACAGAGAAGTGAGATACCAGTCTTTCGGAGCAGAAGATCAGATTTTTTCAAGCTTTAGTCCTGGAATTGGAATATCCCTCGGATATTCTCACAGGTTTTAATCTGCTTGAAATGGGTTGAGAAGCACAGATCTGATCCACGGATCGAAAGGAAAATATAACAAAGTAAAGAAATCCTCCAGATGAAAATTTGGAGGGTTTTTTTATTCTTCCAGTTTCATGGAGATCTCCAACCAGCGATCCTCCTTTTCTTCCAGCTCTTGAATGATCTCCTGCAGTTTAATGGATTCGGATTCGATATCCTCCTGGGGAATTTCGTTTTTGGAAAACAGTCCCTCGATCTCCTCTTTTCTCTTTTCAAGATTCTTAATCTCATTCTCGAGTCTTTTAAACTCCTTTTTCTCCTGGTAGGAGAGTTGTCCTTTTACCGGCTCTGCCAGACGGGAGTCTGTCTTTTTCTCGACACTGCTTTCGGAGGCGGCAGGCCTTGAATCCTCATAGGCCCTGAAATCGGTATAATTCCCAGGGAAATCGCTGATTTTGCCTTCACCTTCGAATACAAACAGATGGTCGACGATACGATCCATAAAGTAGCGATCGTGCGAAACCACAATCAGGTTTCCCGGGAAATCCAGGAGGAAATTCTCCAAAACCTGCAGGGTAACAATGTCGAGATCATTCGTCGGTTCGTCAAGCAAAAGGAAGTTTGGATTCTGAATAAGCACCGTGCAAAGGAAAAGGCGCTTGAGCTCACCGCCAGATAGCTTTTCGACGTAGTCGTATTGCTTTTTACGATCAAACAGGAACCTTTCAAGCAGTTGTCCGGCACTAATGCTGCGCCCTTTTGCCAGTGGAATGTAGTCTCCGAATTCGCGAATGACCTCGATGACCTTCTGACCGGGTTTGATAGAGATGCCATCCTGGGTGTAATAGCCGAATTTTACGGTTTCACCCACAACGACTTTACCGGAATCCACTGGGAGGGCACCCGTAACCAGATTCAAAAAAGTCGATTTGCCCGTGCCATTCTTCCCGATGATGCCTATGCGCTCTCCTCTTTTGAAAACATAATCAAACCGATTGAGTAGCACGACGTCATCGTAGGCCTTGCTAACGTTATGCATCTCGAGGATCTTGCTGCCCAGTCTTTCCATCTGAATTTCCAGCTGAATCACGTGATCTTTTCGTCGCTGATGGGCCCTTTCCTTGATTTTGAAAAAATCATCGATCCTTGACTTGGATTTGGTCGTTCGGGCCTTGGGTTGTCTGCGCATCCAGTCCAGTTCTTTTTTATAGAGGCTTTTTGCCTTCTGCAATGTGGTTTGCGCAAGAGTAAGGCGCTCCTCTTTTTTCTCGAGAAAATAGGAGTAATTGCCTTTATAGCGATGCAGCTGCATGTCATCCAGCTCTATGATTTCATTGCAAACGCGATCCAAAAAATAGCGATCGTGGGTCACCATGAACAAGGTGATCTTTTCATTTGTCAAAAACTGTTCCAGCCATTCGATCATCTCGAGGTCGAGGTGATTTGTTGGCTCATCCAGGATCAGCAAATCGGGCTGTTGAAGAAGAATAACGGCAAGACTGAGTCTCTTTTGCTGACCTCCCGACAGTTCTGACACCTTAGCCCCGAGATCGGTCAGTTTCAGCTTGTAGAGCACCTGTTTGTATTGGGTTTCAAAGTCCCAGGCCCGGTGATGATCCATGGCCTCCATGGCACTTTGAAGCGCTTCCTGATCCTCCGTATTTGCGAGGGCGCTTTCATAGGTCGAAATGACATGCAGTATGGGGTTGTCTGATCCGGAAATAACCTCTTCCACAGTCTGGGAAGGATCGAGCTCAGACCGCTGTGAAAGGTAGGAGACCCTCAGGCCCTTTCGATAAATTACCTCACCGGAATCAGCGCTTTCTTCACCGGCAAGAATATTTAACAGTGTTGTTTTGCCCGTTCCGTTTTTCGCGACGAAACCCACCTTCTGGTCATTGTTGATTCCAAAGGAAATGTCTTCGAAAAGGATTCTTTCTCCGAAAGATTTGCTGATATGCTCAACCGAAAGGTAGTTCAATATGTCGTGTTTAGCTGCCTCAACCCAAAGAGGCCGAGTTATGCGAAACTAAAACAAAAAGACGACAAAGAGCAATGAAACCCTGAATTCAATCAGCTCTTGAACTGAAAGACGAATTCTTCCTGGTACCGGTCCCAATCTTCCTGGGAGCTGATCGTTTCGTGGTCATCGTTGTAAAAGAGCTTGAGATAGAGTTCAAGCTGGGCTGGTGTTTTGTATCCGGGAACAGGCAACAAGGTGTCTCCATTCTCATTGAAAAATACAATGGTCGGGTAGGCTGTGATTTTCAACGCCTGTGCTAGCTCATGTTGCGCATTTCTCCCGGATCGTTTTGGGTCAAACTGCGGATTCCCAAACTCCAGGTTTTTGTATTTGACGGCCTCGTCACCTTCTGCGTTGAATTTCACCGCGTAATAGTTGTCGTTGACATACTTCACGACATCAGGGTTCTGAAAGGTGTTTTTATCAAGCATCTTGCAGGGCCCGCACCAGGTTGTATACACGTCCATTATGATCTTTTTTGGAACTTTTGTCTGAGCCGCGAGAGCATCTTCAAGGCTCATCCAGTTGATCTTTTCATTTTGTGAGAATCCGTTTGAAACCAACAGGACAAAAGCGAAAAACAAAACTACCTTCTTCATTTCAAATTCGTTTATGGATAAGCTTAGTTGCAAAAACAGGCATCAGCTTACAACTCATTAACAGCTTTTTGATCTCATTATTTTATGCCGTGCATCAATTTTTTGATCACGGGTTGCATGATCACAGAGAACACGCCCAGACCTACTGCTATGAACGTCAGCATCCAGAAGAAATAACTGATGCCGTTTTCGTTCGCGATGCGGTCGACATTCTCACCAAACATCCCAGCAAGCTTCATGCCAATTGCAATGGCGAGATACCAGACCCCGAACATGAAGGCGATCATGCGGGCGGGAACAAGTTTGCTCACGTACGACAGTCCCACAGGTGAGACGCAAAGCTCACCCAAGGTGTGGAAAAGATATACCAGGATCAGCCACACAATGCTCACAGAGGCTGTCTGTGCCCCCGGAGCAATGTCCCTGGACCCGAATGCCACCACAGCCATTCCCAGGCCGAGCAGGGTCATTCCGATGCCGAATTTGACATTCGCGCTAGGATTGTATTTGCTCTCCCACCATTTGCTGAACAAAGGTGCGAAAGTGATTATGTAAAGTGAGTTTAGAACGCCAAACCAGGAAGCTGGAATTTCGGCCACATCTTTCTGAAACTCTGTATTGAGCATCCAGATCGCAATGGCCCAGATGATCAGAAAACTCAACCCAAGGAAGAAGTTTGAAAAAGGGTATTTCTTGAAGGTCTGTTTGAAAAGCAAAATAAGAACCCAGGTAATGATGGCCAGAGGAATGAGCGTCATCAGTGAGTTAACGACCTTGAAAATAAAGCCTGCATCTCCTTCGAGGACCCTGTTGGTATAGTCTCGTGCAAAGATGGTAAGGGTTCCCGGAGCCTGTTCAAAGATGCCCCAGAAAAATATGGTGAGAAACGCAAAAAAGGTCACGGCCAGCATTTTTTCCCTAGTAATCTTCGAATAAAGCGTGAGACGATAAACAAGCAGGATTACAAAGAGCGCCAGGGCGAAAAGGATCGTTGCGCTGTTCCCGTCTAAACCGAAAAGTTCAAAATCGAGTAGATTGAAACTTCCATTGGAGATTTTAGTAGCGGGTTGATTGAGTATCCACGTCAGGCCAAGTACCGAACAGATCACAATCACTGCATTTTGCCACGTGGAGAACGGGGCTCTTTTATCGTCGTCTGTGCCTTCTTCCTGTCCTTCGCTTTGTGCATTGGCTACTGGTTTTTTGCCAACTTCGCCAAAGATGCCCTGGGCAAACCAGAACTGAAGCATGCCAAAGAGCATAAAGATTCCGGCCAGGCCAAAGCCCCAGCTCCATCCTACTTTTTCACCGAGGTAACCGCAGAGAAGAATTCCAAGAAAGGCCCCGGCGTTGACCCCCATGTAGAAGATTGTGTAAGCGCCATCCTTCTTTTCCTCGTGATCTTTGTACATCACTGAAATAATGGAGGTCATGTTGGGTTTGAAAAAACCGGAACCCACAACGAGAAGGGTCAGCCCGAGATAAACCGAAAAATGAGTTTCAACTGCCATTGAAGCGTGCCCTAAGGTCATCAGCAAGGCTCCAACCACGACTGCCATTCGATAACCGATCTTCTTATCGGCCATATAACCCCCCACGAGTGTGGAGAGATACACGAGTGCTGTGTAGGAACCAAAAAGCGCCATGGCATGTTCTCTGGGCCAGGCCCATCCTTCTTCCATTAGGGATGCGGTGAAGAACATGACCAGAAGGGCCCTCATTCCATAATAGGAGAATCGTTCCCACATCTCTGTGAAGAACAAAACGAACAGGCCGGAGGGATGCCCTAAAACTTTGCTTTTGAAAAAATTGTCTGCACTCGTACTCATAGTTCCTGTTTGTTTAATCGTGGTTTATTCGTGCTCGTCATCCTCAGCTCCGTGGGTCAGGATTTCGAGTTTCTTTCTAAAGAGCATCACCAGGGTTCCAAAAATCACACAGAACAATGCAATACCCGTGAATACTGTGAATTCACCCAGGCCTTCCGCGGATTCACCCAGGAGTCCTGCGAGTTTGTTTCCGAATCCGGTCATGGCGAAATAGATTCCCATCATGAGGGATCCGTACTTCAGGGGAGCCAATTTAGTAATATAAGACAGGGCGACCGGCGAGATGCAAAGCTCACCAACCGTGTGAAACAGGTAGGCCAGAACCAACCAGTACATGGCAGAAGACCCCTGGCTCTCGAACTGAGACGAGGCAGCAGACATAAAGAAGAATCCGGTACCCATGATGATCAGTCCGATGATCATTTTGTACAGGGAAGTAGCAACCTTTCCTTTTAATTTTTTCTTGGCCCAGTAGGCTGCAACTGAGGTTCCGAGGAAGATGATGAACATGGCGTTGAGGGATTGAAACCACGAGGCAGGAATTTCCCAACCCATAAGCATTCGGTTGGTCTTCTCCTTTGCGTAAATATTCATCAAACCACCGGCCTGTTCAAACGCGCCCCAGAAAACAATCACAAGCAAGAAAGAAATAAACAGCACAATTACCCGATCCTTTTCAACTTTGGTGAGTGGCTTTTTCATGGCATCTTTGTCCAGCTGGTTCTCTGATGACCCAAGAAAATTGCCAACATGCTTGAGGTATTTCTGTCCCACCAGGTACTGGATCAATCCCAGGGCCATGCCAATTCCGGCCAAACCGAAGCCGTAATGCCATCCGTGGACCTCCCCCACGTAGCCCACGATGAGACTGGAAAGGAAGGCGCCAACATTGATCCCTATGTAGAAAATGGTAAAACCCTTGTCGCGACGGATATCGCCTTGTCTGTACAGCCCTCCGACCATGGTCGAGATATTGGGCTTGAGCATCCCTACTCCGGCTACGATCAACCCGAGTCCGGTGTAAAATGCCCAGAGTTGCTCCACTGCCAGGATGCTATGTCCGGCTACAAGCAGAATTCCCCCGTAAAGCACTGATTTTTTCTGCCCGATGAATTTGTCAGCGATCCAACCCCCCGGAATTGAAGCTACATATACGAGCATGGTGTACCAACCGTAAAGGGCCAGTGCTTCTCCGTTGCTCCAGCCCAAACCCGGGTTGGCATCGGTAGTCGTCTGAACCAGGTAGAGTACCAGGATGGCACGCATCCCGTAATAAGAAAATCGTTCCCACATCTCGGTGAAGAACAGAATGAACAGCCCTACAGGATGTCCGAATATTTCTCTTTGTGAAGGGTCTTTAACTGCCGTGGTCATGTAGTGATAATTTTGAAATTAGTTTTGTTCTTCCTTTATTTTTCAGGCGCTCCGAGTGAATTCCGAATAAATGTAGTCATTTTTTGGAAAAGGTGGAATCGCGTGTTCTTGCCTTTGCGAATACCGTGTGCCCTGTCGGGATAACTGAAATAGTCAAACTGCTTGTTGGCATCCACCAGCGCATCGATCATTCGCATGGAATTCTGCACATGCACATTGTCGTCTCCGGTGCCGTGAACCAAAAGATAGTCTCCTTCGAGTAATTCGGCAAAGTTCAGCGGTGAGTTGTCATCATAACCTGCTGGGTTTTCCTCAGGGGTTCTCAGGTATCTTTCGGTGTAGACCGTGTCATAGAAGCGCCAGGACGTAACCGGAGCGACTGCGATGGCCATCTTAAAAACGTCAGCACCTTTCGTAATGGCAAGGGAACTCATGTATCCGCCATAGCTCCAGCCCCAAATGCCAATTCGGGATTCATCCACATAAGGGAATTTTCCCAGTTCTTTGGCTGCTTCAATCTGGTCTTCAAGCTCTTTCTTGCCGAGTTCCAGATACACGGTCTTTTCGAAGTCACGCCCTTTGAAACCGGTTCCACGACCGTCAACACAGGCAATCAGATAGCCTTCCTGCGCGAGCATATGGTGCCAGTAATCATGTTTTTGAGGATCTTTCCAACGATTCACAACCCGCTGAGATCCCGGACCTGAATATTGGAACATGAGCAGTGGATAGGATTTTTCAGGGTCAAAATCAGGTGGTTTGATCAGATACATGTTGAATTCTCCCTTTGCCGTCTTCAGGGTTGAGAATTCTTTCACGCTCAATTCGTATTCCTTCAATTTGTCAGCCAGGGGCTGATTGTCCTTGAGAACCTTGATTTCTTTGCTCGTTTGAGCATCCATCAATACGTAGCGCGTGGGGGTCTCGACATTAGAGTGGGTATTGATAAAAAACTTGAAATTACTGCTAAAAGCGGCTTCATTCGTTCCTTCGTAAAGGCTCAACTTCTTTTTGCTCTTGCCATTGAGGCCAATTGAAAAGATGCCCCTGTTGATTGAACCCTCTTCCGTGGACTGGTAAAACAGCCTCTTTGACTCAGGGTCATAGCCGTAGTATTTAGTGACTTCCCAAGGCCCTGAAGTTATCTGATTCTTGAGTTCACCCTCTTTGCTGTAGTGGTACAAATGGTTGTACCCATCTGTGTCGCTGGACCAGACAAAACTGTTGTCTTTTAAAAAGGTCAGATTGTCGTGAAGATCGAAATAGGCCTCGTCTTTTTCGTTGTGTAGCAAGCTGACACTATTGTTTTCAGTATCGATCAACACGAGGTTTAGATTATTCTGGTGGCGGTTGAGTGTGGTTAGCACAAGAGAATTTGGGTCATGGGTCCATTTGAGCCTGGGAACATAGTGTTGTTTCAATGACCCCAGCTCCGGTTCCACGCTCTTGCCTGTAGCCAGATCATGAATAAACAGGCGGACGCTCGAGTTCTCCTGCCCGGCTTTCGGATACTTGAACACTTTTGGTTTGGGATAAAGCTCATCACCGTAAATGTCCATGGAGAATTCCGGAACCTGGGACTCGTCAAATCGAATGTAGGCGATTCGATCCGAGTCGCTGTTCCATTCATAGGCCCGAACCACCGAGAATTCTTCCTCATAGACCCAGTCTGCAAGCCCGTTAATGATGCGGTTGATTTTGCCGTCCTGCGTGATCTGGTCCACGACCAGGCTACTCAGGTCCTTGACATAGATGTTGTTCTGATAGACGTATGCCACTTTTTTTCCGTCAGGTGAGAAGCTGGGCTCCTGAATTTGCTCTTCAGAGATTTGCTGAAGTTCCTTTGACACCAAATCATAGACGTAATAAATTCCTTTTTTTGAGCGCCTGTAAACGGGTTCAAGATCTACTCCGAGAAGGAGTTTATTCTCTTCCTCGTTGAATGCATAAGTTTCGAAATATCGAATTCCCGGCAGATCTCGGGTGACGACCAAGGTCTCTATTTTTTCCTGGGTCTCAAAATCGAACTTGTCCAGAAAGGTTCCATAACTGTTTTGGTTGAGAACGGTGTAAAAGTTCCCTGTATTCATCGTCTGAAAAGACTGCAGGGTCTCGATTTCAAAAGCCTGTTTCAACCAAATGTCTTCAAGAGACAGTTTCTTTTGCTGAGCGGTTGCAACGTAAAAAAAAAGGATTAGCAGAAGGTACCAATATCTCATACAGGACTCTTGTTTCTGATAAAAGTGGGTCAAGTTTACGGAAAATATATCAAACAGATTCTGAATAATATCAGTTTATTGGATCATTTTCTTGAAATCCTGCATGCTTCAAATCCGGAATGTGAGTATCCGAATGAACCCTATTTCCTATCTTTGTGTTCGCATAATTTTCAAGAATGTCAAAGACAGTTAAGGGGTTCTCCAAGTTCACAAAGCAAGAAAAGATCGATTGGTTGGCATCGAATTTCTTCCAAAGCGATGAAGAATGCAAAAAGGTTCTCAGCCAGTATCTGAATCAGGACGAAGAGCTGCAGCAGCTTCATGATGAGTTTATCGAAAACACCATCAGCAACTTCTACGTTCCCTATGCCATTGCCCCCAATTTTGTGATCAACGGAAGAGCATACACCCTTCCCATGGCCATTGAAGAAAGCTCGGTGGTGGCTGCCGCTTCACTGTCGGCCAAATTTTGGAGTGAAAGAGGAGGTTTCAGGGCCAAGGTGATCTCGATGACCAAGGTCGGGCAGGTTCATTTCATGTACAGGGGAGAGAAGAACGATTTGGTTCAGTATTTTGAGGGCGTCAAGGATGAACTTATTCGTGGAACGGACGACATTACTGCGAACATGCGGAAAAGGGGAGGGGGAATTGTCGATGTGGTTCTCCGAGACAAGACCGAGGAGCTCGACAACTATTATCAGCTTCACGTAACCTTCGAAACCGGAGACAGCATGGGTGCGAATTTTATCAATTCCTGCCTGGAGTCGATTGCTAGATCCTTCGCACGAGACGATATTGAGATTGTCATGAGCATTCTTTCGAATTACGTTCCAGAGTGCAGGGTTTATGCCGAAGTCTCTTGTCCTGTCGAGGAATTCGCCACTGAGCGACCCGAATTCTTTGCACAGAAATTTGTTCAGGCCGTTGACATTGCCAATGCAGAACCATATCGTGCTGTAACGCACAACAAAGGTATCATGAACGGGATTGACGCCCTGATCCTGGCTACGGGAAATGACTTTCGAGCCGTGGCTGCAGGAGCCCACGCCTATGCCGCTCGAAGTGGCACATACAAGAGCCTTACCCAGGCTCGAATCGAAGAAGGGAAGTTCGTATTTTCAATTGAGATTCCCCTGTCCCTCGGCACGGTTGGAGGGCTCACCCGTTTGCACCCTCTTGCTCGTCTTTCACTTGAGATTCTTCAGAACCCGACCGCAGAGGAGCTCATGCAAATTGTTGCGGTTGCCGGGCTGGCTCAGAATTTTGCTGCTGTGCGGGCATTGACAACCACAGGAATCCAGCAGGGTCATATGAAAATGCACTTGAAGAACATTCTCAACCAGCTTGAAGCCAACCTTCACGAAAAAGAGCTGATCACAAAATCCTTCGCGGGCAAAACTGTTTCTCACAGCGCTGTTGCCGAGGCCCTGCACAAGCTCAGGACAGGACATTGAACAGACCGCCTGAAGCGGGGCTCTTGAGTTCTAAAAAATCTGCGCACTCCTATGCCAGGATAAAATTTTTCTATCCGAAGAGGTTGACATGGGCATCCTTTTATGCGTATCTTTGAGTTATTAATAAAACTTAAAACTACAGTTATGTCATTTCAGTTACCAAAATTACCCTATGCCTACGACGCATTGGAGCCGCATATAGATGCCCTGACCATGGAGATTCACCATTCAAAGCACCACAATGGATACACGACGAATTTGAATAATGCAATTGCAGGCACCGATCTTGAAAGCAAAGACATTCTTGACATTCTTGCTAATATGGATATGGATAATGCAGCCGTGCGCAATAATGGCGGGGGTTTCTACAACCATGATCTTTTTTGGAAAGTGATGTCTCCCAATGGAGGAGGTACGCCTTCAGGAGCTCTTGCAGAGGCCATCAATGCCGCTTATGGATCGTTTGACAGCTTTAAGGAAGCCTTTTCAAAAGCCGCTGCTACGCGTTTTGGCTCAGGATGGGCCTGGCTGTGCGTGCACAAAGGAGGTAAGGTTGAAGTTTGCTCATCGGCCAACCAGGACAACCCACTAATGCCTGGAATTGGTTGCGGAGGAGTTCCAATTCTTGGACTTGACGTTTGGGAGCACGCGTACTACCTGAACTACCAAAACAGACGTCCAGACTACATCAAGGCCTTTTTCAATGTCATCAATTGGGAAGAGGTGAGCAGAAGATACGACGAGGGCAAATAAGCTCATCTGTCATCAAAGGAACGACTGAACCACGGGATGATAAGTTCCGTGGTTTTGTCTTTTAAATGCGCAAGTTGTGAATTCGCGAGCACTGGCACTTGTTTTTGCTTTTTCTGCAACTCTGATCTATGGGGTTAGCTTCACCGTGGCCAAAGAGGTCATGCCTCAATACGTCAAACCCTTTGGTTTCATCTTTCTGAGGGTTTCGGGAGCCACGCTCTTATTTTGGACTGTCGGCTTGTTTTTGAGAAAAGAGCGGATTGACATCAGTGACTATCCCAGGCTGCTCCTAGGGGCCATTTTCGGCATAGCTCTGAACCAGCTAACTTTTTTTAAAGGACTGAGCATGACAACTCCCATCAGCGCCTCAGTGATCATGGTGTCTTCACCCATTCTTGTTCTGTCGTTTTCGGCTGTTATCCTAAGGGAGCGAGTTACGAAAAGAAAGCTCAGCGGAATTTTCATCGGAATGATTGGGGCCGTGGTTCTGATCGTTTTCGGCAAAGAGATCGGTTCTTCTTCTAATGCCACCCTTGGGAACCTATTGGTGTTTGTCAACGCGACCTCCTATTCGCTCTACCTGATCCTGATCAAGAGTCTAACTCGAAAATACCAGCCGATTACCCTTGCCAAATGGCTCTACCTGTTAGGCCTGTTTATGGTCATTCCTTTTGGGATACAAGAGTTCAATCTGATCCAATGGCAGGGCATGCCCGAGGGGATTCTTTGGCGGATCGGCTTCATTGTGGTTTTCACCTCTTTTTTCACCTATTTGCTCAATCTCTTCGCCATTCGGAAACTCTTGCCTACAACCCTGAGTA